>JARLJS010000151.1 GCA_031291075.1 Nevskia sp. | reverse complement strand
CTGGATGGCCCTGGCCGACGAAACCATTCGGTTTGCTTGCCGTGAACTCACTCAAGCATTGGATCTGCTGTCAGAACCGCCGCCGCTGTATGCTGATCCACCGCTGCGACGAAGCTGAATATGAGGGGAAACCTCAGGGCCAGGGATAATAGTACGGCGAGCCGTAGTAGACCGGCCCGCCGATCCCGATGCCCACCGCAACCCGCCCCCAGGCTAGAGCCAGCGCGGGGACGCAAAGCAGCGCGATGGCTGCGATCAATCTCAGACGGCGCATGCCTTCATGCCTCGTTGAAACACCCTAAACCCGCTACCGGCATGGGCTGCCGTCAATCATCGGCACCCGAGCCGGACACCGGCTGAACACATTCCGGCGGACCTACGGCGGCCCATACCCGGGAGGCGGCGGCGGATATGCCGGATATGCCGGCGCCGGGTAGTAGACCGGTGGCGGCGGCGCATACACCGGCGCCGGGTAATACACCGGCGGCGGCGTGACGTACACCGGGCGCGCCGGCTGCGGCAGCTGGTTGCCCTTGGAATACATGCACTGCGTATAAGCCATATCGTACTGGTGCTGGATCGACCCGCCCGCCTGCGTCGAGGTGCCGGCGCCGACGTTGGCGCCCACCAGGCTGCCCGCCGCCGCGCCGACACCGGCGCCCTGGCCACCGCCGATGGCGGCGCCCAGCCCGGCGCCCAGCGCCGTGGTCAGCACCGCCTCGCCCAGGCCGCGCTGGTTGGCCGCATCGGCCTGACCCGCAACCTGCTGGCTGGCGTACTGCTCGCACACGGCCTGATCGTTCTGGAACGCATCGAAAGGCTTGTTCCGGCCCGGCAGCACCTGCACCGTTGGCCCCATCGGCTCGGTCGCGCAAGCCGCGAGCGTCGCCGCACAGGCGAGCATCAGAGCCTTCACCGGCATCCTAAATCTTGTGTGAATCACGAAACGCTCCATCGCCCTGGCACTAGCGGATACGCTACGCGGGGACGCTGAACGCTTCCTTAATCCTCGTCCTGCTGCCGGTTAACAAAGGTAAAGCCCGCCGACGCCGATGAGATCGTGGGCCGGTCTGACGCGTGCTCCTCTCAGTTCCAGCCGATGCAATACGGCTCAGGGTACATGTCTTGCGGCCCGCCGCCTTCGTCCGGCTGCGGATAGCGGCTCTTGAAGGTGAAGGCTTTCGGCGTGGGGCCGTGCAGCCGCAGATGCGCGAGGCGCTCCAGCGCCTCCTGCACCGTGGGCACATGGCCGGCGGGAACCCACCAGAGCACCTGGTAGGCCTCGGCCGGCTGCTCGAACCATTCGCGCCGCCGCGCCATCACCTGCGTATGGACGGTGCGGTAGACGAATTCGAACAGCGCTTCCACCGATGCCCACACCGACAGGTTCACCAGGAAGTACGGATCGTCCGATACCCGGATATCGGTGGCGTTGCCACTGTCGTTCTGCAGGCGCCAGACGAAACCCGGCGAGGCCTCCGCCAGGGCGTTGATCTCGTCGAGCCTGGCCATGAACCCGGCCAGGGCCGATTCGCCGGGCAGCGCCACGGTGCGGCCGACGTTGAGCTGGGCGATGTGCCATTGCGCCATGGGCTTGCTCCGGGTCGACGGAGTCACCATTGTACAAACCCCTTGACTGTCAGGGTGGGCGGGCCACGGCGTCCGGCTGCGCGAGGCGAAGCGGTAGACTTGAGGTGGTCTCGGCCGCCCGGTTACGACATCATTATGGGGCGCCGGAACGAACCCGTTCCGGACCGGTCCATACGTTTCCACCAAGAGCTACAAACGAGCAAATCCATGAGCCTTTCCCTGCGCGACCAACTCCTGCAAGCTGGACTGATCACCAAGAAGCAGGCGCAGGACGCCGGCCGGCAGCATCAGCAGCAGAAGCGCACCGGTCACGCCAAGCAGCCGAGCGCCGGCGACGAAGCCAGGATCGCCGCCGAAAAGGCGCGCGCGGCGAAGCTGGCACAGGACGAGGAGCGCAACCGCAAGGAGCGCGAGAAGGCCGAGCACAAGGCGCGCCAGGCGGAGATCAAGCAGCTCGTGACGCAACACAGGCTGCCGCGGGTGGAGGGTGACGACCTCTACAATTTCCTCGACGGCAACCGCATCCGCCGCATCCCGGTCGACCCCGCCACGCGTGCCGGCCTGGGCGAAGGACGGCTGATGATCGTGCGCTGCGAGGGCCGCTACGAAGTGGTGCCGGCGGACATCGCCCAGCGCATCCGGGAGCGCTCCGAGCGCGCCGTGATGGTCACCAGCACCGCGTCGTCGCAGCCTGCGGACCAGAACGATCCGTACAAGGACTACGTGGTGCCGGACGACCTGATGTGGTGAACGGCGGCGGGCGCGGACGACCCGCCGGCCGAAGCCCCGGACGACAACCTTTTCCAGCCGGGGCGGCACTCACCTGGGCAATCCATATCAGGAGCAGCCCATGAGTGATGCCCGCCTGTTCATCGCCGGTAGCGTGTCCGCCCTGCTGCTGGGCTGCTCGGCCGACAGCAACAACATGGCCGCGCCGGTCGTGCAATTCTCGGTGCCCGGCGCGGCGAGCGCCATCAACCTGGGCCAGAGCGTGAACCTGGCGTGGTCATCCACCAACGCGACTTCCTGTACCGCCTTGGCCTCCGGCGCAGGGGCCGGCCCCTTCAGCGGCATGCAGGCCGTCAACGGCCATGCAAGCGTGGCGCCGACGGCCACCGGCAACGTCAGCTACACGCTGACCTGCACCGGTCCCGGCGGCACCGGTATGGCCACTACGCCCACGGTGACGGTCAACCCGCCGATCCTGAGCACCCTGGCCACCATCGCCACCATCGGCTCCACCGCCGATCCGATCGAACAGGGCGGCAACCCGTACGGGCTGGTCATCGCGCCAGTCAGCGCCGGCCTGATCACCGCCGGCGACCTGGTGATCTGCAACTTCAACGACGGCGCCACCAACACCCAGGGCCAGGGCACCACCATCGTCGGCCTGCACCCGGCCGCCGGCTCGAGCCCCTATCGCATCGCCCAGTCGGCCGGCCTGCTCGGCTGCAGCGCCCTGGGGATCCTGCCGGACGACAGCATCGCGGCCGCCGCCTACTCCGCCAACCAGGATCCGCTGGTGACCTCCGGCGGCACCGTCAACACGCCGTTCTCCGCCGACAACTTGCAGGGACCCTGGGGCCAGATTTACGTCCCAGCCGCGTCCGGCCGTGCAGCCGCGCTCTACGTGTCACAGGTCTATCGCGGCGCGATCGACCGCATCAGCCTCGGCGGCGACAGCCAGGCGGCATTCACCGAGATCGCCTACGGCTTCTGCACCAGCGGCGCGCCGGGCGCGCTCTACGCGCCGGCCGGCCTGACCTACGACCCCAACGTGGACACGCTCTACGTCGTCGACACCAGTTCCAACAGCGTGGTGGCCTTCGCCGGCGTTTCCACCATCGGCAGTGACGGCGTGGTGGTGAACGGCAACTGCGGCGCCAATACACCGCCGACGCCGGCACCCACCTTCTCCGGCCCCTCCGCCGCCGCGGCCCGGGTCATCGCCAACGGCGGCCAGCTCAACGGCCCCATCAGCGCCGCCCTGCTGTCCGACGGCGACCTGGTGGTTGCCAACGCCGACCTTAACAGCCCGCCGCAGGTCAACCTGCTGTTCGAGATCTCGCCGGCGCTCGGCTTCGTCGGCCAGCCGGTGCAGCTCGACAACGGCGCCCCGGGCGCGCTGTTCGGCCTCGTCGCCACCACCGACGCCCATGGCAACACCATCATTTATTTCAACGACGACAATAACAACGCGGTGATGTCGCTCAGCAGATAGGCGATTGCGGGCGCACGAGCGGACAGGGCTGCGCCCGCTGTTTTTCGTGCGATGGCCGCCACGCACGGAATGGCGGGGCGTAATCCGGCGAAGTCGGGCATGATCGGAGTGCTACGAGCCTGCCGATCATCCGCCTTCATGACTTTACCCACAGACGCGCCCGGACCCGCCACGCCGACGCTCGCCTCCCTGCACGCGGCAGGCGCAACCGGCAAACCGCCGCCGGCAAAGCCGCCCAGGGAAAAAGTCGTACTGTCCTGGAGCGGCGGCAAGGACAGCGCCATGGCGGCCTACCACCTGCTGGCTTCGCGGAAATACGAGATCGCCGCCCTGCTCACCACGGTGACGGAGGAATACGACCGCATCAGCATGCACGGCGTGCGCCGTGAGCTGCTGCGGCGCCAATCCGAGTCGCTAGGCATCCCGTTGCACCAGGTCATGATCCCCAAGGACTGTTCCAACGAAATCTACGAAGCGCGCATGGGCGATGCGCTCGAGCACTTCAGGGGCCTCGGCATCACCAAGGTGGCGTTCGGCGACCTGTTCCTGGAAGACCTGAGCAAGTACCGGGACGAGCGCCTCGCCCAAGCCGGGATGACCGGTATCTACCCGATCTGGAAGCGCGACACCGACGAGCTGGTGCGGACCTTCATCGGCCTCGGCTTCAGGGCCATCCTGGCCTGCGTCGACACGCAGGCCATCGACGCTGCGTTCGCCGGCCGGGAGATCGACCATGATCTGCTGGCCGATCTGCCGGATAACGCGGATCCCTGTGGCGAGAACGGCGAGTATCACTCGTTCGTCTACGCCGGGCCGATCTTCAGGGCGCCGATCGCCTGCCGGGCGGGAGACCGCGTGATGCGTACGCCTCGCTTCAACTACTGCGATATCGTGCCGGCCTGAAAGGAATTATCTTTATTTAATTCAATCTGTTGCTGGACAACACATTGACTCGCCCCGGCCCGCACCCCAATGTGTACATATGTACACTAATGGACGCCCGAAATCGTGACGAGCAACCCCGCATCCCGTCATCTCCATGCCGACGACGTGCGCGGCGCCACGCGGCTGGCGATCGACGCGGTGGCCCATACCACCAGCCTGGTGGAGGCCATGCACCACAACATCATGCGCGCCCCGCTACCCTTCGGACCCGGTGTGCAGGGTCCGGCGCCGGGCCTCACCGGTTTCGTCTACGCCAGCATCCGCGGCGTGACGCAGGCAGTGGGCCTGGGCATCGACGCCGCGCTCGCTCCGGTCGCGCAGCTTCTCCGCACCACCGACTCGTCGCCGGCGCGGGAGGCGATCCTCGCCGCCGTCAACGGCGTGGTCGGCGACCACCTGCAGACCAGCGGCAATCCGCTGGCGATCCGCATGGCGCTGCGCCGCGACGGCGTGCCCCTGGAGCTGCGGCGCGAGGCCCTGGCCGCACGCCTGCCGCAGGCCACCGGCAGGCTGCTGCTATTGGTGCATGGCCTGTGCATGAACGACCTGGAGTGGCTACGCAACGGCCACGACCACGGCGCCGCGCTGGCGCGCGACTTCGGCTTCACACCCTTGTACCTGCACTACAACAGTGGCCGTCACGTCTCCGGCAACGGCCGCGATCTCGCCGGGCTGCTCGAAATGCTGCTGGAGGAATGGCCGGTGCCGGTGCAAAGCCTGACGATCCTCGGCCACAGCATGGGCGGCCTGGTCGCGCGCAGCGCCTGCCACTATGCACGGCAGGCCAAGCTCGCCTGGCCGGCACGCCTGGAGCGCTTGGTGTTCCTTGGCACGCCGCACCACGGCGCGCCGCTGGAGCGTCACGGCAATCGCCTGCAGACCTTCATCGCCGGCATCAGCCCCTACGTCTCGCCACTGGCGCGCCTGGGCATGCTGCGCAGCGCCGGCGTCACCGACCTGCGCCACGGCAACCTGCTCGACGAGGACTGGGAGGATCGCGGCCGCTTCGAGCACGGCACGGACAGCCGCGCCCCCGTCCCCCTGCCGCCCGGCGTGCGCTGCTACGCCGCGGCCGCAACCCTCGGCCGGGAGCGGCGCGATCCCACCGACCGCTGGCTGGCCGACGGGCTGGTGCCGGTTTGGAGCGCGCTGGGCGAACACCGCGACACCGCACTCGACCTCGGCATACCGGAGGCGCGCCGCTGGGTCGGTTACGGCATGAACCACTGGGATCTGCTAAGCCGTCCCGAGGTGTACGAGCGGCTGGCCGCCTGGTTCGGCGAACCGGCCTGAATCCGCAGAGGCCGGTCAGGGCCGGCGGAACTTGAGCAGGAAGCGGTCCGTCTTGTCGTGCATCTCATGCGCCTTGGCCGTGTGCGGATCATCGGGGTGGCGCAGCAGCTTGCTCTCGCCGACATACTCGAAGCCGGCCGCGGTCACCTCCTTCCGCACCAGTTCGGGATCGATGCGGTGCAGCGTCTCGGTATCGCGCGCGCCGGAACCGGGCTCGGCGGCATGGTCCTCCACCACCAGCACCCCGCCCGGCTTCAGGGCCTGGAACAAAGCCTTGTCCACCGCCGCCAAGTCGGGGGCGCCGAAGGCCTTGTTGTGGAGATCGTGGTAGTTCTCCGAGGTCCAGATCAGGTCGAGCGGCTCCGGAGCGGCGAAATTCTCGGCGGGCACGCCGTACGACCAGTACTGGTAGACCATGCCGCCGGGAGAGTCCCCGTCCTCGGCCACGGACGGTTTGCCTTCCAGGGTGATCGCCGTGATGTTGGTGCAGGCCTGGCCCCGTGGTTCGGCGGCCGGCTTGTCCGACGGCGCGCTCCTGACAGCCGGTGACGCCGCGGCCGGCCGCTTGAACGGCACGGAGATGGCATAGACATGCCCGGACTCGCCCACCGCCTTGCAGAAGATCCGCGTGAAATAACCCCGCCCCGGCATGAAGTCCGCGACCTTGTCACCCGGCTTGATCCCGGCGAAGGCGATCACCTCGGCCGGCTTGCGGTCCGCGTCGCGCTGGCGGTCCGTGTCCGGCCGGCTCGGATCCGCCACCGCCGCGGCAATCGGGTCCGGCATGGAGTCCGCGTGGGCGGACCACGCCAGCAGCAGCAGGGCCACGGTGCAACTCATGCCGGCTATTCGCATCATGCCCCCTGCCCCCGGAATTTCACACATTCCATCTTGACCAGGTCCTAGACGTTGGCTGTAGCTGTTCCCCCATCCGGCCGCAGATCAGGGTTTGGCGTTGAGAGGATGTTCGCGCAGCCACTGGAATATCGCATCGTTCCAGCCGAGCGGCCACAATACATGATAGGCGCGCCCCGGACCCGCATAGGCCTGGGAAGCGCAGCTCGCCACGCAGGCCAGCACCGGCTTCCCGACGGCGTCCAGCGTCGTCACGCTCTGCGGCAGGGTGGGGAAAAGCTGCGCCAGTTCCTGGTGGAACCTCATCCCGGTCTGGCAGATGCCGGAGATGTCGCAGGCGTTGTGGACCTCCATCAGCGGCGTCATGGTGCTGGCGAATGGCTTCTGCGCGCAGGGATCCAGGATGTCGCTGAACGGGTCCGGGGAGGAATACACCGCCGCCGCCGCAACGGAGGGCGTATTGAGCGCATAGAGCTGCGCCATCGCGGCGCCGTTGGACCAGCCCGCCATGTACACGCGGTCGCCGTCCACGATGCCGCGCGACTCCACCGCGGCGATGAAGTGATCGATCGCCGCCACGTCCGGGTTGAGATCGGGGCTGCCGCGATCGAGGTTGCGGTACCAGTTGTCCCAACCCAGCCCGGCATTGTCGGGGAACGGATAGATATGGGTCGTGTTGCGCCCGATCGGCACCAACAGGATGAAGCCTGGCCGCTGCGGATCGCCGCTCAGGTCCGCGGTGGTGCTTTGCGGGATCCAGTCGGTCAGGAGGAGCTGTGGCGGTGCCGGGATCAGCGAACCCTGCAGAAATACCACCAGCGGCAGCGGCACCTGAGGCGATGCCTGCGGCGGCACGAACAGACAGGCCCGCCGCCGCTCATGACGGGCATCGATCCAGTCGAGCACGCTACCGCCGTTGAACAGGCAATCGTTGAACAGGTTCAGCAGCAGGCCGACGTCGCCGTCGAGGGACAACAGCGACGGCGCCATACGCGGCGGGTCGCCGTAATCAGCATCGCATTTTGCCGCCGCATCGGTAACGGCCGCCCGGCAGAAGACCGGCACCAGGCCGAACACCGCGAGGGCCAGCAACACATGTATGATCCTGAGCCGCATCCCTGCGCTCCCTTGGCTTTTCGTGCCGGGCACATTCCATTCCTCGCGGGCGCTCAAACGCGCGCCCGACGACGGCCCGATCGGCTTCCTGCATTAAACTTGTCCCTCCTGCAGACCTTGCGACGGACTGCCGAGTTCCGCAGGAGCACAAGAAACCCTGACAAGACTTTTGAACATGACGGCAATCGCAGTCAGCCTGGCCACCTTTGTCATGACGCTCCTCGGCGGCCTGTTCGCCCTGCGCTTCAAGGACCGCCTGCACCTGGTGCTGGGATTCAGCGCCGGCGCACTGCTGAGCGTGGCCTTCTTCGACCTGGTGCCGGAAGCCATCGTTCTGGCGGCGCCGGCATGGAGCGCGACCGCCGTGCTGACGGTGGTGATGGCGGGCTTTGTCGGCTACCTGGTGCTCGATCGCTCGCTATCGCCCGGCCGCGCCGAAGACGAGGCGATCCGCAAGCGCTGGCAGCGGGGTGCGCTCGGCGCCGCCAGCCTGTCGGTCCACAGCTTTATCGACGGCTTCGTCATCGGCCTCGCCTTCCGTGTGTCGCCGTCGGTGGGCGTGGTGGTCTCGGCGGCGATCCTGACCCACGATTTTTCCGACGGCATCAACACCGTCGGCGCGGTCCTGGGGAAACAAGGCGGCAGCCGCGCCGCCGTGGGATGGCTGCTGCTCGACGCCATCGCCCCCGTGCTCGGCGCGGCTTCGACCCTGATGCTGACCGCCCGCCCGGAGGTGCTGGGCCTGCTGCTGGCCGTATGCGGCGGCTGCTTCATCTACATGTCCGCCAGCGACCTGCTGCCGGAGAGTTACCACGACCATCCGACGCGGCTGACGACGCTGTCGTCGATACTGGGGATCGTTACGCTCTACCTTGTCACGCGGCTTGCCAGCTGAACGCCGCTTGGCGCGGGATACGCCTGCGGCCGCGGACAGCCAGTGCACGACCCGGCTTGCCAGAGCCAGTTCTATAGGTTAATCCCGAAAATTCTCGAATTGCAGCGGCACCTCAAGCTCCGCCTTGCGCAGCAAGGCGATGGCGGCTTGCAGGTCATCGCGCTTCTTTCCGCTGACGCGCAGCTTGTCGCCGTTGATCTGGGTATCCACCTTGAGTTTGGCTTCCTTGAGCCTGGCGATGATGGCCTTGGCCTGCGTCTGCTCGATACCCTGCTTGATGGTGATCTTGCGCCGCGCCTCGGCCAGGTTGCTCTCCACGTCACCGAGTTCCAGGCTGCGCAGGTCGATACCGCGCTTGGACAGGCGCATGCGCAGGATTTCGAGGAGCTGGTCGAGCTGGTACTCGCTAGGCGCGAACTGCATGACCACGAAGTCGTCCAGCTCGAAGCGCGCATTGGTCCCGCGCAGGTCGTAGCGGTTCTCCAGGTCGCGTTTGGCCTGGTCGACGGCGTTGCTGAGCTCGTGCTTGTCGGCTTTGGAGACGATATCGAAGGAGGGCATGGAGTTGTTCAGGTCCCTAAGTGTCTGTATACGACAGTATTGATGGATTCGGGTACTTCTTTCCATCGCGGGATTGATGGGAAACCATTTTTACGGGAATGCCAAGCTGCGCGCTGCCGCGCCCGAGCTTACGCATTCGATAGCTCAAGCGCCGTCTTGACGCACTCCCAGCATGCGAAAGCCGATCTCATCGACGCCGCGCTCGGCGTTCGTATTCGACAGCACCACGACGCCGATGCCGTTCGCGGGCACGTAACCGGTAAAGCTCTTGTAGCCGCTGGTCGAGCCAGCCTTCCAAACCACATCATTGCCGCCGCGAGTCGCAATCTCCCAACCCAGCGCGGTATGGGCTCCCGCCTCACCGGTCGGACGCCGGACCGACAGCAGCGCCGCCAGTGCCGGCGCCAGCGGCGTGTGCACATAGCCCAGGCTCGCCGCCAGCAAATTGAGCAGATCGTTGACGTTCGACTTGAGCGCCCCGCTCCCGGCGAATGTCGGGTTGTCCGGCCGCGACATCGGCGCAAGATCGGCCGCGTGTCCTGGTGCAAGCCGTTCGCGCATCACCGGCGTCAAACTGATGCGAGTGGATGTCATCGCCAGTGGCGCACAGACACGTGTTGCCACCAGGGCCTCGTAGTCGATGCCCGCGCGGCGCGCAAGCAGGTTGCCGAGCAGGGCGTAGCCAAGATTCGAATACAGGTACTGCGTGCCGGGCTGGTGGCCCAGCTGGTACGACGACAGGTATTCGTAGAGGCGGTCCACGCCGTAGTCGGCGAACGGATAGGCGGGATCCTTCGGCCGGTTGTTGTCCGGCATGCGCGGCAACCCCGAAGTGTGCGTCGCCAGGTCCGCCAGCGTGATCGCGCGCCCCTGGCGCTCGGGTGCACGCACTCCGTCGGGCAGATAGTTCTGGATCGGATCGTCGATCCGCAGCTCGCCGCGTTGCGCCATATCGGTCAACAGCAGCGCGGTGAACACCTTCGTGACCGAACCGATCTCGAACAGCGTGTCGCCGCCGAGGCGGCGTGCATCGCCCTGCCCATAGCCCCCCGCGGCGAACACCCGGCGCCCACTACCGTCGACCACTCCCGCTACGACGCCGACGCTGAGCTTGCGTACTTCGACCTGCTCGGCAAGCAGGCCGCGGATTTCGGCATCGGTCGGCGCGCGTGACCGCGCCGGTACCTGGGCCGTCGCCTTGCCGGTCAACCAGCAGGCCGCAAGGAGGCACTGGATGGTATGCCGCCTGGACAAGGCGAAGGTTCTTGCTGCTGCAGGCATATGCGATCGGACCGCCCAGGCTCAGGTCATCACTTATTGATCTGCATAGCATACCTTTCCGGGACTTGCCGAGGCTCTTCCAGGCGTCGCTGGCGCGCTCCCCAAATGCTGTTCGAGGACTGGCACCGGGAAGAGGGCTAACTGCCGCCCTTGTTGCCGACCCCCTTGATGTAGCGCTCGAGCCCGGCCTGGTAGTCGGGGTTGAGCATCAGCGCGCTGTTGGCCAGGCGCTCGACGTTTCGCGCCTGG
The DNA here is from genome assembly GCA_031291075.1 of Nevskia sp. Taxonomy (GTDB): domain Bacteria; phylum Pseudomonadota; class Gammaproteobacteria; order Nevskiales; family Nevskiaceae; genus Nevskia. Next base: position 184,076 of record JARLJS010000151.1, on the reverse strand, counting down.
GCAAGACCCACGTCGTGGGCCAGCTCGATGGCGATCTTGGCAGCCGCCATCTGCTCGGCGTTCTGTTCGGCCAGGTGGCGGCAAAAGCGCATCACATCGGCCTCGAAGGTTTCGTCGGGGAACACCTCGTGCACGAGCCCCATCATCATTGCCTTTTCCGCGCTGACGGAGAGATTGGCCATGATCAGGTAGCGTGTCCAGTGCGTCCCGATGATGCGCGCCAGGCGGCTGACGCCGTTGGATGCCGGAAGCACCCCCATCTTTCCTTCCGGAAACGCGTAGGCCGCGCTCCTGGCTGCAAGGCGGAAGTCGCACGACAAGGACAACTCTAGTCCGCCGCCGACGCACATCGCATGATGCGCCACGACGATGGGCTTTTCGATCCGCTCCATCTCGTCATAGATGCGGTGCATCCCGTGCAGCCGCAGGCGATGGTTTTCCCTGATCTCCGAGGCGGTGCGCGGCATCCTGCCGGCGCCGCCGCTGCGCAGATCGGCCCCGGCGCAGAAGTAGCGCCCGTTGGCCCTGACCAGCATCACCTTGAGCGCCGGGGTGTCGCGGAACCGGTGCAACGCCGCCTCGAACAGCGACATCGTTTCGGCGTCGAGGGCGTTGAGCTTGTCGGGCCGGTTGAGCGTGGCGATCAGAATCGGGCCGTCTTCCGCCTCCAGCAAGTGCGGGGCTTTCTCCGTCATGTCATCCTCCGTCAGGTGCGCGTCCTCGGCAAACCCAGCGCGCGCTCGGCAATCTGGCTGCGGTGCACCTCGCTGGTGCCACCGTAGATGGTCGTCCCCTGGGCATGGCGATAGCACTGGTTGAGAAACCCGGCGGGGCCGCTGCGCTTGGCCAGCGAATACGGCGCCGTCAGGTCCAACAAGTCGGCGGAATCCTTGAGGAACTTCTCGGAAGAGAACAGCTTGATCATCGGCCCATAGCCCATGTTCGGCTTCTTCTGCGCGCCCCACCAGAGTGCGCGATGGCCGAGCACCTCGGAGATGAGGCAGTGCGCCGTGGCGCGTGCAAGGCGCACCTGCGCCGCCGGCTCCTCGATCAAGGGACGGCCCTGGTAGCGGATCTCGCGGCAAAGCGTCTCGGCCGCATGGGCCATGGCGCGCTGCACCTTGGTAAAGCCGCCGCCGTGCTCCAGTTCCAGAGCGCTGGCCATGACCTTCACGCCTTCATCCACTTCCCCCAGACGATAGGAGTCCTTGACTTTGACCCCGTCGTAGTAGGTGATGTTGGTGCGTTCGTCCTGAAACGTATAGACCGGCTGGATCGTCGCACCCGCCGTCTTCAACGGCACGATGAACATCGTCAATCCCTTGTGCTTCGGCACATCGGGATTCGTGCGCGTGAGCATGAGGACATATTCGGCGATGTTGGCGCCGCTGGTGAACATCTTGGATCCATCGATGCGCCACCCGTCGCCGTCCCGCACGGCCCGCGTTTGTGCGGCGAATACGTCGGAGCCGCAGGACGGCTCGGAATAGCCCAGGCTGCAGATCGCCTCGCCGGCCACGATCCTGCTCAGCGCCTCGCGCTTGATCTCCTCGCTGCCGAAGCGCCGGATCATGGTACCCACCATCGAGGTTGTACTCATGGCATGGCTGGTCCAGCCCTGCTCCTCGTAGACGCGATAGACGGCGCTGATCGCATAGGGCGGCGCATCCCGTCCACCCAGCTCCTTCGGCCACGCCGGGAACAGCAGCCTGGCGGCGGCCATCTTCCTGTGCACGTCGGCGTCGAAGCCGTCGAACGAGTAATGCGCCTTCGCGCGCAACTCCGGCGTGAGCGTTTCTTCGAAAAAGCGGTTGAGCTCTACGGCCAGCGCACGGGCCTCCACCCCCAGGTCGAAGTCGATCGACACCTCGCCCGCCGCGGGCAGGTCGACGTTCTCACCGGCGTACAAGCGGCGTCCGGCTTCCTCGAGCAGGCGCGCGGGATCGCCGAACACCAGCGGCCAGGCCTTGGCGCGCAGATTGTACAGGTGGATGTCGTACTCGGTGGTCAGGCCATAACCGCCGAAAGTATGCAGGGCCTGGGACACCGCGCGGGAGGCGGTGTCCGCGGTCCACCAGAGCGAAAGCGAAATCTGGGCGCCGGCCTGCCGCTGGCCGTCGGCGAGGTCGCGGACGGTCTTCCAGACCAGGTATTTTCCGCCGTCGACGTCGGTGGCCAGATCGGCCAGGGGGTGCGAGATGCCCTGGTACATGCCGATCGGCTGTCCGAAGGCCTTGCGCTCGCAGGCATAGGCCGCGGCCAGCCGCAGCGCTTCCCGCGACAGGCCGGCCAATGCGGCGGCGGTCAGCAGCTTCCACTCCTCGATGGCCTGCCCAAAGGCTGCGCAGGCCGCCAGGCCCGTGGCCAGCACCTTACGCGGCCTGCCTGCAAGATCCAGCTCGGCAATGGCCGTGGAAGCCAGGTTCGGCTCACCGTTGCGGCCGCCGCCGTCAGCGACGCTGATGAGCACGATACCGTCGCCCTCGCGCGCGATAACGACATCGGCCACCGCCCCGCCCGACACCCACTGCATGGGTGCCATGGTGACGTCGTGAAACGCCACGCTCACCACCGTTTGCGCGGCAAGCGCCCGTTGCAGCAGCTCGCCCTCGCCGTCGAACAGGGCCAGCAGCCGCGTGGCAATCAGCGCTTCCGCGATCGGCCCGGAAGCCAGCGTGCGACCCACTTCCTCCATCAGCACCAAGGCATCGAGCAGACCCAGGCCCAGGCCTCCCGCCGCTTCCGGCACGCGCAACGAAAATGCACCGAGCTCCGCCAGGCCGGTCCACAGCTGCCGATCGAAGCCGGTGGCAAGAGCCGCGGCCCGCACCCGCGGGATGCTGCTCTGTTCCGACAGGAAGCGCGAAAAATTCTCGCGCATGATTTGCTGATCTTCGGAAAGATCGAAGTTCATTGTGAGGTGACTGCCAGATACTGTGATTGATTCACGCGCACAACGGAGGTGCGTGGACGCCCCTCCGGCCCTCGCAGCCGCTGGCCCGTCATTTCACGAGCTCCAAAGTCGCCGGAAGCCTCGCCGGCGCATCCGGCTACCGGCGGCCTGCCTGGACGGCTGGACACTGCTAAGCTAACGGCTGCCCCGCTCGTAGTCAACATCGTTGTTGACCACAAAAAAAAGATCGGGCGGTACGGCTTGACGGCCAAAAAAATTTCATGTCACTATTCTGACGTGAATTTTAGAGCGGCGCACCGTCCTCCTTCCGGCCCCGGATCCCGATGAATACCCACGCCAGCAGCGTTTATTACGACCCCTACAGCCCCGAGATCAGCGCCAATCCCTATCCGGTGTTCCGGCGCCTGCGCGAGGAGGCCCCGCTCTACTACAACAAGGAACATGACTTTTACGCGGTGAGCCTCTACGAGGACGTGGAGCGCGGCCTGTTCGACCGCGAGACCTTCATCTCGGGACGCGGAGCCATCCTGGAACTGATCAAGGCCAACGCCGAGTTCCCCCCGGGCATCCTGATCTTCGAGGATCCGCCCATCCACACCGCGCATCGCGCAATGCTGGCCCGCATGTTCACGCCCAAGCGGCTCAACGGGCTCGAGGCCAAGGTGCGTGACTATTGTGCGCAGTGCCTGGATCCGCTGGTCGGCTCGGACAACTTCGACCTGATCGCCGAACTGGGGGGCAAGATGCCGATGCGCGTGATCGGCATGCTGCTGGGCATCCCGGAAGAGGATCAGGCGGCGGTCAAGAACCTCGTCGACGACAGCATACGCACCGAGTCCGGCAAGCCGATGGAGTTCGTGCTGAGCAACTACTCCGGCGAAGCCTTCGAGGACTACATCGACTGGCGGGCCAAGCATCCGTCCGACGACGTGATGACCGAGATGCTGAACGCCGAGTTCAAGGACGAGACCGGCACCGTCCGCAAGCTCGCCCGCCAGGAGATGCTGACCCTGATCAACGTCCTTGCCGGGGCCGGCAACGAAACCACCACGCGCCTGATCGGCTGGACCGGCAAGGTGCTGGCCGAGCACCCCGATCAGCGCCGGCAGCTGGTGGAGGACCCCACGCTGATTCCACAGGGCATCGAGGAAATCCTGCGCTTCGAACCGCCGCCGCCGCACATCGCGCGCTACGTCAATCGCGACGTCGAAGTGCGTGGGCAGACCATTCCCAAGGGCAGCGTGATGATGTTCCTGGTCGGCTCCGCCAATCGGGACGAGCGTTGCTTTCCCGACGGCGACCGCTTCGACATCAATCGCACGCTGACGAAGCGGCACCTCACCTTCGGCTACGGTGTACACACCTGCCTGGGTGCCGTACTGGCACGGCTGGAAGGGCGCGTCGCGCTGGAGGAACTACTCAAGCGCTTTCCGTACTGGGACGTCGACCTGGATCGCGCCAGGCTCTCGCCGACGTCGACCGTGCGCGGATGGGAAACCCTGCCCATCTATACGCGCCCGGGCATCCGTCCCAGCACATCCAAGGCAAGGCCCGAAACGGCCGTTCAAGACAACCAACAACCGGTTACCCTCGACGGCACCTGGAATGTGACCGTGAAGAGCCCGACCGGCCCGATGGCCACCGTGCTGGCGCTGGAATATGTCGATGGCCGGCTGACCGGAACCCAGTCCGGCCAGGGGACCACCACGCCAATCAGCGACATCCAGATCGACGGCAATCAAATCACCTGGATCAACCACATCTCCAAGCCGATGAAAATGAAGCTGACCTTCAGCGGCACCGTCAGCGGCAAGGAGATGAGCGGCAAGGTCAAGGCCGGGTTCATGGGTTCATTCCAGTTCACCGGCGTCAAGGCCTGATCGGCCTCCGCGGCGAACGCCACCGGTGGCGACGGCAGGTCGGGCTCAGGGGCTGGCGCCTCCGGATGAGTCGTCATAGGTGCGCGCGAGCTGGAAGCGGGTGACTTCCAGCAGATGAAGGCGCCAGCGGATCTGCGCATCCAGATCGCTGGTGACCTGTTGGCGCATGCGGGCCAGGTGCACCGCCTGGGCCGCGTCAACCTGTTCCCGCAAATCCGCGATGCGTCCGGCAAGGATGCCCGCGCAGGGGGCTCGGCAGTCCGGCCCGGGCGACCCGCCATCAGCGACATCGGCGGGCGCATCCGGCACGGGCTGGGCCGGCGCGGCAGCCCCCGCCCCGTCAGTCGAGGCTTCCATAGTGAAGGATTGCGGGGCCCAGCGGCTCAGCTGTCCCGCCATGACCTGCAGGTCGCGATAATCGGCCAGAAGGCTCTGAAACCTGGGTCCCGCGAGCGTTTCGAAAACGTACTGCGCTTCCGCGGGCGGTGGCAAATGGCCCAGGCCTCGCTCGAACCGGTTTGACTGCGACGGGTCACGCAGCAGGTCTTCGACGAAGCGGCTCCCGTCGACGTACTTCACCGTGTCACCCAGTCCCCTCAGGGACAGGTCGAGCTCCACCCGGGCTTTTTCCAGGTACTTGACGGATTCCTCATGTGCATCGAGTTGATCCAGCGCGTAGGCGACGGCGAGCAGGGTTTCCTGCACCGCTTCGTCCTCCGGATCACGATCCAGGATCTGGCTCCATACGGCAAGCGCGCGCTTGAGCCTGGCCTCACGGTCGTCGCTTGCGTGCACGCGCGTGAATGGAGTCAGGTCGTAACGCTGGTAGACGTTCTGGTCATACGCCCGACCGGAACCCTTGCCCGCGGATTCGGGTGGCACACCGACCGTCCGCTCGTCGCCGATCTCTGTTCTTTCATGTACGACGCCTTCCGGGGCCAGCCACGCCCATCCCAGGTCCAGGAACGCCCGGTTCGCATACCGACCCGTCGTACCGATGCGCTCGAGGATCGGAATCGCGGTTCCGCCCTGGCCATCGCGCAGGAAATAGGCCCCCAGGGCGAGATTGGCGCGGTCGACCAGGGCCTGCAGCGCCGGACTGGCGCCATGCAACTGCCCGACACGATCGAGGATCGTCAGCCCCTGATCGACCCGGCCAGCGGCGACGTAGGCGACGGCCAGGTTGTAATAGCGCACGTAGGAATCGTAGTCGGCCGCGGCGGAGTTACCCTGCAGTACATCGGCGGCTACACCGAGTTGCCCCTGTGCGATCAGGATGCGCGACTTGAGGTCCTGCCACCGGCTCTGGACCGCTTTTTCCCGACGAGCCGGCGGTGCCTCCAACACCTCGTCGGCCGCGGCGTAAGCGCCACGCTGCAGGTACGCCTCGGCCAAGCCCAGCCGCACATCCCAGGCATTGTCGACGCCCACGCCTTCGGGCAGGGCTAGGCACCCGGCGGCGCGCGCATGCTCCAGCAGCCCGTATTGCACCAGCACGCGACATCGCGCCAGGCTGTACGCCGGTGCCAGAGCCATCCCGGGAACCTGGCGCGGGAGCCGCTCAAGGGCCACGGCCGCATCCAGGTATTGGGCATTCGCGGCGAGAAAGCGCGCGTAGCGCACCGCCGGATCGTCGTCGCTGCCTGCGACCACATGGCGCTGGCCCGACGGCTCTCCCAGCACGGACGCCAACAAGCGGCTCAGGAACCAGCCCTGGTCCGCACCGAACGGCTGCCTGACCAGGCTGCTGAGCTTCAACTGCGCGGCACCAAGCGGGCTTTCGCGATCGGGCTGCAACTCGATCTCCGTGGTGCCCGCCCCCAGCCCGACGGCCTGATCCAGATCCAGCGTCGTGGACTCCACGGAGTCTGCGGCATCGGCGGGCCGCAGAACCAGCTTGGCGCGTAGCCGGTGGTCCCCTGGGACGAGTTCCTGGCGCGTCAGCCGATACAAGCCAATGCGGTCCAGCGCCGCCGATTCGGAAGGGGTGAAGTCGTGCCCGGTGGGCGATTGATCATCGATCGTCAGCGAGGCCGACAGCACCCGTACACCCGATGCGCCCGGGCCGATGAACAGCTGGAGCAGAGCGCTGCCGGCCGCAGCGGGCGGCTCGACGGCCTGCACATGGTCCACGCCCAGCTCCAGCATCGCCTGCTTGAGATCTTCGATTCCGGGAGGGTTAGGTGCCTCCTCCGCGCCGGTCGTCCCGGCCTCCGCATAGGCCAACCCCGGCAGCAGCACCAGCACAGCCAAGCCGGCCAACCAGCGCAGAGCGGGGCTTTTCATCGTCGCGGCACCACTCACGCGGCCGCCGGCAATACCACGTTGCCGGATCGGCGGCCGCTTCCATGGCGCATGGTCACGGCTTGTCCGGCGAGCCGCCAGATACCGCGCCCACTTTGGGCCCCGTCCGCAGCGTGGCCTCCAGCTCCGGAAACCGCTCAGGCCGCATCGTGCCGAAGAAGCTCAGGCGCAGCATCTCGTTTGAAAAGCGCTCGACCAGCCTGCTGCGGTCCTTGGCGGTGCGGGCATCGGCGCGGACGAAGATCGGCCACAGCAAGGTCCCGATCAGCATGATCATGGCATGCACTTCGACATCGATGCCGGGCTGCGCGTGCCCGGAGCCCGCAAACTTCTCCAGCGAGCCCTTGAACTGGTTCCAGAACGGATCACTGCCCGGCCGGTTCGAATTGAGCACCTCGAACAACCAGACGCGCCCCAGCTCCGGGTTTTCCATGGCGAACTCGGCCATGCGCCGCGCGACGCCCTGCGCATCGTCCAGCAGCACCGGCGGCTCGCCGCTGGAGGATCCGCCGAAGACGGAGCGCCGCAGCTTTTCGCTCACCCAGGTCGTGGTGGCGTCCAGCAGTTGCTCGCGCGTCTGGAAGTGCTGATACGCCGTGCCCCGGTTGACCTTGGCCAGCCGCGCCACCTGGGACACGCTCAAGCCTTCCGGTCCATCCTTGGCGAGCAGCGTACACGCCGCATCGAGAATCGCGGTCCTGGTCCGCTCGGGTTCCGGTCGGCGCCGCTGCGTCTTCCGGCCCGTCATTTGCGTTGTTTGGTCTGGCATATCCGCCACTCGGCCATGTTCAGTTTACGACTGCCACGTCACTTCATCGTCGGCATCGCGAACTCGGCCTTCTTGTCGAGCTCGCGCGGCCAACGCTGGGTAATCGCTTTCAGGCGTGTATAGAAACGCACGCCCTCCCGCCCATAGATGTGATGGTCGCCGAAGAGGGAGTTTCGCCACCCGCCAAAGCTGTGAAACGCGACCGGCACCGGCAAAGGCACGTTGACGCCCACCATGCCCACCTCGATGGCGGAGGTGAATGCCCGTGCCGCGGCGCCGCTGCGGGTGAATACGGCGGTGCCGTTGGCATAGGGGTGGGTATTGATCAAGCGGATCGCTGCATCGAGATCCGGCACGCGCACGATGCCGAGCACCGGGCCGAAGATCTCCTCCTTGTAGATCCGCATCTGCGGCTGGACCCGGTCGAACAGCGAGCCTCCCAGGAAAAACCCGCCCGGTGCGTCCTGGTACCCGGGCCGGCCGTCCACCAGCAAGCGGGCTCCCTCGTCGACGCCGCCGGCAATGTAGTCGCAGACCTTGCGGCGGTGCTCGCCGGTGATCAACGGCCCCATCTCGGTGCCGGCATCGGTAGGCGGGCCGACGCGCAAGGCCGTCACCCTGGGCGCCAGGCGCTCGATCAGCCGGTCGGCACAGGCGTCACCGACCGCCACGGCCACGGAGATCGCCATGCAACGCTCGCCGGCGGAACCGTAGGCCGCTCCAAGCAGGGCTTCAACCGCATCGTCCAGATCGGCGTCGGGCAGGATGACCATGTGGTTCTTGGCGCCGCCCAGGGCCTGGACGCGCTTGCCGTGCAGCGTACCCTCCCGGTGCACGACGCGCGCCACCGGCGTGGATCCGACAAAGCTGATGGCGGCGATGTCCGGATGCTGCAGCAGGCCCTCGACCGCCGCCCGGTCGCCGTGCAGGACGTTGAAGACACCGTCGGGCAGGCCCGCCTTCTGCAGCAGCTCCGCCATCAGGGCGGAGGCGGAAGGATCCCGTTCGGACGGCTTGAGAATGAAGGTGTTGCCGCAGGCCAGCGCCACCGGAAACATCCACAGCGGCACCATCGCCGGGAAGTTGAACGGCGTGATGCCCGCGACGACGCCCAATGGCTGGCGGATGCTGTAGGCGTCGACGCCGGTGCCGACGTTCTCGTTGTATTCGCCCTTGATCAGATCGGGAATCCCGCAGGCGAACTCGACCACCTCCAGGCCGCGCACGATCTCGCCGCGCGCGTCGCTCAGCGTCTTGCCGTGTTCGCGGGAGATCACCGCCGCTAGCTGGTCGCCGGCTTCCTCCAGCAGCTGGCGGAAGCGGAACAAGATCCGCGAGCGGCGCAGCGGCGGCGTGCCCGCCCAGCCCGCGAAGGCGGCCTGGGCCACCGCCACGCAGGCATTCAGTTCCTCGGCCGAGGCGAACGGCACGCGAGCGGTGACCCGACCGGTGCTCGGATTGAAAACGTCGCCGCCACGATCCGCTGTCCCGCCCTGCGCCTTGCCGCCAACCCAGTGGCACACCGTCGGCACGGCCGCAGGTTCCCGCGCGGAATTAAGCATGCCGCTCTCCTCGGGCAGCGCTGACGCAGTTGCGGGATGTCATCATCAAGCCGTCGTTCATGTTCACGGTGCAAACCTCATGTAATAAGGTATGGAATCGCTCGGTCGTGGCCGCCGGTGTAGGGAGCGCGGTCCAGGGGCTTGGCCGGCCCCCGACTGAAGTCGCGTATGGCGCCGCAGCGCGTGGCAGCCGCCACGCGCTGCGGCTGGAAGGTGTAGCAATTGGGAGGCATGCGGCGCGCATCCGATTGCCGCTCCATCGGAATGGTACGCCCGTGGCCGAGAATGGCGCCCCAGCGCAGCAGCCGCGCCGCCTCCTGCCGCGCCGGATCCAGGGACTCGATCCACGGGCGCAACTGGTCGAGCCTCCGGCCCGACAGTTCGGCCGGCTCGGTGATGACGCCGTTCCGCTCGATCCAGCCCAGCAGCGGCACGCCGTTGCGGCGCAGTTCGATATCGCGCCAACCATCGACAGGATCCGACACCAGGATGTCGTAGACGATGGGCTCGATGTCCCCCGCGTGCGCTACCGCAAGCAGTGCCAGGTCATGCAGATGGGTGCAGTTCTCCGACTTTGCCCCGCGCAAGGCGAAGCGGTCCAGCTCAATGCCGGCAAAGGTCGCGCTCAGCTGCGCCACCGCTCCCGGGCAGGTGGTCCACGGTGCACGCTCCATCACCGGCTCCATCGCCGTGACGACGCCCTGGGCGTGACGCAGCGTCACCTGCATGCAGTGGAAGTCGTCCTCCACCTCGCCGCGCACCCATCCGGCTCCCGCAGTGATGCGGATGCGCCGTCGGAACCCGGGTAGCTGCTCGATGGTCGTCATCAGTCTCAGTCCCGCGCCAGCAGCAGCGCCGTGGCCAGTGGTCCGCCACCGGAGGTGCAGACCGCAACACGCGGATCGCCCCCGATCTGGCGCTCGCCCGCCCGCCCCCGCAGCTGGACGACGGCTTCGTGGGCGAAACCGAAGCCGTGCAGGCGGCCGGCCCCGATCTGGCCGCCGAAGGTGTTGAGCGGCAGCTCCCCGTCGCGGGCAATCCGTTTGCCGCCTTCGACGAAGCGTCCCCCACTTCCCACATCGCAGAAACCGAGGGCTTCCAGCCAGGTCAGCACGAAAAAGCTGAAACCATCGTAGAGCTGAACCGTATCGACGTCCTCGACGCGGTAGTCCGTGCGTTTCCACAGATCGCGGCCGGTCGGGTAAGACGCCATCCACTCCGCCTGGTCCCAGCTATGGCGTTCCACCGTGCCCGCCATCGCCGCGATGCGGACGGGTTGACAGCGAACCTCGTCGAGCGCGGCGCCGGCGGAGACGATGAGCACGGTCGACGCATCGGTAAACCGGTCGCAGTCGTAGACGCACAGCGGGGTCGAAATCATGCGCCCGGCCAGGTACTCATCCATGGTCAGCGGCTGCCTGACCAGGGCCCGCGGGTTGAGCATCGCATTGGCGCGCGCGGTCAACGCGATCTGTGCCAGCTGCTCGCGCGTCAACCCGTAACGCTTGACGTGGCGCATCGCGTACTGGGCGGTCCAGTTCGCAGGCGAGGTGGCGTTGAACGGCGCGAACCACTGCGCCTGACCGTCGACTCGCTCACGCCGCAGCGGCGGATACTCCTCCGGACGGGCCAGCGCCGCCGCCTCGTAAACCGTCCGAAAACAGAGGACGTGCCGGGCCAACCCGGCGCGCACGGCGGCGGCCGCTGCCACCACAGCGCCCAACTGCGAACTGATTTCGCTGCCGCCCGCGTACCAGGTCGCCCGGATCCCCAACGCATCGATCAGCTCGTCCGCGCCCACCGGCGAGAAGCCCAGGTAGCCTTGAGCGCGGCCGGGATAAGTGGAGACGCCGTCGATCTGCGCGATCGTCAACCCGGCTTCGTCCAAGGCCTCCCGCGTCGCGTCGAGCGTCAACAACAGGGGGTGCCGGGTCTGACCCGCGCCGACGGCCGACTGGCCGACACCGGTGATGTAGGCCTCGGCCGCCGCCATCAACCGATCTTCTCGAACAGGGGCAGGAACACGTCGTCCTGCTGCTCGAACTTCACCCGCACGCGGTCGCCGACGTCGACCGAGTCGACGGGGCAGCCGACGATGTTGGTGGTCAGGAACACGCCCGGCGCGCCGTCCAGCGCGACGCGGGCGATGACGTACGGCACCTCCATGGCTTTGTGCCACTTCTGGTGGTTCACCGTAAAGGTATCGACGACACCGGTTCCCGCCACCGCCACGGACTCCACCCGTTCCGACAGGCAGCTGCGGCAGACTGGACGCGGCGGATGAATGAACGTCCGGCAGTCCTGGCACTGCATGAGCCTGAGCTGACCATCCTTGCCGCCGGTCCAGAAGCTGCGGTTGTCAGCGTCCAGCCGCGGCAGGGCACGCGACACCGTCATGGCCTCCACCTTTTTCATGATCCCTTCCAGGCGCCCGGCACGAGCACGTCCAATCGGGCCGGCGTCGCGCCTTTATCGCATAAACGTGATTATCATACAACAGTGGTGTTTATAAATGGGGCGCCGCGGCGCCTCCCTTGTTCGGTCAACGCTGTTGATTAGTCATGACGCCGGGCGTACCATCTGTCGTCCCCGGTATGCAGCAGCCGCGGGACCGTGTCGGCCCTGGCCCTGTGGCGACATGCGCCGTCGAAGCGGCGTGCCGCCGCCCGGGTCATCCATGAGAGATCAAGACGATGCGCGACGGACATTTCTTCACCCTGGAAGGCCCGCTGGACTCGATGCCGGTCGAGAGACAGATGCGCGCGGGCAACCTCAGCGGCTTCGGCGAGCTGGTCCGCGCCCGCGGCGCCGAGCCGCGCGGCCTTCTTGAAAGGCACGCTATCGACCCCCTTGCGTTGCGCGATCCCGACCTGTTCGTCGACTCCAAGGCGGTGGCGGCGCTGCTGGAGGAATGCAGCCATGCCTTCAATGACCCCTTGTTCGGCCTGCACCTGGGTGCGCTGCAGAACCCCGACGTGTTCGGCTCGATCACCACGCTGTGCCGCTCGGCGGCGACCCTGCGCGATGCGCTGCAGTGCTACGCCGACTTCCTGCCCGTTGTGCATTGCCCGCTGGTGGTCATGGAAGTGGCTGAGGGTTGCGACACTGCCGAGCTGCGCTGGCGGGTCGAAGCGGACCTGGGCCGGTCCGATCAGGCCCAGCTCAAGGGCGCGCTGATGATTCTCAAGCTGCTGCGCCAGCTAGGCGGCAAGGCCTTCAAGCCCAGCTCCGTGAGTCTCACCGCGAGCGTTCGTCAAAAGGGGCTTGGCGAGATCGGCACGCTCCTGGGATGCGCCTTCCGCGCCAAGTCGCCCGTCAACGCCATCGCTTTCCCGGCGGCCGCGATGAACTGCAGCATCGCAAGCGCCAACCGCCTGCTGTTCAGGTTGCTCGGCGGCTATCTGGAACGGGTCAGGACCGCCTCGCGCCGGAGCATCGTGGAACGGGTCGAGGACTACGTCCGTGGCGCCCTGCCTGCGGGGACCTGCTCGATCGAGCACTGCGCAAAGAAGCTGGGGCGCTCGGTGCGAACGCTGCAGGCCACGCTGAGCGAACACGACCTGCGCTTTTCCGACATCCTGGAGCGGCAGCGCATCGAGCTGGCGAAAGCGTACCTCGAGCAAGGGGAAATCAAGCTCGACGATGTGGCGGTGATGCTGGGTTATGCGGAGCAGTCCAGCTTCGGACGCGCCTTCAAGCGCTGGACCGGGTCGACGCCTCAACGTTACCGGCACACCCTGCCCAAGGCGGCGTGAGACGGATGGACTTTCAATGGGATGCCGCGCAACAGGAGTTCCGCACCACGGTCCGGACTTTTCTGGAGCAGCATCTGCCCGCCGACTGGGAGTCGCTCGCTCACGGCCCGGGCTCGGAAACCCAGAGCACGTTTTCAAAGAGGTTTTGCGCCCAGCTGGCGCAAGCCGGCCTGCTGGTTCCGCACTGGCCCAGCCGCTGGGGGGGGCGCGACGCAGATGCCTGGACCGCGTTCATTCTCGCCGAGGAAATGTGGGCGGTCGGCGAGCCGCGCGGTGGGCAGTACATGAACGTCAACTGGATCGGGCCGACGCTGATGCGGTTCGGCACCGACGAGCAGCAGGCCACCTACATCCCGCCCATGGCGGGCGGGCAAACCATCTGGTGCCAGGGCTTCTCCGAACCTGAAGCCGGCTCCGACCTGGCTTCGCTGCGCACGCGCGCAGAACGTGACGGCGCCGCTTATCGCATCAACGGCCAGAAGATCTGGACCTCGTACGCAGGCCACGCGGACACCTGCTTCCTGCTGGCGCGGACGGCGCCGGGCAAGACCGGGATGTCGATCTTCCTGGTGCCGATGGACACTCCGGGCATCACCGTGCGCCAGATCCCCAGCATTATCGGCGAAGGCGACATCCACGAGGTCTTTTTCGACGACGTGCGGGTGCCGGCCGGCGCCTTGCTGGGCGCCGAGGGACAGGCGTGGGAGATCGCCCGCAATGCTCTATCGCTCGAACGCGTGGGCATTCCACGCTTCGCGCTGGCCGCGTGTTCACTGCGCCGGGCCGTGAGTGCGCTGCAGCGCGCCGGCCGCCTGGGCCAGGGCGCCATGGAGCAATCCGCCCGCGCCCTCGCCGCCTGCGAGGCGGCGCGGCTGTACAGCTACCACATCGTCGATCAGCGACAGCATGGCGCACCCACCGGGCCCGAGGCCAGCGCGGCGCGATACGCCACCGTCATGGCGGAACGGCTGGCCGGCGACTTCGTGGTCGAACACTGTCCCGACGCGCTCGCCGGCAGCGATCCGCTGCTGCTGGCGCATCACCAGCGCGCGATCGTCGCCGGCATCGCCTCGGGCGCCGCCGAGATCCAGCTCAACCTGATCGCCAGCGAGCTGCTGCGATTGCCGCGAGAACCCCGCTGATGGACTTCACGCTCAGCTCAGACCAGTCCGCGCTGATGAGCGCGCTCGATCGCCTGGCCGCGCCGTTCGAGCAAAAGCCCACCGATTTCCACGGCTTCGCGCTGGCCGGGCCCAGGCTCGAACAGGAGCTGGAGAACGGCGAGTATTTCGGCATCGCGCGGATTCCGGAGCTCGGCGCCCTGACCGCCGCGATGGCCGTGGAGCGGCTGGCGTGGCTGCCGTACTCGGTCGAGATCGCGCTATCGATGCTGGTGCACCCGCAGCTGGGCGACGAATGGCAGCGCCCCCTGGCACTGGTCGAGAACGGCCGCCCGGGACGCTTCCTGGCGACGGCCAGGACGGCCCTGGTTGTCGACGGCGATCATATCGGCCTCGCCAGGGTCGCCGCGGGCGAGGTCGTGCCGGTGGACTCCATCTTCGCCTATCCGATGGGCCGCTTCAGCCGCACTCCTCAGGTAACCGCATGCTCCGCGACGGACGCGGCCAAGCTCCGCAAATGGCTGCGTATCGCCCTGGCCGCGGAAATCAGCGGCCTGCTCCATGCCGCGATCGCCTCGACGGTGGAGCACCTGAGCTTGCGCAAGCAGTTCGGGCGACAGCTCGGCACGTTCCAGGCGCTGCGCCATCGCATGGCCGAGTGTGCCGTTCTGGCCGGCGGCGTACGCTGGTTGACCTTGAAGGCAGCGGCTACCGCCGAGGATGGCGATGCGGCGCTGGCGGCCCTGCATGCGCAGGACAGCGCAACGCGCATCGTCTACGACCTGCACCAGATGCTCGGCGCCATGGGCATGACCCTCGAGCATCCACTGCATCTGTGGACCTACCGGGTCAAGGCGCTGCTGTCCGAGCTGGGCGGCCGCAGCGGGCAGGCACAAGCGGCGGCACGGTATTGTTTTGCGGGTGCCTGACGGGGCACGCGGCGGACCGGGACGCCCTCATACGCAGGCTTCCAGTTCCTTCAGCGCCGACTCCAGGTCTTCCAGCAGCCGCTGCATGTGCGGCACGCTCTTGCGGCAGGCGATCAGGCCGAAGTCGACGAAGTCATGCCGGCTGACCACCGTGATGTTCAGCGCCCCGCTGTCGGTGACGAGCGAGACCGGATAAAGGCCCGTCAGGCGGGCGCCCTGCCAATACATGTCCTGGCGAGGCCCCGGCACATGCGAGATGACCACGCTGGCCAAGGCCATCTCCGGGTTCAGGCCGAGCATCGCCTTGATCGCTCCCGGCAGCAGCACCAGCGCGGCATAGGCCTGGACCTGGGTGGCCTCCAGCTCCCGCATGCGCTGCTTGTTGTAGTCCATGCACTCCTTGATGACACACAGGCGCCGCGCCGGATCGTCGAGATCGGTGGCGAGGGTCGTCATGGTGAACGACACCTTGTTTCCCAGGCCGCCGCCTCCCCGTCGTATGGACACCGGCACCGCAGCCACCAGGGATTGGCGCGGCAGGCTGCCTGCGGCCTTGAGATAGCTGCGCAAGGCTCCGCCGCACATGGCCAGGATGACGTCGTTGAGCGAGGCGCCCAGGGCGTTCGCCACCGCCCGGATGCGTGATGTCGCATACGACTGCGCCGCGAAGCGACGGGTGGCGCTTACCTTTTGATTGAATACGGTTCGCGGCGCCTGCCCGGCGAGCACCAGGTGGGGGTGGGCGGCACGGGCGTCCTGTAGCGTGCCGCGCAACTCCCGCAGCAGCGGGCTGACCGAGGCCAGTCCTTCGCGCGCAACGGCCTGCAGGGCCGGCAGGATTCCTGCGGCTGGGGTGGGGACCGGCAACGGCTGGGCGTTCGATTTCCTGCGACTGATCTCCCAGGGCGGCGGCAGCTTCACCGATTCCTCGGCGCTGCCCGCCATCATTTCCGACACCATGCGCATGCCGGCCACGCCATCGGTCACCGCGTGGTGGATCTTCAGGTAGAGCGCGATGCGCCCGCCTTCGATGCCTTCGATCAGGTACATCCGCCACAGCGGATATTCCCGGTCGAGGTGCCCGGAGTGCACGCGCGAGATCAGGGACAGCAGCTCGCGGATACGGCCGGGACTGGGCAGGCAGGTGTGCACAAAGTGCTGGCCGAGATCGAAATGCTCGTCCTCGGTCCAGTAATGCAGGCCGCGGCGGCGCACCAGCCGCCAGTTGAACGGCGACGCCGCATGCGTCGACTGCCGCAGACGCTCCGCCAGCTTCGCCGTGAAATCCTTCGGCGCGTTCTGCGGCAGCTCGAACAGCATGAGCGTGCCGATGTGCAGGGGCTGCCTGCGGCTTTCCACCCGCAGGAACATATCGTCGATGAGAGACAGTCGTTTCATTATGGACTCTCAAGCCGCTGGTTTAGGCCACAACCGCCGCCCGGCGACGCGGCCGGACCTCCTCCCGCCCGCGCCTTTATGGCACAAAAACGGCATACACGACAACACTGATGATTAGTTATCGCCGGTGTCGTTGATCCAGATCAATGACGCTGCGTGACCGGCTGGCCGACCATCACCCCTAACCAGGAGATTGCACCATGACGACCATGCTTTCCGACACGACCCTTGCACTGATCTGCGCGGCAGCGCTCGCGCCCCTGATCGGCATCGCCGCAGCCGACGCGATCCGGGATGTCTTCCCGCTGCGCAGCGACCTGCTCAGCCCGCTCGCGCTGGTGCGCCTGCAGGAGATGCTTCGCCGGCGCGGCATCGGCGTGGAGACTTATCTGCGCATGACCTCGCGGCGACAGATCGCCGCGCAGATCCGGACTTGTGAAACCTGTCCGTCAAAGCCCAAGTGCGATGCCGTCCTGCGCTCGTCCGAGTGCAGCGATCACGCCTTCTGCCCCTCGAACCCTGACCTCACCGCGTTGAGGCAGCAGCTGGGCTTGTCCGGCCGCGACGGCTGATCCGGACGGCGCCTCAGGCGGCAACTGTTGCAGCCGCGGACACCGGCGCCGCGCCTTCCCGCAGATAGCGGTCCAGCTCCTGGTGCATGTTGAGGATCAGCTTTTCCTCCTGGGCGGCAAGCCAGATCTGCTTGCAGCCCCTTGAGTGCAGACCCTTCTGCATCCGGGGGATGTTGTTGAGATCCTGGCGCGGGATCAGTAGCACCTGCTCCGGATCGCGGATGTCGGTGACCGTCTGTACCACCGCCCGCGGCGGCTTGGCCGCCGCCGGGTAAGTCCTGGTCGAAAAGATCTCGAAAATGCAGCGATCCGGATCGAAGCCGTCCGGCCGCACACGGTAGATCATGGCGTTGCCTGCCTGGGGCAGGATCATCAGGTTGGGAAAGATGTAGATTTCGCCGCCCCACATGCCGAGGATCTCGGGCACGGGCTTGGGCATGGGACGTCGTTCGGCCATGGCGGTGCCGTACAGCGCCTTGACGTATTCGGCGCCGAGGTTGGAGCCTTCCGGGATCGGCCTGCCCTTGAGCGACCGGACCAGGTCCACGTCCTCCTTCAGCACCATCGCGTCCATACCCTCCACCAGGAGGTTGAGTCGCGCGGCCATGGCGTCCACCGGGTCGATGTCGTCCTGGCGCTTGACGTGGCCGGCCATAGGCGTCTTCTTGCCGCCGTAGAAGCGGCCGTGGCCGTGCTCGAACACCTCGTAGACGACGTTGCGATGCTGGAACCCCGCCTCGCTGTCGGGACCGGGAATGCCGTCGTAGATGATTTCGGCCGCGGAGGGCTCAAGCTGGGGGTGCGTCGCCGGGACATGGTAGCCCTCGAAGAAGGCTTCCTGCGCCACCTTCCAGTTGGCCGGCACCGGCAGGGCCTTCCACCAGTAGTGGTGCATCTCCCCGATTGCCAGGTCCTCGATCAGCTGGCGCACTGGCGCGATGAAGTCAGCGAACGGTATGGCGTCGCGGTCGAAATTGATGAAGACGAAGCCGGCGAACACCTCGTGCCGGACTTCGCGCAGGGCCACGTCGCTGTCGCGCAACTGACCGCCGCGGAACTGCTCGCGTTCGAGCACGTACTGATTGCGGCCGCCCAGGTCCCAGCGCCAGCCATGGAACGGACAGATGATCCTGCCGTCCTTGAAATGCCCGCAGCCGCCGGCCGACAGGGCCGTGCCCCGGTGCGGGCAGACGTTGTGGTAGACCTTGACGGTTTCGGCGTCGGCCCGCACGACGATAACCGACTGGTCGCCGATGTCGTAGGTGGTGAAGTCGCCCACCCCCGGAATCTCGTCGAGCCTCGCGGCGGCCTGCCAGGTCCGGCTCCACAGCTTATTGTGTTCCAGCCGCGCAAACGCTGGATCCGTGTAGCGTCCGCTGCGAATGCCGTGATCGAGAACGCTCCAGCTCTCCGGCCAGGGGGACTGCGCAATGCCGTTCATGACCTATCCTCCCACCCTCAGGCTCAAACGATCTCCGCGACCAGCGCGCCCACCCGATACGTTTCACCCGTGACGGCATGAATCTTCAGCGTACCCGAGGCGGGTGCCTCCACTTCCTGCACCGATTTGTCGAGCTCCAGCGTATACAAGGGCTTGCCGGCCTCGACGCGCGCGCCGTCGGCCACCAGCCATTCCGTCAGTATGCCCTCCTCCGCCGAAAAGCCGATCTGAGGGATGCGCACTTCTACGCTCATCGTGGTGCTCTCCATTCCAGCGTCTGTCGAATCGCGGCCTCGATCCCGCTGGCCTTGTACAGGTATTCCTGTTCCAGCACGCGCGCGAACGGTACGGTCACGTCCCGCGACGCCACCCGCAACACGGGTGCCCTGAGCTGGCCGAACAGGTGCTCCTGGATTCGCGCGACGATCTCGGCGCCGGCGCCGAAGCTGCGTGGCGCTTCGTGCACCACCACCGCCCGCCCGGTCTTGGCCACCGACTTCAGCACCGTTTCTGCATCCAGTGGCGAAACCGTGCGCAGATCCACCACTTCCACCGAAATCCCCTCGCCGGACAGCTTGTCCGCCAGCACCATCGCATCACGGATCGGCCGGCCGTAGCCCACCACGGAGACATCGGTGCCGGACCGGGCGACGTGGGCCTTGCCTAGCGGGACGCGC
This sequence comes from Nevskia sp., assembly GCA_031291075.1. Lineage (GTDB taxonomy): Bacteria > Pseudomonadota > Gammaproteobacteria > Nevskiales > Nevskiaceae > Nevskia. The sequence continues at coordinate 164,754 of JARLJS010000151.1, read as the reverse complement.
AGTCCCTTTTCCGGCACCGGCCCGGTCTGCGTGCGGGTAAGCTGGTCTTCGATGAACAGGCAGGGATCGTCGTCGAAGATGCAGGACAGCAGCAGCCCATAGGCATCCGCCGGCGTCGACGGCACCACCACCTTGATGCCGGCGACATGGGCGAACCAGGCCTCAAGCATGTCCGAATGCTGGCCGCCCGTACCCGCACCGGCGCCGGTTCGCGTACGGATGGTGATCGGCACATGGGTCTGGCCGCCGGACATGAAGCGCAGCTTGGCGGCGTGGTTGACGATCTGGTCCATCGGCACCGTGATGAAATTCATCAGCATGATCTCGGCCACCGGCCGGAACCCCGCCAGCGACGCCCCCACGGCGGCGCCGACGATGGCCTGCTCGGAGATCGGGGTGGTCCGTACCCGATTGCCGAACTTGGTCGACAGGCCCTTGGTGACCTTGAATACGCCGCCACCTTCCTCATCGGCGATGTCCTCGCCCAGCATGATGACGCTGGAATCCATCTCCATCGCGTCGTGCAAGGCACGCGAATACGCTTCGGTGAAGGTGATGACCTCTGCATTGGGCGCGGCGGCGGCACTCATGCGGCGGCTCCATAGATGTCCCGCTCGATTTCCTGCGCTTCCGGCGGCGGACTGTCGGCGGCGTATTGCAGGGCGTCGTCGATGCGGGCTTCAATCTCGGCGTCGTAGGCAGCCAGCTCCGCTTCGGTGGATGCGCCGCTGACGAGCACCGCGGCGCGGCAGGCCGGCATCGGGTCGCGTTCCAGCGCGGCCTGATACTCCGCTTTGGGAATGTAGGCGCCCGGATCTCCGAAATAGTGCCCCATGAAACGAAAGGTCTTCGCTTCGATCAGGGTCGGCCCTTCGCCGGCCCGCGCCCGCGCCACCGCCGCGCCGGAGGCCAGCCACATCGCCTCCGGATCGTTGCCGTTCACGGTGACGCCGGCCATGCTGTAGGCAGCGGCGCGTTCGGCGACGTTGGCCACCGAGGTCGCCTTTTCATACTTGGTGCACTCGCCGTACAGGTTGTTCTGGCACAGGAAGATCACCGGCAGCTTCCACAGCGCGGCCAGGTTCAAGGCCTCGTGGAAGGCGCCGATGTTGGACGCGCCGTCGCCGAAGGTGACCAGTGTCACGCGGCCGTCCCGCTTGAGCTGTGAGGCCCAGGCCAGGCCGTTGGCAATGGGCAGACCGCTGCCGACCACACCCGTCGTCACCATCACGCCGGTCTCCGGGTGCGTGATGTGCATCGGCCCGCCTTTACCCTTGCACGCGCCGGTCGCCTTGGCGTAGTACTCGGCAAACAGCGGCCGCAGCGGAATGCCCTTGGCCAGCTGGTCGTGGATGCCCCGGTAGGTCGTGACCAGGTAGTCGCGCGCCTCCAGGTGCACACCCATCGCCGCCGCCAGTATTTCCTGGCCACGCGGCGAGTAATAGACCGCCGCCAGGCGACCCGAGCGCAGCAGCACGCGGAACCGCTCATCCACCAGGTTGATGAGCCGCGCCTTGCGATAGACGGCAAGCAGTGCGGCCGGGGTGAAGGTTTGGCTTGCGCTCATGCGATGGTCCTGTCCTGCACGTCGAACGTGTTATACAACAGTGCTGTCTATTTTCACACCCGGCTCGTGCCGCTGTAAAGACACCGCGCCGGCCCGGCGGCACGCCTGGCGCAGCCCCCCGTCGGGATGCGACGCCGTGGTGCGGCTCGATTCAGCCCAGCGCCTGTTCGTCGCTCACCACGGGGCGACTTTCACGCGTTGCGCGCAGCACTTTTCCCGGCTCCCCGGGATCGACAATGTCGATGTACTTCGCGTGGACCGTGACAATCTGCGCGACGAAGGGAAAATCGCCCAGCCGGGGCACGCGATAGCTCACGGTATCGCCCACCTTGAAGGCGGCGGGATCGAAGTTGAACTCGAACGGACACTTCCCATCCATACCTATCATTGCGAACCTCCCGCCTTGAGGGCGGCCATCGACGAACAATTCCGGGACTCACGCCATTACCGCTCGGGCCATATCAGTGCCGGGGCGCGCCGCCGTCGGTCACGCATGGCTGCGGCTCCGCGGCGGCGGCAGGCGGAACGACGGCACGGTACTGCCGGGGGCTTACCTTGTACTCGCGCTTGAACATGCGGCTGAAATGCGCGGCACTCTTGAAGCCGACGCCATAGGCGATTTCGCTGATGGTCGCTTCGCCCGGACGTGAAGCCGACAGCCACTGCACTGCCGCGTTCAACCGCTTGTTCCAGACCAGGGCCGAGAATGGCGTGCCGTTCTGCATCAGCAGCAGGGACAGGTAACGCGAGGAGATGCCACAGTTCTTCGCCACCTGCGCCACGCTCAGCTTGGGATCCGACAAGTGCGTCTCGATGAAGCGCAGCACGTCCTGCAGACGCTTGTCCGCCAGGGTCCGCCGGGCCGACGTGCAGGATGCATGGCCCTTGATGGCGTCACCCAGGACGCAAAGCGCGCTTTCGATCAGCAGATTGACGGCGTGCCCATGCAACTCGCCGGTATCCTCGAACAGATCGGCCAGGATCCGCTCCGCGATGGCGAAACGGCGCCCGACGGCGGGCATGCGAAAGCCGGACCTCACATCGAGGCCAAGAATGCGTCGGAGCATGTGCGTCGGCACGACGAGTTGAAGCACCTCGCACAGACCGCCCTCATCGGGCTTGCTTTCCAGAACGTACGGCGTCATTGAACGCGCGATGATGACGTCGCCGGCATTGGCTACGCTCTGGCCGCCCGGGCAGGACAGGCACAGGGTGCCCCGCTTGAGGAAGCATAGGATCGCCACGTCGGCGGCATCCTCGCGGATATGGCTCCAGGAGCGGTTGAAGGACTGCGGGAAGCGCGAACGCAGGTGCGTGATGGAGCACGGGCCGACAGCCTTGTGCCCCGCCCGGACATCAGCCATTTGACCGGGGTCGATCGAGCAGTCAGCGGCAAAGTACGCTCGACCATGCGGGCCGTGCAGGGCGTCGCGGGACAGCGGATAGTCGTGTTTGCCGCCAGCGAGCATTGTCTCCATCGCCCTCTCCAGTCCCAGGTTCCCTAGCCCAGCAGGGATTTAAGCGGCACACGTTCATCAGCCAGAACCGAGGGTTCGGACCGCATGCGTCCGTTGACCAACTTCTTCCCGAACATGAACTCCGCTGGCCGGTTCACCGAATCCAGGGCGATCACCACTCCGTTCCGCAAATAGAAGACGATGAAGCTGTCCGCCGCCATGGACCCGCGCAGCACCACCTGGTCATGATCCTGCGACAGGCCGGCCATCTGGAGCTTCAGGTTGTACTGGTCGGACCAGAACCACGGCAGGCTCGTGTGCGGAATGCGCTCGCCACGGATACTCGCCGCGGCGACGCGGGCCTGTTCGGTGGCGTTCGGCACGGACTCCAGGCGCAGGTGGCGGCCGCAGAAGTCGCTGTAATGATTGGCGCAGTCACCCGCCGCCACGATGTCCGGGTCGTCCGTCTGCGCAAACAGGTCCACCACGATGCCGTTGTCGACCGCGAGCCCGATCTGTTCCGCCAGCTCGGTGTTCGGGATCATGCCGATGCCGACGATAACCAGGTCCGCGGCGATCCGGCTGCCGTCCTGCAGAACCACCGTTTCGACCTGGCCGCGACCCTCGAGCGCCTGGACGGCCGCACCCAGACGAATGTCCACCCCGTGACGCCGGTGGACCTGCTCGTAGTAGCTTGACAGTTCCACACCGGTGACCCGGGCCAGCAGGCGCGGCAAGGCCTCGACCAGGGTCACCTGCAGACCCTTCTTGATGCCGACGGAAGCGGCTTCGAGTCCGATGTAGCCTCCACCGATGATGACCAGACGTTTGCCGGCCAGGAATTGCTCGCGCAGGCGGCGGATATCCTCGATGGTGCGGACGTAATGCACGTTCGGGCTTTCCGCGCCTGGAAGGTTCAGGCGCCGCGGGCGCCCGCCGGTGGTCAGGGCGAGCTTGTCGTACCGCAGCCGCTCGCCACCGGCCAGCACGACCTCATGCGCCGCCCGGTCGATGGCCTCGACCCGCACGCCGCATCGCAGCTCGATGTGCTGCTTTGCGTAAGTCTCACGGCTCTTGATGTACAGCGACTCCTCCGCGACCTCACCGGACAGGAAGGTCTTGGACAGAGGCGGCCGCCGGTAGGGGATCGCATCCTCTTCGCCGATCAGCACGATGCGTCCGGCGTAACCGGCCATATGCAGTTCGGAGGCGAGCTCGCTGCCGGCCTGCCCGGCGCCGACGATGACGGTCGTTTCCGTCATGTACGCCGCCCGGCGAGCCGCACCGCACGGCGCAGCTCGTGCTCGTGGTTGATGGAGATCACTGGAACCATTCGTCCTTCCGCAGCGGCGCGGCTGGCGCGCGTCCTCGACTACATCATAAATCAACAGTGTTGCTTATTATTGTACGAGCCCACGTCCCAAGGCAAATGCCGCCGGACCGCGCTCCGGGCCGCCCCCGCTTCACGGCTCCGCGATGAACGCAAGCCGCGCCTGCGCGTACTGCGGGCGCTGCGCGATCTGCCTGAGCCGGTCGATGGTGTGGAAAGGTGTGCTCACGGAAAGGGCATTGATAAGCGTGGAAGGGATCGGACCGTTCGGATCCGACAGCCAGCGCAACTCCACTTGCACATCGCCGTTGCCTTTCGGCGTGAACGACCATAGTTGGCGCGAGCGGACGATCCGCACCAGCCCATTCTTGGGCGGCAACAAGCCATCCGTGGCATTGTCGATGATGGTCACCGCGTGCGTCGCCGTATCCTGGGTGATTTCGCGCTGGTTCAGCACATCCCGATCCGACAGCGGCCAAGGCATCCTGGTGAGGTTATACAGCCTGTAGCGGGTATCGCTGTCACGCTGCGTCACAGTCGATTCCGCCACAAACTTGTTGAGCGCCGGACCGGTGGCCGGATCGTCGATGACGGCGACCAGGCTGCTCAGCCGGCCATGGAACGTCGTCAGTCCACGGATCTCGCGGATGTCCCAGCCGTCGACCGCCCGCGAATAGATCTGGATGCCGTCCTCATCCTTTTCCAGTCGCCACGCTTCGTCCGCGGAGGCCGCGGCCCACCATAAAACGAGAAGCAGCGAAGCAACAACCCGACGCGCATGCCACATGGCGGCTCCAAAATCCGATGATCGTGACGCGCCCAGGATTGGTGGGAAAGGACCGCCTGACCAGGTGCCCGCGCGTCGAGGGCATCGACATTACCCCGTCGGCGCGTTGTTAGTCAACACTGCTGTCTAGTCTCGGCGTAGGCGTTGTCGCCGTCAACCGGAAGCGGCACCCGCCCCCGGCTGGCGCCCGCATCGCCGCCCGATCATCCGCCTTACTGGGCCGGCGGCGCGTAACCGAGTATCGACTTGATCTCCAGGTATTCGTGGAAGCCGAACTCGCCCCACTCGCGCCCGTTGCCGCTCTTCTTGTAGCCGCCGAACGCGGCATGGAAATCGAAGCCGTCGTTGATCGACACCCACCCCGCCCGTAACCGTCGCGCCACGGCACGCGCCTTCTCTAGGTCGTCGCCCGCGACAGCCCCCGCCAGGCCGAATTCGGAGTCGTTGGCGATCCGGACGGCGTGATCGATATCGTCGTAGCCGATGATCGCAAGCACCGGCCCGAAGATTTCCTCGCGGGCGATGGTCATGTCGTTGCTGACGTTGGCAAAGACGGTGGGCTTGACGTACCAGCCCTTGGTCAAGCCTTGCGGGCGCCCGAGACCGCCGGCGACGAGCGTGGCGCCTTCGTCGATCCCCTTGCGGATATACCCCTGGATCGATTCGAACTGGGCCTTCGTGACCACCGGCCCCATGGCAAAGTTGCCGTTGGGATCGCCGACGGTGACGTTGGCCGCAGCTTCACGGGCGGCGGCGATGGCTTCGTTCATGCGGGCCTTGGGCACGAGCATGCGCGAGGTCGCGCTGCAGGTCTGGCCGGAGTTGACCATCATGCCGGCCACCCCTTTGGCGACGTTTTGCGCAAATGCCGCGTCGTCGAGGATGATGTTCGCGCTCTTGCCGCCCAGCTCCTGGCACACGCGCTTGACCGTCGACGCAGCGTTCCTGGCGACTTCGACGCCGGCGGCCTCCGAGCCGGTGATGGAGATCATGTCGATGCCGGGATGGGCGGACATCGCCGCGCCGATCACCGAGCCCTTGCCCTGGATCAGGTTGAATACGCCGGCGGGGACCCGCGCGGCGTCGAAGATCTCAGCCAGGATGTGCGCCGAGAAGTGCGACTCCTGCGAGGGCTTGAGCACCATGGTGCAGCCGGCAGCCAGCGCCGGGAAGACCTTGACGGTCACCTGGTTGACCGGCCAGTTCCACGGCGTGATCATGCCGCAGACACCGATCGGCTCCTTCACGATCAAGGTCGCGCCGCGCTGCTCTTCGAACTTGAAGGTCTTCAGGATCTCGATGACGGTGTTGAGGTGGCCGAGGCCGAGCCCCGCCTGAAAGCCGTTGGCGAGAGCGGACGGCGCGCCCATCTCCTCGGTGATCGCCTTGGCGATGTCGGCGGAGCGCTTCTCATACTCCGCCAGAATGCGCTGCAGTACTTCGAGCCGTTGCTCGCGGCTGCTCTGCGACCAGCCGGCGAAGGCTTTGCGGGCCGCCTTGACCGCCTTGTCCAGGTCGGCGGCCGAGCCGTGAGCGATCCTGCCGGAAACCTGCTCGGTCGCCGGGTTTATGGTTTCCACGATCCTGCGCTCGGCCGGGTCGACCCACTGACCGTCGATATAGAACTTTAGATATTCGCGCATCGTCTGATCCTCCAGGTGGGGACTACTGGGCGCCCTCGGCGTACCAGGTCCGGAACTCGTCGTAGTTCGGCGTGTCCTTGTTCTCGTTGCCGCCGTGGTTGGCGACCGGATCGATCGGCACGTGAATGACCGTCGGCTTGCCGCTGGCGAACGCCGCCTTGATCGCCGGGCCGAGCTCCTCGGCCTTCTCGACGTACATGCCCACGCAACCCAGTCCTTCGGCGATCCTGTCGAAGCGCACGTTCTTGCTCCAGTGCACACCCGGCTCCGTCGACTTGCCGTGACCGAAGGTGCGCTTGTACACCCCCACCTCGAGGCCCCACTGGAAGTCCACGCCCACCACCGTGACTATTGGCAGGTTGAGGCGCGCAGCCACCTCCAGCTCGGCGATGTGGAACAGAAAGGCGGAATCGCTGGTGGTGAACAGCACCGGCCGCTTGCCGCCGTCCGCGATGGAGGCTCCTATCGCGTACGGCAGGCCGGTGCCGAGGTGGCCGAAATTCTGGTTCCAGATCACGTCATGCGGTTTGCACTGCAAGTAGGTCCAGGTGAAGATCACGGTCCCGCCGCCGTCGCGGACGTGGATGCCGTTTTCCGGGAAGGCCTTGGTCGCTTCGACCACCCAGCGCGCGGTGTGCATCGGCCCGTTCAGGTTCGGCGCGCTTTCGGCCAGCTCGGCCAGCCGCTTCCTGTCGGCTTCGACCCACTTCGCCAAGTCGGGCGAAGCCTTGCGCGGACTGCCCTTCAGTGCTTCCGTGAGTTGCGGCACAACGGTGCGGAGATCACCGACCAGCGGCACGTCGATTGGACGGTTCACGCCGATCGCCGCGGGATCGAGCTCGACATAGAGCCATTTGCGCGTCGCATTGTGCTCGGCCCAGTGCCGCCACTTGCCGTAGTGCACCGGCTCGCCCAACTCGGTGCCGATGGCGAGGCAGAGATCCGATTTCGCCACGGCCTCGTTCGCCACCTTGGAAAAGCCGTAGGGGAAGGTGCGGTCTTCCAGCCCCTTGATGAAGGCGGTGCCGCCCGAGGTCTGGATCACCGGGCAGTTCATCAGCTCGGCCAGCGCCTTCACCTGATCGCCGCCGCGCGAGGTCTGGACGGCGTGGCCCACGAGCAGGATCGGACTCCTGGCGGCCTTGATCAGTTCGGCGGCCTTCGCCACCATGTTGGCGTCGGCGCCCGGCTTGACCAGGCGGTAGGCTTCCGGCGGCAGGGGCTCCGGGACGTCCAGGTCCGCCTGGATCACATGCGAGGGGTATTCGATGTAGACCGGGCCCGGCGTGCCGGACTGGCACACGCGCAGCGCGTGGCGGATGATCTCGTCCGTCTGGTCGGCATATTCGATGCTGGCGCTGTACTTCACCGAGTTCTCGAACAGCGGAGCCTGCTTGACGAACTGGATGCGGCCGCGGCGGACCCGTTGCTCGGTCACGCGCGCGCGCTGGCCACCGATGAAGACGACGGGCGAATTCTCGACCCTGGCGCACATCATCGCGCCGGCCGCGTTGGCGACGCCAGGGCCGAGCGTCGCGATGCACAGGGCCGGCGTGCCCATCATGCGGCTATAGCCTTCGGCCATGAAGCCGACGGCAAGTTCATGATGGGGCGCCACGACCTTCCAGCCGCGCTTTTCGGCGGCGACGAACATGTGGACGAAGTTCGGATCGGGGATGCCGAAGAGCGTCTTGACGCCCTCGGCCTCGAACAGTTGCAGGATACGCTCGTAGACTTTTACGGCCATGATGATTCTCGGTTGGTTTTGGGAAGTACCCGGTCAGGTTCCGACCACCAGTCCGGCCAGGTCACCTTTGTTGCGCCAGTCTTCCAGCACCTTCTGGAAGGCATCCCAGCCGTACCCATAGGACTCGCCCAGGTACCAGCGGTTGTGCTTCTCGTCGCCCTCGTTGTTGAAATAGCTGGGCGGACATTCGCGCTGGAACGAGGAGATATCGATCGCGATCTCCCGCATGTGCTTGACCCACGCATCCTGCGCTTCCCGGCTGGGCTCGACCACCGCGGCACCGCGCGCCAGGGTTTCCTTGATGATGTGGGCGATGTGATAGCCCTGCTTGTTGAACACCTCGGTGGTCGACGAGTTCAGGCCGCCCTGGATAAAGCCGGTGAAGAACTGGTTGGGGAAGCCGCAGGTCATCATGCCGTGCAGGGTGCGGCAGTCGTCGGCCCATTCGCGGTAGATCGAGCGGCCGTCGCGACCCTCGATCACGTCGATGCCCCAGCGGCGGTCGAGATCGCTGGTGACCTCGAAGCCGCTGGCGAAGATCATGCAGTCGATGTCGTATTCGACGCCATCGGCGACGAAGCCCTTCGCCGTCATGCGCTCGACGCCTTTGGTGGCCGACACGTCGATCAGCTTCACGTTCGGGCGGTTGAATGTCGGATAGTAGTCGTCGTTGGAGCACGGCCGCTTGCACAGGTAACGGTACCAGGGCTTCAGCACCTCGGCCGTGTCCCGGTCCTTCACCATGTTTTCGACGCGGCGGCGCAGGCGCTCCATGACCCCGTAGTCCTCGGTCTCGCGCATCGCCATGTACTGCTCGAACGTCAGCTCGGGCCAGCCCTGGGCTTCCAGCTTCGCCGCGATATTGCGGCTGAGCTCGGTCCAGATGTCGCAGATCAGGTCCGGCTCGCCGCGGGCCAGGCGTTCCATCGCGGCGTGGTGGAAATTGGCCTGCCGTTCCTTCTGCCAGCCGGGCTTGAGGGCCTGCACCCAGGCGGGATCGGTGGGCGTGTTCCTGCGCTCGTCCACGGTCGAGGGCGTGCGCTGCAGCACATAGAGCTGCCTGGCGTAGCGGCCGAGGAAGGGCACCGCCTGGATCGAGGTGGCGCCGGTGCCGACGATGGCGACGCGCTGGTCGGCAAGCTTGTCGAGAACCGGATTCTTGCGGGTTCCGCCGGTGTAGGCGTAGTCCCAGCGCGCGGTGTGGAACATGCGCCCCTTGAAGTCCGTGATGCCAGGGACGCCCGGGAGCTTGGGAATGTTCAGCAGGCCGCTGGCCATGACCACGAAGCGGGCACGAATCTCGTCGCCGCGGTTGGTGCTCACCCGCCAGCGATTGATCTGCGCATCCCAGCGCATGCCGATGACCCGGGTGTGGAACAGCGCGCCGTCGTAAAGGCCATAGCGCTTGCCGACGAGCTGACAATACTCGTGGATCTCCCAGCCGTCCGCGAATTTCTTGGACGGCATGAAGCCGGTTTCCTCGAGCAGCGGCAGGTAGCAATAGGCGTCGTTGTCGCACTGCAGGCCGGGATAGCGGTTCCAGTACCACACCCCGCCGAAGTCGCCGCCGTGTTCGATGATGCGGAAGTTGCCGACACCTGCCCGCTTCAGGTGGTAGCCGCACAGGATGCCGGTCCAGCCGCCTCCCAGCACGGCGACGTCGAGATCCTCCAGCAGCGGAGCGCGGGGCACCACCGGCAGGTGGGGATCGGCTTCGTAGTTTTCCGCGAAAGCGCCGGTCGGCCGCACGTACTGGGCCCCGCCTTCGCGGCGGATGCGCTTGCTGCGCTCCTGCCGGTATTTCTCCCGCAGTGCGGGGATGTCGACATCGTCGGGCGTCCGTGTAGGCTCGCACTTGGTCATGTTCGAGTCCGGATGTTCACTGTAGTGGTTTGGTATCGGCTAAGGCCACAAGCGTCATGGCAAGGTCGGCCTAGCGCTTGATGGCCGCGCGGAAGGACTCGTCCTTGAGAAACAGGGAAGTGTTGTCTGCGCCGAGGTGGGTCCATTTCAGGTTGAGCCCGCCGTCGACGAGTATGGTCTGGCCGGTGATGTAGCTCGACAGATCCGACAGCAGGAACAGGATGGCGCCGGCCTGTTCGTCGGCAAGGGCGCGCCGCCCCATGGCGATGGCCCGGCGGTCGCGTTCCGCATCGTCGTCGACATAGGCGCCGGATCCCGGCGTCACGGTCGGCCCGGGAGCGATGGCGTTGACACGGATGTTGTCGAGCGCCAGCTCGACCGCCAGGGTGCGGGTCACCGCGACGATCGCGGCCTTGGCGGCGCCATAGGCGAGATGGTAAGGCGCGGTGTTCATGCCGCTGATCGAGGATACCGAGACGATCGAACCGGGCAGTTGTTTCTCCTTCAGCTCCGCGGCGATGGCCTGGCTCATGAAGAACATCGTCTCCAGGTTCTGGTTGAACAGCGCCCGCCAGTCGGAGCGGGTCACCCGGGTGGCACGCATCCAGGTGGACCCGGCCGCACCGCCGGCGATATTGGCGAGGCCGTACAAAACACCTTTGGTAGCGCGCACCCGTGCCATGGTTGCGGCGACACCCTCCTCGGTCGACACGTCCGCCACCACCGGCACGATCGACAAGCCCTTGGCCGCCAGCGGCGCAATATTCCTGTCGATCTTCTCCTGTGAACGGCTCACCGCGACCACGGTCGCGCCGGCCCCGGCCAGCATGCGCGCAAGAGTCGTCCCTATGCCGCCGCCTGCGGCGCCGGTCACCACGACGATGCGGCCGTCAAACTTGGGGATATTTTTTTCCATGGCTGATTTCACCCAGATTCGCAGCAGCGACGCATAGGACCTTGCTTACGCTCGCAAAGCCCGCCTGAAGACGATCCCGACAAATTGACCCTCCCGTCAGGGCTCCTCGGGGGCCGGTTCTGTCGATATGGATGTCAAAGCTAAATTGATCCTAGCATATAGTCAACAACAGTGTTGCTGATCAGCGGACCGGGCGACGGTCGTACCGGCAGCCGCTGGTGGCGCAAGGCACGATGTTTGAGATCAAGGAAGACAGGCGCCCCCGGCGGTTCAGCCAGGCAGTTTGCCGATGGCCGACAACTCCGATTTGAGCCACATCACTTCCGACAGGTTGGTGCCGCCGGATTGCTGCAGAAGCAGCTCCAGCGCCGCCTTTTTCGCGGCCAGCGCCTGGGGCTGTGCGGGCTCGACACCCAGGGCGATGTCGATCAGGTGCAGCGCTTCCAGCGGCCTGCCCTGGTCCAGCTTGAGCCGGGCCCGTCCGGCAAGCGCCTGCGCCCCGCCGGCCAGCTCGGCCAGGTCCGTATCGACCGCCGAACGGGGCACCGCGTAGAGCGAAGTGGTGGAATCATAGTGAAACCAGCCGGAATACTCCTCCCAGATGGTGCGTACCGCCCAGGAGATCTTGCCGTGATGCTCGCCAAGGACAAGCGCATCGGGCAGCCGGACTTCGCGCATCAGGGTGTGCACGTCCTTGCCGGCGTTCATGCCGGCGACGACGGCATCGCGCAGCCATGAAACCGCCGCATGCATCCGGTCCAGGTCGGCACGGATTTCCGCCACACCCCGGATCGGTTCGCCATGCCCGGTGATGAGCAGCTCGGCGCCGAGCTGCCGCACCCGGTCCAGCGAGTCCAGGTAGCGCTGCACCGAACGCGGCTTGTCGCCGCGTATCGTGCACAGGTTGGGCATCGAGCGGAAGACCGGGCCGAACAGGTTGCCGGTGAACACCACGCGCTCGGCCGGCATCCAGACCACCAACGAGCACGGCGATTCCCCGCCGGGGGTCGAGATCAATTCGAAGCGGCGGCCACCCTGCTCGAACTCATGACGACCGTCGACCGCGATGTCCGGGACCACCTCCGGCGGCGGGACCGGCGCGCTGCGCCTGATGGTGCCGCCCCACAGCTTGGCGCTACGCCGCCCGAAGTAGGGCTGCAACTGCTGGAAGTGCCGGCAGGTTTCCACGAAGCGGCGCTCCGCGATCACCTGGGTGCCGGCTTCCCGCAACACCGGCACGCCGCCATAGTGATCGGGATGCCCCTGGGTGATGATGATGGACCGCAACGGCCCGGCACGGCCTCCCGCCAACAGCGAGCGGTTGCGTTCGGCCGTGTCCATGAACCCGGCGTTGACCAATACGTCGCCGTCGCGCGTCGTCACCAGGTAAGCGTTGGAGATGTCCTTCACCATGTGAATGAAGTCGGCAACGGCCGTCAACGTGGTCTGCGCCCGGCCCTCGCCCACCAGGGCGGCGACCAGCGGCTGGCCTCCCGGTCCCGCAGCCGTGCCGGTCACGCCGGCGCTTCCTGGGCGAACTCGACCATGACCTTGGCGGACGCGAAGGTACCGGCGACGGCGAAGGCTTCAAGCACGCGATCGAAGGAAAAGCGATGGCTGATCAACGACCCGGCCTTTTCGCGCAGGCGCGGCAGGGCGGCGATCACCTCGGCCATCTCGGTCGGATAGCCCACCGCCGTGGTAATGGTCATCTCGGTGGTGAGCATCGCGCCGAGATCCAGCTCGACCGGTTTCAGGTAGGCCGCCGTCACCACCATCCGCGACCGGTATTTCGCCATGCGGACCACGTCCGAAAGGATGTTCGGCGCACCCGCCGCATCGATAAAGGCGTCGGTGCCCACGGCATCCCGACCAAACACTTGCGCCCATCCGTGCAGTTCCCGCAGACGCGCGCGCACGTCCTCCTGGGAAGGATTGATCACCGCCCGCGCACCCAGGGCCTGGGCACGCACCAACCGCTCGGCCGACAGGTCCAGTGCAACCACGTCGGTCACGCCCCGGTCGACCAGCCACAGCACCATGCCCAGGCCGATCGGACCACAGCCGAACACGACCACCTTGTCTCTGGCCGCGACTCCGGCCCGGTTCACTCCGTGCAGCGCCACTGCCAGCGGCTCGGTCAACGCGGCGACCTCGTAGGTCAGATCGTCGGGAATAGGCAGCAGGCTGTCGCCGAGCCTGGCCTCACGGACCAGCAGCTCCTCGGTGAAGGCGCCTTCGGGACCTCCGCTGCCGATATAGCTCGGCGTCATCATCGGGTTGATCACCACGCGTTGCCCGGGGTGTACATCCTTCACCGCCGCACCCACCCGGACCACCTCGCCGGCCGCCTCGTGACCGATCGGCGTGACGCCTCCAGGCTTGCGATGAATGCCACCCAGCTTGATGTAGCTCAGGTCGCTGCCGCAGATGCCGCAGGCCAGGACACGGACCACGACATCGTTGCGCCCTGGCTTGGGCACCTTGACCGGATCGAGCCGGACATCGTTGGCGCCGTGAATGTTGAGCACGTGCATCGCAGCACCCCATTTTTAGAGATTGACCATGCAGCCGCCGTCGATGACGAGGGTGTCCCCGGAATGGAACGATGACGCATCGCTGGCCAGATACGCCGCGATGCCCTCGAAATCGGCCGGATAGCCGGGACGCGCGATCGGATTTTTCGCCGCCATGTACTTGTCGACCGGGCTGAGCTCGCCCTCGCCCGTCATGCCGGTCTTGATGTAGCCGGGTGCGATCGAATTCGCGCGGATGCCGTACTTGCCGAATTCCACCGCCATGGAGCGGACGATGGCGCCCATCGCCGCCTTGGAACCTGCGTACTGGGGCTTGCCGGCGAGCCCCTTGAACATCGACAGGCTGCCGCAGAACACCAGCGAGCCGCCCGGCTCGCCGGCCTCGGCCCGCTTCACCATCAGGCGGGCGCCCTCACGCAGCGTGTAGAACGCTCCATGCAGACTCACGTCGAGGAACGCATTGAAATCCTGCGTCGAAAGCTCCAGGGTGGACCTCGACGCCGGCGGCAGGCCGGCGTTGGCGAATACGCAGTCCACGCGGCCGAACTCGAGCCGCAGCGCCTGGTACGCCGCGATGATCTGCTGTTCGGACGAAACGTCGACCTCGCGGGTCGCCACGCGCACGCCGTAGGACTGGAGCTCCTCCTTCGCCGCCGCGTTCTTGGCGGCGCTGCGGCCCCAGATGGCGAGACTGCCGCCCTGTTTGGCGATGCCGCGGGCGAAGCCAAGGCCCAGGCCGCTGTTGCCGCCCGTGACCACCGTAACCTTGCCGTGCAGATCGAACAAACCCTTGCTCATCGTCTTCTCCGCCGCCCTGCGTCTACTTTCGGTCCGGGGCCGCGCCGCATCAATGGCGATGTGTGTCGATGGCCGGCCACGCCGTCCGTCCCAGGCCATGCCCCCCGGACCGCCACCGGCGCCCACAGCTTATCAACAATGTTGTATGTTTTAGCGCGTATGGAGACGGACATGGACCACCCCTCGACCCGGGCCGTGATGACGATCGACGCGGAGGTGCGCACGGGCGCGGCGACTGCGCAGCTGGTGCGCTTCGACATGCAGGGGCCCAACGACGACGTCCTGCGCGGGCAGGACAGCTACTGGCTGGACCTCTGCCTCACGCCGCGGCCGGGGAACGCGCGGGGCTGCTTCAGCGAACGCTGGACCTCGCGACGCTTCATCCACATCGGCAGGATCCTGTTCGTGCCGCCCCACGAAGCCCTGCACGCCAGAAGCGACGGCCACTCATCCCAGACCTCGGTGCTGTGCCACCTGCAGCAGGATGCACTCCAGCAGTGGTTCGGCGACAAGGTCCAGTGGACCAGCCGTCAGCTCGAGGCGGGCCTCGACGTTACGGATCCGCACGTCCGCAACCTGCTGCTGAGGATGGCCGATGAGCTGCGCCGGCCCGGCTTCGCCAGCCAGGCCCTGATCGAACTGATCAGCGCGCAGCTCGGCATCGAGCTGCGGCGCTACTTCACCGGCGTCGTCGACGAGGAGCGTAGCGGGGGATTGGCGCCGTGGCGGCTGCGCCTGATCGACGAACGGCTGCGCGACACCCTCGCCGCGCCGACCCTGGCCGAGCTGGCGGGCTTGTGCCGCTTGTCGATCCGCCAGCTCACCCGCGGCTTCCGCGCCAGCCGGGGCTGCTCAATCGGCGACTACGTGGCGCAGAGCCGCCTCGAGCACGCCAGGCGGCTGCTGGCCGACCAGCAGAGCGTCAAGGCCGTCGCCTACTCGCTCGGCTTTGCGACGCCGTCCAGCTTCTGCTTCGCCTTCCGCCGCGGCACCGGCCTTACGCCGGGCGAATTCCGCCGCCAGCACGCGGCAGGCGCAGTACGGACGAACCCCGGCACGGCCTGAAGCAAACGTTTTGGCCCGACCTGGCAAGCACTTTTCGTTGCCGCCCCGCAGCCGCCCCATCACCATCCGGATTCACGCCACAGGGGATCGCCATGTCAGCAGCACTGGTCGCCGAAGAACTGGTCGCACAAGCCCGGCAGGCCACCGGCTTGAGCCGGTTCGACGACGACAGTTTTCGCGAAGGCCTGCAGGTGCTGGTGGCGGACCTCAACCGCAACGGGCGCCCCGAAGCGGCCCAGGAACGGCTGCGCGGCAGCATCGTCGCCGCGCTGGCCGCGCGCCTGAAAACGACGGCTTACCTCGAACAGCGTCCCGAGCTGCTGACGCGGCCGGTCGAGCGGCCCGTGTTCGTCTTCGGCGTCCCACGTACCGGTACGACGCTGCTCAGCAACCTGCTCGCCGCCGACCCGGCCCGGCGCTCCCCGCTGACCTGGGAGATCGACGAGCCGGTGCCGCCGCCCACGCCGGACACGCTCTACAGCGACCCGCGCGCCCTGGCGCGCCTGGAGATGGAAAGGAAAATGCTGGCGGCACGCCCTGAAATGGGCAAGTACTACCGCAACTCGGCCATCTATCCGAACGAATGCATGTTCTTCATCATGCATGACTTCAAGGCGCTGATCTGGGAATCGCGCGGCCTCCTTCCGAACTATCGCGACTGGCTGTTCCAGGATGCCGACCTGGGCTCGACCTATCGCTACCACAAGCGCTTCCTGCAACTGCTGCAAGCCGATGTTCGGGGCACCTGGAATCTCAAGATGCCCTCGCACGCGCTGTGGCTGCCGGACCTGCTGCGGGTCTATCCCGACGCGCGCCTGGTGTGGACCCACCGCGATCCCTATACCGCCACCGGCTCGTTCTGCAGCCTGCTGTCGCTGTCGCACCAGGCCTTCATGGGACAGGTCGATGCGCAATGGCTGGGCCGGAACTGCTCCTTCCAGGCGGCCGAACACGCCAAGCGGATCATGGATGCCCGCGACAAGCTGGGGAAGGACCGCATCGTCGACGTGCACTACGGCGAACTCATGCGCGACCCCATCGGCACCATGCGCAGGCTTTACGTGGCCCTGGGCGATCCGTTCACCGTGGCCGCCGAGTCGGGCATGCGCGCCTGGCTGGCCGACAACCCGCAGGAAAAGTTTGGCAGGCACGAGTACAAGCTGGCCCAATACGGCCTGTCGGTCGACCAGCTCGCGCCGCTGTTCGAGCGCTACCTGTCGCGCTACGAGGTCGAACGCGAGGGTTGAAACGCTTCCGCCAGCAGCGCGGACAGGCGGGTCCAGTGACGCTGGTAAGCCGCGGCATGGTGGGTCGGCAGATCGTTCATGGCGAAGCCGTGCACCGCTCCGGCGTAGGTTTCGATGATGTGATCGACACCCGCCTCCCGCAGGGCGCAGGCCAGGCGGCCCTCCTCGGCTGCGCCGAAGGTGGGATCGATGGCCGCCACGCCGACGTAGACTCGCGCAGCGATGCCCTTGAGGCGCAGATGCGGACCGTCGCCGCTCTCCGGCGCGAGATTGCCGCCGTGCACGGATGCCGCCAGCACCACCCGGGAGGCCTCCGCCGCTGCGGTCAGCGCATAGCGGCCGCCCATGCAATAGCCGACGGCGGCGGCCGGCGCCTGCGGGCCGAGCTCGCCTTCCGCCCAGGACAGCAAGGCCCGGACGTCGGCATCGATCCTCGCCTGATCGAGGCTTTGATACTTGCCCATCATCCTCTTGCGCTCAGCGGGATCGCCTGCGAACACTGCGGCTGTGTTGAGCGGGGCGAAAGGCTGGTGGTCGTAGAAGAGATCCGGCAGCAGCACACGGTAGCCGGCCTCCGCCAGACGCCGGCCGATGCCGAACAGGGCGGGCCGCGGCCCGAACACGTCCATGAACAGCAGCACGACCGGCGCCGCCCGATCCTCGGGCGTGCCGAAGACCTCGATCGCACAGGTTCCCCGGGGAAACGGCACCTGCAAGGTCGTTTTCATATGTCGTCGAGCTCGATGATCGCCAAGGGGACCCGGCCCCGGAGGCGCTGGCCGCTTACTTTGCCTGAAGTTCCTTCCAGATACCTTCCGCGCTGGCGATGGCGCGGTCGGCAACGGTGATGAGCCCCCGCATGAACACCAGCTGGGCGCTGCGGCGCACGAGTTCCGGGCGGCAGACGACGAACTCGCCGACATGCGCCCCCGAGACGAACTGGACGTTCATCTGCGCCGTCACGCAATACTTGTGGCCCAGCGCGTCCCCCGCGCCCGACCCAAGGCTGATGTCGGCAAAGGTCATCAGCGCACCGCCGTGCATGCGGCCGGCGTTGTTGGTGTGCTGTTCCCTCACGATCAGCCCGACCTCGCGCTCCGCGTCCCGGCCGCGCATCCAGAACGGCCCCACCGCGACGTTGAAGCCCTGGCCGGCCTTGCTGCGCCAGCCGGCCGCTTCCAGTGCTTGCGGGTCGATGACCTCGACCCGCGTATCCGGCACGCTCATCAGGGCAGCTCGACGACGCCACCCCCCACGGCCGAAAGCTCGCCGGTGTGCGTCTTCGCCTCCTGGCGGATCTCCACCAGTTTGCGCCCGCCTTCCTCGAACTTGCGGATCACTTCGCCGTTGATGAGGATCGTGTCCCCCTCCGGGTTGTGGCGCCGGATCTTGCAATGGCTGCTGCGCAGGAAACCGGCGTCGCCCTGCCAGTTGGTGAGGTGGTGGGTAAGCCAGGAGCAACGCTCCGGACCATAGTCGTAGGCCCCCGGCGTGCCCACCTTGTGCGCGAATTCCTCTTCCCAATGCACGCGCTCCGGGCAATCGGGGATGCCGAAGCGGTTCTTGATGCCGAGCCCCGGATGCTTGTGGTGCTGCTGCCAGGCCAGCTTGTTGGCGCGGATGTACAGCCCGCCCCAGCCCTGGGCGTAGCAGATGAAGCCGGTGACGGTCATCGGCCCTTTCGCCATGGTCGGCAGCTTCTCGCCGACCTGCACGTCCTTCCAGTAGCGCGGGGTGGCGCCGCGCACGGGCTCCTTCGCATACAGCTCGAAGATCCGTGCCAAGTCCTCGTCGGTGTACTGGTGCGGGGCGCGCGCCTTGACCTCCTTGTACTTGGTGCCCTCTTCCCGCGCGACGTCGCGATCGGTGCGAAAGCACCAGCTGTCCGCCTCGGCCACCAGGTCACCCTTCTGGTTGAAGAAACGGACGTTGTAGATCTGCTGGAAGGAGCGGCCGGCGAACTTGGTCTGATGCTCGATCAGGTCCTTCAGCCTGGCCTCGGTACGGATGGTGTCGTTGCGCAGCACCGGCAGATGCCACTGCCAGTTGGCCCCCGCCCACATCGCGTGAACGCCCGACAGGCCGCCCACATAGCCGGAGATGATGCGGCTGGTGGTGAACAGGAAGCTCGGCAGCGCCGTCAGCGCGCCGAAGCGCGCCTTCGCCGCGTATTCGGGGTCGCACCACAACGGGTTATCGTCGCCGATGCCGTGCGCGTAGTGACGGATCGCGTCGCGCGTGGCCTCGTAGTTCCACGGCTCGATGGTGTCGGTGATCACGACGCCGATCCGCTGCCGCAGTTCGTCGACGCCCTTGTCGGTGATCTTGGGAAACAGGCTTGGTGCTTCGCGGGACATATCGGTTCTCCTCGAATTCAAATGGCGGCCGGCACTGCGCTTTCGCGATCGCGCAGTACCTTCCGGTTGACTTTTCCAGCGGGGGTCTTCGGCAGTTCGTCGACCACCGCGATCACGCGTGGATACTCGTGCTGACTCAGGCGTTCGCGGGTGAAGTCCTGCAACTCGCGGACAAAGATCTCGTCCTGCGGCCGTGCACTCACCACGAAGGCCTTGACGACCTGTCCGCGCAGCGCGTCCTTGACCCCGATCACGGCGGCTTCGCGGATATCCGGATGCTTCAGCAGGACGTTTTCGATCTCGACGGCGCTCATGGTCCAGCCGGCGGAAATGATCACGTCGTCGGCGCGGCCGGCGTGATAGAAGTAGCCGTCCTCGTCGATCCAGCCCAGGTCCTTGGTCGGGATCCACTCGCCACGACGCAATATCCTGATCTCGCCGACATGGCGCGGCTCGCACGGCTTGCCGCCGCCGTCGTGGACCGCCACCACCTGCCCCGGGATCGCCTTGCCCAGGGAGCCGGGCTTCACCTTGAAATCCGGCGCTCCGGGATAGTTGACGAGCACCACCCCGACCTCGGTGGTGCCGTACATGCTGCACACCGGGCGCTTGAACAGCTGCTCGACGAATTCCAGCGTGGCCGGATCGATCGGCTCGCCGGTATACGAAAGTTTTTGGATGTTGAAACGGAACCGGCCAGCCTCGCCGCTGGCCTTCATCATCCGATAGTGCGTCGCAGCGGCCGACAGGTTGGTGATGCCGAAGTCCTGCAGGGCTTCCATCAGCCGGACCGGCGAAAACTTGCCGGACATGGTGCCGGTGGTGACCCCAAGGGAGAGCGGCGCCAGTGTGCCGTGCCACAGCCCGTGGCCCCAGGCGGGCGACGAAGGACAGAAGAACTGGTCGCCCGGGCGAATGCCCGTTCCGTACAAGGCCGCCAGCGCCAGGACGACGATGGAGCGATGCGTGTGCTTGACCGCGGCCGGCAGCTCCCGCGTGGTCCCCGAGGTGTACTGGTAGGCCGCAAGGTCGTCGCCGGAGGTGCACGTGGCAAAGCTGTCCGCATAAGACTTCAGCTCCGCGAACAAGGCTTCATCGGCCACCACCACACGCGCAGCAGTCGAGGCGCGCGCCATCGCCGCCTTTTCCGCGTTGGTCACCAGGATGGCCGGCTGGCAGTCGGCCACGCGCAGCTGCAACCCCTCAGGCCCGAACAGTGTGAACAGGGGCACGCTGATGGCGCCGGCTTTCATCGCCCCGAACATCGCCATGTAGAAGGCCAGCGAGGGATCGAGCATGAAGGCGACCCGGTCACCCGGCTTCAGACCTTGTGCGCGCAACCAATGGGCGAACCGGCTGGACCAGCACGACAGCTCGCGGAACGTCACCAGCTCGTTGCGCCCGTCGGCGTGGGCGATCCTCACCGCAATTCTGTGCGGATTGGCGGCATGCCGGTCCACACATTCGCCGGCGATGTTGAAGTTTGCCGGCGTGCCGTCGAACAGCGCCCAGACGGCGGGCATGGAGAAATCCCGCTGCGCATCGGCGTAGCTCTTGTGGTCCGTCAGCTGGGCCATGTAGAGAGTGCGTACGAAAGGCGTGGCGAAGCGCCACCGGTGCACTGATCTCAGCAGGCTACGCCGGTATTGTCAATACGCAATCGTTGTTTTATCTGTACAACACGACGAGGCCTCAGCCGGAACCCAGATCCCTGGACAGCTGCGCCGCCTTGTCACGCAGCTCGCGGCCGATCTGCGCCAGCGCCTGATCGGACATCTGGCCACTGATGCCCACCACGACCAGGCTGTGCGTCATGATCCGTTCGGGACCGAACACCGGCGCCGCGACGATGGTGACGCCCGCGATATAGTTGCCGCGGTCGATGGCGTAGCCCCGGCTTCGCGCCTCGGCGACCTGGGCCTCCCATTCGGTCAACGACGGCGCGTTGTCCCAGCGCAGCTTGCGGAAGCGGCGCCGCAGTTCCTCGGCATCGTGCCCACCGAAGGCCGCCAGGCAGCGGCCGGTGGCGCTGATGGTCGCCGGGAAACGGCTGCCGATCTGCGTGTGCAGCTGGATCATCCCCTCCGAACGGGCGATGGCGACGACCACCATGTGATCGACACCGTCCACCTGCACCCCCATCGCGGTGACGGCGCGCTCCCGTGAGATGGCATCCAGCACCGGCTGCACGACACTGGCGAAGCGGTTGGCTCCCAGCCAGGCGCGGGCCAGCAGCAGCACGCCGGGACCGAGCGAGTACAGCTTGGTCGCCGGATCGACGCTGACCAGCTCCTCCGCCACCAGGGTGCGCAGGATGTGCAGGACGGTGCTGGGCACGATCCCCAGCTCGCGGGCGATCGCCTGGATGCCCGACGCCTCCGGCGCACGCGCCAGCAGCCGCAGAATCGCCGCCGCACGCGACACCGCGGGAACGGTGCTGTGCTCCAGCGCGGCCTCAAGCGAGGCGGCATGCGAACTGGTCGGACTTGGAGTACGTGGGTTGCGTGCCATCGCGTCCTTCATCGAATCAATGGGTGATGGCGATCATGATACGGCCAATCACCGGCGCTCCGGCGGCGCACCCGCGCCAGTAACTAGACACCCATGTTGATTATTACTACGTGGTCGCGCTAAGTTAGCCGCCTGCGCAGCGCTACCCCCGGGAGGAGGCGATCGTGGGCGAAACTGCAGAGTTGAACCAGGCACCGGTCCAGGCGGCCGAGGACCTCGCGGAGGCGGTAACCGTAGGGGTGGAGGCTTACGTTTCCGAGGACTATCTGCGCGCCGAACGCGACAGGCTCTGGCGCAAGGTGTGGCTGCAGGTTGGCCGCGTCGAGGAGATTCCGGAGGTCGGAAACTTCCTGACCTACGAGGTGCTCGACGACTCCGTCATCATCGTGCGGGCGGCGGCAGACAGGCTTTGCGCCTTCCACAACGTCTGTTCGCATCGCGGCCGCCGGCTGGTGGATACCCCGGCCGGCGACAAGCGGGCCTGCGGCAGCAAGCGGAGCTTTGTCTGCGGCTACCATGCCTGGACCTACAACCTCGAGGGCCGCTGCACCCACGCGCCGATGGCCGAGGACTGGAAGGGCGCGTTGACGGAAGAGCGCACGCGCCTGGGCGAAGTCAAGGTCGACACCTGGGGCGGCTGGATCTGGATCAACCTGGATCCACGTAGCGAGCCCCTGCGCAGCTACCTGGAACCCGCCGCCTCGATGCTGGACCCGTTCCAGCTGCAGAACATGCGCTGCAAGTGGCGCAAGTGGCTGCACGTCGATTGCAACTGGAAGGTTGCCATGGAGGCCTTTTACGAGACCTACCACGTGCCGGCGACGCACCCCGAGTTCATGCAGTTCGGCATCTACACGGGTTGGGCACGGGCCCAGGACAAGCACAGCCACATCGGCTACGACGCGCCGAAGGGGCTGGAGGAGACCTCGGCCAAGCTCCGTCTGGGTTCCGGCAAGGACCCGCGCGTGGCTACCGCGGAGATGCAGGACTACATCATGAAGCACGTCAACGCCGTCACCACCCAGACACTGGCGGACGCGGCGCGGCGGCTGGTCGACGACCTGCCGGAAGGCACTCCGGCCGACCAGGTGCTCAAGCACTGGCTCGACTCGGCGCGACGTGACGATGCCTCGCGCGGGGTGATCTGGCCCACGGTGGAACCTTCACACGTGGCCAGCAGCGGCACGGCCTGGCAGATCTTCCCCAATTTCCAGATCGGGCACGCCGTGAACAATGCCCTGTGCTATAGCGCGCGCCCGCACGGCTACGATCCCAACAAGTGTATCTTCGAGGTCGCGGTGTACGAGCTGTTCCCCAGTGGACAGGAGCCGAAGACCGAGTGGGAGTACACGCCGCTGGGCGACGCACGCTGGCTGAGCGTGCTGCCCCAGGACTTCTCCAACATGGCGGCGGTGCAGCAGGGCATGCGCTCCGGCGGCTTCCGCGGCACCCTGCCCAACCCGTACCGCGAGCAATCGGTCAGCAACCTGCATCGCAACCTGGCGCGCTACGTGGGAGCGGGCCAGCCGCGCAAGCTTGTGTGAGCCCAGGTGCCCGCGCGCGGAACCGCGATCCCATGACCCAGCGTTTTGCCGGCACCACCGTCGTGATCACCGGCGCCGCCGGCGGCATGGGCCTGGCCCTGGCGCAGCGCTTTGCGCAGGAAGGCGCCCGGCTGATCCTGGTCGACGTGGACGCCGACGGCCTGCGGAACACCGGGTCGGTATTGCATGGGCAAGGGCATACCTGCCGGACCCATCGCGTCGACCTGGCGGTGGAAGCGGAGATCCTGCAGTTCGCCGAGCGCATCGGGCGGGAACATCCCCGGCTGGACGTGCTCGTCAACAATGCGGGCCTGGCGTACGGCGACCTGGCGTACGGATTCGGATCGCTGAAGCAGGAGCAATGGCTGAGGCTGCTGTCCATCAACACGGTGGCGCCGCTGCTGCTCGCCCAGGCGCTGCGTCCCGGGCTCGCCCGCAGCAAGGGCGTGGTGCTCAACATCTCCTCCATGGCGGGCTACGCCCCGGCCACGGCCTACGGCGTGACCAAGGCGGCGCTCAATGCGATGACCTACGGCATGGCCCAGACCTTCGCCGCGGACGGCATCCGCGTCAATGCCATCGCGCCGGGCCTGGTGGAGACACCGGCCGCCAGGACGCAGCTCCCCCCGGGGACGCTCGAACGCATCCACGGCCAGCAGCTGCTGAACCTCCACGGCGCGGCGGACGACGTCGCCGGGCTATGCCTGTTCCTGGCCTCGGCGGAAGGTCGCTTCATCACCTGCGAGGTCGTTTCCTGCGACGGCGGCAACCGCATCCGCGGCTGGCGCGGATGAGCCGACCACATCCCGCAGGCTGCATCGCAGCCACCCGTTACCCCTCCCCTCGCACCCCGGAATATCCATGACCAGCAACGACAAGCGACTGCGCATCGTGCAGTGGACCACGGGCAAGGTGGCGCGCGAAGCGATCAAGGCCATGCTCGAACGGCCGAACCTTGAGCTGGTGGGCGTCTACGCCTACAGCCGCGACAAGGCAGGCCAGGACGTCGGCGACCTGGTCAAGCTCGGCCGCAAGCTTGGCATCCGCGCCACCAACGACATCGACGAACTGATCGCACTCAAGCCCGACTGCGTGGTGTACATGCCACTGCACCCGGACACCGGGCACATGGAGCGGCTGCTGCGCGCCGGCATCAATATCGCCACCACGGCCAGCTTCCTGACCGGTCGCGCCTACGGCGAGGCTGCGCGGCGAAAACTGGAGGAGGCAGCACAAGCAGGCCAAGCCAGCCTCTTCGGCAGCGGCATCAACCCCGGCTGGGTCGACCACCTGACCGCCACGGCGGCGGGCCTTTGCCGCGAAGTCAATCTGATCCGCATCACCGAATCGTTCAACATCGGACTGTGGGCCGGCGACGCCAACCAGGACGAGCTGGGCTGGGGCCGGGCGGCCGGTGACCCGACCCACCCCAGGGATGTCGAGAAGGCGACGCTGCCCTTCGGAGACGCGGTGGAGGCCATTGCCAGGGAGTTCGCGTTCACCCTCGACGACGTGCGCTGCGAGGTGGAATTCGCCCACGCCACCCAGGATCTCGACATCCCGGGCCGGCCGGTCAAGCAGGGTCACGTCGCGGGCATTCTCTCGCGCTGGCTCGGCATTGCCGCCGGACTACCGGTGATCGAGCTGATCGCGCAGTGGACCATCACCCCGGACCTCGAACCCGCCTGGGATATCGCCATGGCCTACCTCATCGAGATCAGCGGTGTCCCGCAGGTGAAGCTGCGCGTGGACGTGCTGCCGGAGGACCTGAGCCTGCCGATCGAGGAGCTGATGACGATCGGCTTCATGTTTCCGGCGACGCCGGTGGTGAACGCGATACCCGCGGTGGTGGCGGCGCGCCCGGGTATCGTCACCTATGCCGACCTCATGCCGGTCACATCCGTGCTTCGCCCCAAGGCGCTGGCCAGGCGTGCGATACCGCTTGCAGCGGCGCCGCATCCGCCCGCGGCACAGCAGCGGCACACCTCCCCGCAAACATCGACCTCGGTGGAAGGCCGTTGGCAGCTCGTGGTGAAGGGTCCCACGGGCGAGCAGGCCACCGAACTATCGATTCAACGCATCGACGGCCGCTGGAGCGGGGTGCAGTCCGGGCAAGGGACGGACTCGCCGATGACGGACCTCGCCATCGAGAACAATACGATCCGCTGGATCAATCACGTGACCAGGCCGATGAAGCTCAAGGTGGAGTTCACCGGCGTCATCGACGGCAACCGCATGAGCGGAAAGTGCAAGGCCGGCTTCATGGGCAGCTATCCGTTCAAGGCGACCAAGGCCTGACGCCCGCCGCCGCGGGCCGGCACCCACTTCACGGCGTGCCGGCGCGCCCCGCGGTCACACTCTCGCCTGGACGGCTGCCCGCGGCGCCCAGCCCCAGCTCCGCCAGCACCTCCTGCGTGTGCTCGCCCAGTCCCGGCGCCGGACCGGCGACGCGGCCCGGGGTGCGCGAGAACCAGGTCGGCACGCCCGGGAAGCGCACCGGCCCCTGCGGCGTATCCACCACCTGGAAGAAGCCCACGGCATTGAGGTGGGGATGGTCGAACAGCTCCGCCGGAGTGCGCAGCGGCGCCGCCGGGATATCCAGCTTGCGGAACAGACCCAGCCATTCCTGGGTGGTGCGTTCGCGGATGGTTCCGGCGATCAGTCCGTAGATGGAGTCGATCTGTCGCGCCCGCTGTTCCAGCGTGGCGAAGGCGGGATCGCTGGCCCAGGCCGGCTTCACCGCGTCGACGAATGTCGTCCACTGCTTGTCGTTGTAGATCAGGGCGGCGATATAGCCATCGCGCGTCCTGTAGGGCCGGCGGTTGGGCGCCACCGCGCGCGGGTAGGTGGCCGTGCCCAGCGGCGGATCGAACATCGCGCCATTGGCGTGCTCGGCGAGCATGAATGCGGCCATGGTTTCGAACATGCCAACCTCGACTTCCTGGCCTTCCCCGGTGCGCGACCGATGGAACAGCGCCATCACCGTGGCGTTGACCGCCATCAGGCCGGCGACCTTGTCCGCGATGATCGAACCGACGAAGTTGGGTTCCCCGGTCAGCATCTGCTGCACCGCGGGCAGGCCGCATTCGGCCTGGATCGTGTCGTCGTAGGCGGTCAGGTCCCGGTCGGGCCCGCGCCGACCGTAGCCGTAGCAATTGGTATAGACGATCGTGGGATTGATGGCCGCGACCTCGGCATAGGCGAAACCGAGCTTGGCGATGGCCTTGGCCCGCATCGAATGGATGAACACATCGGCCTGCTCGACCAGCTCGCGCAGGACCTGCGCATCGGCGGCCTGGCGCAGATCCAGCACCACGCTGCGCTTGCCGCGGTTGACGTTGACGAACACGCCACTCATGCCGCGCACCGGACCGACCGAAATGTAGCGCACGCCATCGCCTTCCGGCGGCTCGATCTTGATCACGTCGGCCCCCATGTCCGCCAGGATCTGTGTGCAGTACGGCCCCATGACCATGGCGGTCAGATCGACGATGCGCACGCCGGCCAGCGGCCCTGCGCCCTGCTCCCTACTCATGGTGATCCTCCATCCGAACACGCCTGCCGAGGTGCGTCACTATAGCGCCTTCAGCTATATTACTACACAGCAGTGTTGACCAGTCTCTACCGGCAGCCGCCCCATGGACCATGCATTGACCGCCGATCAGCAGAGCATCAGGGATGCCATCCTCAAGCTGTGCGCCGGCTTCCCGGACGAGTATTGGCTGCAGCACGATCGCGACGCGGCATTTCCGCAGGAGTTCTTCCGCGCCTTGCTCGACGGCGGGTGGCTCGGCATCGCCATGCCGGCGGCCTACGGCGGCTCGGGACTGGGCATCACCGAGGCGGCCGTGATGATGCAGGCCATCGCCGAATCGGGGGCCGGCATGAGCGGGGCCTCGAGCGTCCACATCCCGGTGTTCAGCGTGCAGCCGGTGGTGTTGTTCGGCACCGGTGCCCAGAAGGAACGGATACTGCCCGCGGTGGTACGCGGCGAGGACCGGGTCTGCTTTGCCGTGACCGAACCCAACGCCGGCCTCAACACCACCGAGATCAAGACGCGCGCGGAGCGCTGCGAAGGGGGCTACCGGGTCAACGGCGAAAAGATCTGGATTTCGACCGCCCAGGTCGCCAACAAGATGCTGCTGCTGGCGCGCACCACCCCCTTGGACCAGGTCAAGCGCAAGACCGACGGCTTGTCGCTGTTCTACACCAGCCTCGACCGCTCGAAGGTGGAGGTTCGGCTGATCCACAAGATGGGCAGGCACGCCGTCGATTCGAACATGCTGTTCATCCAGGACCTGCGGGTGCCCGAAGAGGATCGCATCGGCGCCGAGGGAGAGGGCTTCCGCCTGCTGCTCCACGGCCTGAACCCGGAGCGCGTGCTGGTCGCCGCCGAGGCCATCGGCATCGGACGTGCCGCCATCACGCGAGCGGCCAGCTACGCGCGCGAGCGCATCGTCTTCAACCGCCCCATCGGCATGAACCAGGGCATCCAGCATCCCTTGGCCAAGTGCTGGGCGCAGCTCGAAGCCGCCAACCTGATGGTGATGAAGGCGGCGCAGCTGTTCGACCAGGGCCTGGATTGCGGCGTGGAGGCCAACGCGGGCAAGTACCTGGCCGGCGAATTCGCCTTCGAGGCCTGTCACACCGCGATGCTCACGCTGGGCGGGATGGGCTACGCCCAGGAATTCCACGTGGAGCGCCTGCTGCGCGAAGTGCTGATCCCCAGGATCGCGCCGGTGACGCCGCACATGATTCTCAATTTCCTGGCCGAAAAGGTCCTCGGGCTTCCCAAATCTTATTGATTTTTCGCGAGGAGACTGCGATGGAAAGCGCAAGCACCAGCCTCGGCGCACGCTCATGGCTTTTTGCGCCGGGCGACAGCCAGAAGAAGATGGAGAAGGCCGCCACCGGCAGCGCGGATATCGTCATCCTCGACCTGGAAGACGCGGTGGCCGCCGAACAACGGCCCAAGGCCCGCTCCATGGTGGCCGACCTGCTCAGGGCGCAGCCGCGGGATCGCGCGCGCCTGTGGGTGCGGATCAACCCCCTGCAAGGACCGGATGCGCTGGCCGATCTGGCGGCGGTAATGCCCGCCCAACCGGGCGGCGTGATGCTGCCGAAGTCGCGGGGCCGCGCGGACATCGAGCGGCTGGACCATTACCTGTCCGCCCTGGAGGTTTCCGCCGGGATTGAGCTGGGGTCTACGCGGATCATCGTTCTGGTGACCGAAACCGCGGAGGGCATGTTCACCACCGGCACCTACGCCGGCGCACCCCGGCTGGCGGCGATGACCTGGGGCGCCGAGGACCTGGCCGACGCCGTGGGCGCGAGCGAAAACCGCGGCGCGGACGGCGCTTATGGATTCACCTACGAGCTGGCCCGCAGCTTGTGCCTGCTGGGCGCGGCGAGCGCCCGCGTGGATGCCGTGGAAACGATCCACGGCGATTTTCGCGACGAGGCCGGCCTGCGCCAGCGGGCGGCACAGGTACGACGTGCCGGCTTTCGCGGCATGCTGGCCATCCATCCGGCGCAGGCCGACGTGATCAACGAAGCCTTCTCGCCCACCGCCGACGAGCTGGCCGCGGCCCGGGAGATCGTCGAGCTGTTCGCCGCCAACCCCGGCGCCGGAACGCTCGGCCACAAGGGGACCATGCTGGACCGTCCCCATCTTGCACGCGCACAGGCGCTGCTGGCGCTGGCCGGGCGCCAATGACCGCCACGGTGGATGCCGCCGCACTGGAGCTGCGCCGCTTCCTGCGCGCCGGCGATCGCATCGTCTGGGGACAGGCCTGCGCGGAGCCAACCACGCTGATCGAAGCGCTGATTGCACAGGCCGGCGACATCGGCCATATTTCCGCCTTCGCCGCGACCAGCTTTTCGGGCCTGTTGGACCGGGCCGCGGAGAAGATCGACATCTCGAGCATGGGGGCAATCGGCGCGTTGCGCACGCTCGCTGCCGCGCACAAACTCGGCATCGTGCCCTGCCATGTCAGCCAGGTGGGGCCCATGATCGAGCTGGGCCTGATCGGATGCGACGTCGCCTTTCTCCAGGTCAGCCCGCCCGATCGCCATGGGCGTCACAGCTTCGGGCTGGCCGGCGATTTCGTGCAGTCGATGGTGGCCAAGGCTCGCGTGGTCATCGCCGAGGTCAACGAGCTGGTCCCATATACCCATGGCGATGCGGTGCTGCCGACGGACCGCATCGATTGCGCCGTCGCCGTTGCCCGGATGCCGGTGGAGGTGCGGCCCGCGCAGATCGGCGACACCGACCATGCGATTGCCCGCATCGTTGCCGCTTACATCGAGGACGGCGCAATCCTGCAGATCGGCTTCGGTGCGGTGCCGGACGCCATCCTGCGACTGCTGCGCGACCGCCGCCACCTGGGAGTCCACTCGGGCATGATCGGCGACGGAGTGGTGGATCTGGTGGAGGCCGGGGTGGTGACCAATGCCCTCAAGCCGATCGACACGGGCGTATCGATCACCGGCACTCTCATCGGGTCGCGGCGCCTGTTTTCCTTCGCGCACGACAATCCGCAGATCGGCATGCGGGCCACCCGTTACACGCACAACGCGGCCATCCTGGCCCAGCTGCCCAAGCTTGTCACGATCAACTCGGCGGTCGAGGTCGACCTGAGCGGCCAGGTCAATGCCGAGCAAAGCGGTTCGCATTACCTGGGAGGGACCGGCGGCCAGGTCGATTTCGTACGCGCCGGGGCCCGAGCAGCTGCCGGTCGCGCCATCATCGCGCTTCCGGCCACCGCGCAAGGCGGCAAAGTCAGCCGCATCACCGCCAGCCTGGCCGGACCGGTCACCACGCCGCGCTCCGACGTCGATGTCATCGTCACAGAGTTCGGTGCCGCGGAACTGAAGGGCCAGACGCTGTCCGAGCGCGCCCGCCGCCTAGCCGCCATCGCGCATCCGGCGTTCCGCGAGGAACTGGAGCGTGCGGCCCGCGGCATCCGGCAGAGAGGGTTCTAGCCTGCTCGAATGCCGTCCCGACTCAACACGTAAATGACGAGCAGGGACACGACAAGAAGCGCAAGCCAGGCATCGGTGATCCGCCGCAATAGCCTCGGAGCGTGTCGGGCCTCCATGAACTCCATGATAACCACCCGCACCTTGACCGCCGCAAGCGCGATGACGCAGAAGGTGACGGGCGCGCTGCGCATGAGCGCATGCCCGTGGTTCGATCCGATCCACCAGGACATCAGGGTGATCGCGGACAGGATGAGCCAGGCGATTCCCAGCCTCTTTTCGGACCCGGGGCTCATGCATCACCTCATGACGTAAAGCAAGGCGAAAATGATGACCCACAGGAAGTCGACCATATGCCAATAGGTGGCGCAGGTCTCGACGATTTCCTGGGAACGGCTCAAGGGACTGCGCAACTGGTAAACGGCGACTCCAAGGGCGACAAACCCGATCAGCACGTGGAGCAGGTGGATCGCGGTGAGAAAGTAGTAAAAGGAGAAGAACTCATTGGTCGAAAACCGCAGTCCCTCGCCCATCTCGCGCGACCACTCGAACAGCTTCAGGCCCGCGAACAGCAACCCGCAGATAGCGACCAGGATGACCTGTCCCAGGGCGACATCATATTTTTTTTCCCGGGATGCCTGGACGCAGCGCGCCATCAGCCAGGAACTGAGTAGCAGGACCAGGGTGTTCGACACGCCGAAAGCCGGGCTGAGCCGCTCCTGGGACGCGAGAAACAGGTCCGGATCGCTGCCGCGCCGGATCATGTAGACGATGAAGTAGCTGCTGAAAATCAGCGCTTCGAACAGCACGAACGCCCACATGTCCGGCTGACCGGGCACGTAGCGCACCCTTCCGCCGGTAGCTCCGGAACCGGTCGCCGCTGCGTCCGTCATTGGTCGCTCCCTTCCTGCAAGCCCGGCGCAAGGAACAGTGATGCGCCATTGCCGGGAAGCGGACCGTCGCCGAAATCCTCCCGCTCGATCATTTTCCTGAGCAGGACAATGAAGGCGATCGTATAGACGACGAACACAGCCGTATCGATCCAGAATGCGATCGTCCCGTTCCAGGAAAAGACGCCCGCCTTGAAGATCCACGCGGGGGCGACCACGAACTCCGTGATCATGTTGCAGATATTGAGATAACCGAACCACTTCGGGAACACCTTGTTGCGGTCGATCAGGATAGCGATCAGCCACACCAGCGTCCCGATCAGAAACACTCCCATGGTGCCGACGAAGCACATGAAGGCCATGTCGTAGAGCCAGTGGATCAGCCGCGGGTCCCGCTCGGGGCGCATCGCCCCGACCGAGAGGACGATCGCGGTGAGCAGCATCCCGGGCGTTGCGCTGAGCGAGTAGATCGCGATGTACGAATAGGCGAAAGCGCGGCTGACCGACATGCGCCGCATCGAATAGGCGATGAGGGCATTGCACGCCGCGACGAGGCCGGAGATCAGAAAGATAATGCCGAACCCGACCAGCAAGCCTGAATGGTAGTGCCTGAACCACTGCGCCACCTCGGCATCGTCCCAGTACGGCTGCGGCGGCGGCATCACGTGGGTGAGCCCGACGAACACCACGCCGAAGAGATTGTAAAAGAAGACCATCGCATACCAGCTCATCCACAATTCGGCTTTGCGGTCGTGGCGCCAGTGCCATGCGATGCGGCCGAACGGGCCGGATGGGCGGAACGGGATGCCCTGTTCCAGCGAAACGCTCATGGGCCGATGCCTTCGTGGCGGCGTTGCGAATAGATGTTGCCGCCCATCACGATCGTCATCACGACGATCCAGAGCGCAATCGCCGCGTTCCTGGTCCAGAACGACAGCAGGCCGTCCCAGGCGATGGGGCCGGTCATCGCCAGGGCGACGAAGGACGCCGGCGCCAGCGCGGCCGCGATGAGCAGGTTGAAGTGCGCGACCCAGATCCTGAATACCGGCCGCGGCTGCCGGTCGAGGTAGATCGCCAACGCCAGGAAGACGCATTGCGCGATCAGGAAGCCGACCTGCCCGATGAAAGTGATCCAGGCCAAGTCGTTGAACATCTGGGTCAGCTCCGGTGGCCGGTCCGGGCGGAATGCCGCCAGCAGCCAGAACAGGTCGGCGATGAAGAAAAGGGTCGGCCCACCCGTCAGGCAGCCGAGATAGCAGTACTTCAGGATCGGGGTGCGGTGCGCCATCCTGCCGATTTGTCCGACGACCAGGGTCAGGAAGGGGATCATGCCGATGCCGAACCAGTTGAACACGATCATGCTGTAGCGGATCCGGGGCAGGTTGGCCGGATCGCGATAGAAGGCCGCCACCTGCCCCGCGGACAATGTCGGGGACATCGGTTGAACGAAGCCGGGAAACACGAAAAACGCCACCAGCCAGGTGATCCCCAGCACGGGCACCATCCAGAACAGCAGCAGCTCGCCGTCGCCTCGCCTCATGGTCTTTGCGTTCTCCATTCAATCCCAGCCGTAGGCAAGCGTCAGGCCGACGATGCGCGGCTCCGAATAGACCGAGCTCTGGAAGTACGTCAGGTGCCACTGGTTGCTGTTGGAGACGCGGTACAGCTTGTTGGTGAGGTTGGTGCCGTATAACTGCACGTCGAAGGTCGACCCGAATACCTTGCTCCAGATCACGCTGGCGCCGAGCAGCCCGTACGAGGGCAGCCAGGCTCCCGGCTCATCCTGGGGCAAGGTCATCTGGGCGCTGTACTGCTTGTCGGTCCAGGCATAGGTCACCGAGCCCAGGATGGTGCCCTTGGACGGGTCGATGGGCGCCGCGACACGCGCCGACAGGCTGAACTGGCTGGTCGGCGTCGACTGGAAGGGCACACAGCTGAGCTGCAGCATGCTGCCGCTGTACATCTGCTTGCCGCTGCAATCGAGCTGAGGGGTGGCGCCTTCGTAGAGCACGCTGAACTGGCTGTATGCCGCGCGCGTGTAACCGTAGGTCGATACCAGCGTCAGCAGGGGGACCGGCTGGATGGTCCCTTCGAACTCGAAGCCGCCGACCCAGGCTCTGCCGACGTTGAAGATGGCGTCGCCCAGCTCGGGGAACGGGCTCACCGAATGCGGCGGGACGTAGCTGTCCGGGGCGTCCTTCTGCAGGCCGGTGTAGCTGGTGTAGTAGACGGCCGTATTGACGCGGGCGGGAATGCCCCCGATCTCGAAGTCGGATTTCTGGCCGATCTCGTAGTTGGTGACATATTCGGGCTTGTAGGTGTAGTGCGCCGGATTGACCACGGCCACCGAAATGCCGCCAGTCTTGTAGCCCCGGCTGAGCTTGCCGTAGACCAGGTTGGTGCCGAACTTGTAGTCCAGGCCGAAGGTATAGGTCGGGGCGGAATCCTTGACCTCGGCGACGTGGTTGACTTCGGCGGTGGTGATCAGTCCGAGCGCTTTTTCCAGCAGCAGCGCCGAGCCCGAGGTCTTGTCCGAGGTGTAACGCGCCCCGAGCGTGGCGCTCAGTCCGTCGAGAGGCTCGTACAGGCTGCCAAGACTGTACGTGCCCTGGGCGAACGGGGCGAAGGACCTCTTGCTCTGCTGGTACTGTTGGGTCACATCCTCGATGAACAGGTCCTTGGCGCTGATCGCGCCGGCCGAGGCGGTATATTCGTAATAGCCGCCGATCGCGTACTGGAGGCCGGTTTTTTCCCCGGAGCCCTGCAGTTGAAGCTCTTCGGTGTAGGTGTGCAGATCGGCCTCGTTCAGGCTGTCGGGATTGTCGAAGTCGTTGAACGTCGCACGCGAGCCGTCCTGGTCCCAGCGGTAGTGGTGCTTGAAGGCGGAGTAGCTCGCGATGTTCCGCAAAGTAAGGTCGTCGGCCAGGCTGTAGCTGAAGTTGTCGACCACGGCGTCGGTCTTGATGACGTCGTCCGGATCGGCGCTGAGCTGGACGTGGCGCGGCCCCCGGGCATTTTGTTCGGCCAGGATGTCCTGACCGCAATTGCTGGACGGCCCGAAGATGTCCAGCAGCAGGCAGCCCAGGTTCAAGGTCTGCGTCAGGTCCAGCCCGGGTATGCGCGACAGCACTCCAAGCCCGAGCGCCGCGGGAATCGACTGGTTCAACCCCTGCCGGTTGATCTTCTGGATGACGAATCCGGTGCCATTGTCGCTGCTGTCGGTGTAATAGCCGAGCAGATAGTTTTCGACCCGCTCGTTGGGACGCCAGGTGAGACCGAAGCGCGAAGTCCAATAGTGCTTGTTGTCATAGTCCTTGCCCGTCTTCACATCGGTGGTGAAGCCGCCACGGTCGAAGTATTGGGCGCCCACGCGCAGCAGCAGGTCCCGATCCACCAGCGGTGTGTTGAGTACGCCTTCGTAGTTGATGCCCGCCAGGGTGGATCCTGAGGTCTTCAGCGTGGCCGAGAACGTCTCTTCCGGCTTCTGCGGCACCAGCAGCATGGCACCACCCGTGGTGTTGCGGCCGAACAGGGTGCCTTGCGAGCCCTTGAGGACCTGCACGTTGGCGAGATCGAAGAACTTGCCGGGCCCGCCCTGGTTGTTGGCAACCGGGTCGGACGGCAGCGGCACCTCGCCGTAGTAAATGACCACGCCGGGGCTCGCGCCGTACTGCGCGCCCTGCCCGCGGATGGTCGGCGTTTCGGTGTTGCGCATCTGGCTGCCGGTTCCGATCACCAGCGACGGCACACGACCCTGCAGATCCTGCGGCGAATTGATCTGCTCCCGCTGCAGGTCCGCCGCGTTCATCGCCGAGATGGCGACCGGGACGTCCTGCTGGTTTTCCGCCACGCGCCGGGCCGTGACCACGATCTCCTCGATCGCGCTGTGGGAGGGGGCGGTGGACGGTGGTGCCGCCGGCGTGACCGGGATCGTCTTCAGATCCGGCGCGACCGCCTCGGCAGGCGGTGAGGCTGGCTGAGACGGCGACGGCGACGGCGCAGCTTGATCCGGTTGCTTGTGTTGTGCGCCGGAGTCCGCGGCCGCGGCATCCGGCGGCCTGGCATCGGACGGCTGCGCGCGCTGTGCTCCGCTCAGCAGGGTATCGAGATCGTCCGCCGGCGCTTGGGTGCCGCCGGTTTGAGCGGCGGCGCCGGCGGAATACGCCGCCAACGCGACGGCGATCAGTGTATTTCTCATACTCCTCTCCTCCGCGCCAATCCGTACTCGCAGGCATCCGGCGGGAGTGAGCCTCCCCGTTCCTGTGAGCCTGGCAACCGGCGCGCTCCTCCGTTGTGCTGTTTCTATCCGGCGGGCGCGCCCGCCACTTTATGATTCACAATGGATCAGAAGACTGCCGTATAAATGAAGAGCAGGTCAAGCGAACTGCCGTATAATGTATTGACTACGCTTTTTGTATTGTTCAACCCTCCTCAGGGCCCGGCCTGCCCATGGACGCCAACGCCTTCCCGAAACTGCTGGAACGAATGCAGGAACTGACGCCGCGGCAGCGCGAGCAGCTGCGGAACGTGCTGGCGGCGAATCCGGTGGCTGCCAATGCATCGACCCCGGCAGCGGCCCCGGGCGAGTGTCCGCATTGCGGCGTGGAGCATCCGGCGCGCCACGGCCGGGTGCGTGGCCAGCAGCGCTGGCGTTGCGGCGCCTGCAAGCGCACCTTCAGCGCGGCAACCGGCACCGCACTCAACGGCATTCACCGCAAATCCGCTTGGACCAGCTTCACACAGGCGATGCACGAGGGGCTGTCCTTGAGCAGGGCCGCCGAGCGCTGCGGAATTCACCGCGATACGGCCTCGCGCTGGCGCCGCAGGGTTCTGGATCTGCCGACCAGGTCGCGGCCTGCTGCCGTGCGGCAGCAGGCCAGTCAGGGCGGCGACGTCATGACCGATGCGCGCACCTTGCGCACCCGTCGGTCGCTGCACCGTGCGCTGGTTTCATTGCTCGCGCGCAAGCAGTTCGACCAGATCACGGTACGCGACATCGCGGCGGCGGCGGGTATCGGGTATGCGACGTTCTTCCGGCACCATGCGTCCAAGGCGGACCTGCTCAACGAAGTCGCCGCCGAACAGGTCGGGAGAGTGATGGCGATGCTGATGCCGGCGGTGGAAGGAGCGGACCCTCGCTCGGCGAGCCTACTGCTCTGCCAGTGCGTGAGCCAGCAGCGTGCGGTGTGGACATCCCTTCTGACCGGCGGCGCCGCCGGCGCACTGCGCCAGGAATTCGTCCGGCTGGCGCAGGAGCACAGCCGTGTGCGGATCAGCGACTGGCTGCCGGTCGACCTCGGAGCGGCCCACGGGGTGAGTGCGACGGTGGAGATTCTTGCATGGTGGCTGCGTAATCCCGAGCGGCAGACGGCGGAGCAGGTTGCCCAACTACTCGATCGCCTGGTCGTGCTGCCGTTGCTCGCGGGATCTTTCCTGAGGAACCGCGGCGGCACGAGGCCAGCTCAGGGTTGAAAACCTCCCTGTGCCGCGGCGAGCGAGGTTTCCGCGAACTCGACGATGTCTGCGCGAGCGGGACCGACCTCGGGAAACAGTTTCTCGAACAACAGGAAAGCGTGAGGAAACTTGGGCCAGATGTCACAGCGCACCGATACGCCGTCCGCATGCGCGCGCCTGGCGAACATCACGGAATCGTCCAGCAGGACTTCGTTGTCGCTGGCGATAAGATAGAGCGGCGGAAAGCCGGTGCAGTCGGCAAACAGGGGCGACAGTTCCGGGTCGCTGGAGTCCGCGCCGCCCGAGTACAGTTCGTCCATGCGATAGAGCGCTTCGGCCGGCAGGATGGGATCGCTCTTCATCACCCCGGTTCGCGAAGGCAGTCCGCCGACGCGGGACAGGTCGGTGACCGGCGATAACATGACCGCGCACGCAGGATTCGGCAGACCGGCCTTGCGGATTCTCTGCAGCAATCCCAACGCCAGGTTGCCACCGGCCGAATCACCGCCAAGCACGATCCGGTGCGGGGAAATGCCGCCGGCCAGAAGAGCGCGATACGCTCTGTCGCAATCGTCGAGACCAGCCGGGAAGGGATTGGCCGGCGCCAGCCGGTAGTCCGGCAGAAACGCGCTGGCGCCAAGGTCGCGGCACAATAGCGCGATGGCCGTAAAGTGCACCGAGGGCGCCGCCGGTAGTATGAACGCCCCGCCATGCAGCCACAGGACGAACGGATCCTCGGAAGGCTCGAAGGTACCGATCAGGTGGCCCGGAGCGCGCCCGATCATCCGGTACGCGATGTTCAATCCGGCCGAATCGGAACACCTCTGCGCCAGCGTGCGCAGCTGGGTCCGCGCTATCTTCTTGCGGCTTCCCTCGATGAGCCGCAGCAGCATCGGGCGAAGAACCCATCGCATCGCCCACAGGATCATCCTGCTGCGCAGCCCAACCGGCTGCCCGCGCCTGGTGATGAAGGGCTCCGCGTTTTCTGCATTCATCGGCGTAGGACCGGGATCGACCTTGTCGCCCCGCAGGGCCCCGGGCATTTTCATGCACGAATCATTAAATAGTCAACATTGATGTTGATCTATACCTCGGAACGACGCGCCGGACGCCGTGCCGGGCGACCGGACAGCGGCTCGCTGCCGGTTTCCCCGCTGGAAGCTGCCGGTACGGCTGCCGCCCGGATTGTTTAGTTTTTCTAAGCTATCCAGCCAAAATATATCACTTGTTGCAACGCAACATCGCCCTTATAAATGTACCCAGCAATATTCTGTCTGGAGTCACGCAGTGGATCAGTTTGCCGCAGTCGTTGAAACGCTCACCCTCGGGATGTTTGGTCTCGCCTTCCTGGCCCTGGTGGTCGAGGAAGTCATTCAGCTCTTTCCCCGCCGCCGCCGCACCGCGGCGCCGGCTGCAGGCGCTGCCGCCGCACCGAAATCGAGCGTTACCAGCAAGCCCGGCAAGCGCGGGACCCGCGGTTCCTGGGACCTTCAGGGGCAAACCTCGCCGGAAGCTGCAGCGCTTTAGTTCGGCCGGATCAACTGATCCGTGCCGCTCCGTGTACCCGAGAGCTTGAGCTGTCGGGCCAGGAACTCGGCCGTCCGCCGCAGCGCGGCCCGGGATTCCGGAATATAGGAAAAGACCTGCCAGGCGTGGGGGAGCGAATCCCATACCTCGACCTGGACCTCGACGCCCTGGGCGCGCGCCTTGCGCGAAACCCGGAGGGTGTCGTCGAGCAGAATCTCGCTGCTGCTCACCTGCAGGAACAAGGGCGGCAGCCCGCCCAGCTCGCTGTATACGGGAGATATCAGCGGATGATCCGGCGGGTAGTCACCCGCGTAGAGCCGTAGCGCCTCCGCCAACGTCGACGAGGTGGGTAAAAGAGCGTCGCGCCAGCGGTTGAAGCGCAGGGACGGCGACGAGAGACTGAGATCGGTAAACGGCGAAAAGCATGCCGCGCCAGCCGGCAGGGGCAGTTTCCGATCACGCAGCGCCAGCAGCAACGACAGCGCCAGTCCCCCGCCGGCGGAATCGCCCGCCACCACGATGTCCTGCGGCTCAACGCCCGTGTCGAGCAAGTAACAGTACGCCGCCAGGGCATCGTCGAGGCTGGCGGGAAACGGATGCTGCGGCGCCAGACGATAGTCCACCAGCAGGCCCTGCGCTTCGCACTTCCTGCTCAGGTAGGCCAGAACATACAGGTGACCGCTGAAGGCGGGAAAGATGAACGCTCCCCCGGGAAGGTAGAGGATCGTCCGGCTCGCCGCTGCGCCTTGCAATGGCTGGATGCGGCGGCCGACAAAGCCCGCCTGCTCCACAGGAACGACCTGGAACCCGCGTGGAGCCTTGGCCGGGGTCCGCAGGTACGGCATGGCCGCCAGCCGCAGGGCTGGTCCGGCCAGCAGCGGCTTCAGAACCGCCCGGAACACGAGGCTGGCGCATGCCGCCTGCCAGCTGACCGACGCCTTGCCGGCGCGCGCTGCGGGCGACTCGCCAAAGCCGAGCAGATCAGCTTCCGAGCGGAGCGTCCGTATGCCTTGACCCTCGCCGCCAGAACCCGGCAGGGATTCAAACGCCGCCGTTGCACGAACCGAATCCCTTAGCAGAACATAAGCCGCCCTTCCCTCGGTAACGCACTCTGCCGAAACCGCCTCGCAGGCAGCAATGGCCGTCGGGATGCTGCGTACCGCCAGAACCGTCCTGGCCATGTGACGCGAACTGCGTCCAGCCAGGCGCAGAATGCGCGAGGGGAGCCGGGACACGGCCGCGCCAGTGTGTACGGCACGCTCCACCGACGACGCCACGCGGTCGATCCATGCAAAGGGCAGTTTTCCCACCGAGACCACGGCGACCTCATTGAGATAGCGATCCAGCAGCCACCGATACTCCGGCGCCTGGTCCAGCCCACAGATCGGCTGCGGCAGGCTGGCAAGCCGGTTTTCGATATCCCACCAGTCGCTGTCCGACAGCAGGCTGCGGGCCGGTTCATAGATGCGCGTCTCCTCCATGCGCATGTGGTGCCGCATGCTGGCACTGTAGGCAGCGAGGTCTTGGCCGAGGGCCTTCCGCTCCGCACCGCGCGCCGCCAGCTTGAGCTTGTGGATCTGGTCCAGAAGCGCCAGGCCGGATAAGCGCAGCTCCTCGTGGTCGACACGAAACCGGTTCATCTCCTCATCGGCGCCGCCATTCCCGCGCCCCTGTATCCGCTCGAAGATCAGGTCCTCCCGCGGGTGGTGAACCCGATCGAGCACGTTCACGAAGAAATGCAGAGCTTCGCGTAGCAGCCGCAGGTCAGGTCGGCGCCGATTCTCCAGGACTCCGACCTGCTGATCGATCAGGGCCAGGACGCGCGCTGCGATCCGGTGCTCGGTCGCGATGTCCGCCAGCGGACCGGGAAGATCGCGGAGATTCTGGTCTCTCAGAAGCATCGGCGCATATTGGTTCAGACACCCGGGTGAACCGGCGCCCGCGCCGACCTCCGGCCGATTACACCGGACGCAAGGCCAGCACGCTACCCTCGGCATCCGCGGACACGTAGAGCGTACCGTCAGGGCCGGCCGCGATGCCGGCAAACGGGCCCATCGGCCCCGACAGCGGCGGTACGCCGCGCAGGAATTTAGGCGTGACGCCCTCCGGCGCACCGATCGGCAGACCGCTGGCAATTGTGCGGCGGACGCGGCGCGCAAGGTCGTACTCGACCAGTTCCCGCGCACCTGCCGCGACCACGTAGAGCCGCGAGCCGCAGACCACCAGACCCTGCGGCTGCGCCAGGTCGTCGAGCACGGTCTCGGCGCGGCCACCGGACAGCTTTACGATACGTCCGCCGGCGCCCTCCGACACCAGGCAGGTCCCGTCCGCCGCGATCGCAACGCCGCTGGGCTGGCGGAGGCCGCTGGCCAGGTTCTCCACCTGGCCAGCGCGCACCGCCAGGACCCGGCCGGTGCCGCGCTCCGCCACGACTACGGTGCCATCCCCGGCCACCGCCACGCCATGGAGCTGGTCGAAGCCGCTGGCAAGTACCTCGCTGGTCTGCGCCGCCGGGTTCCAGCGCGCGACGTGACCGAGCGCGGTGGTTACGACCACCTCACCGGGGCGCGTTGCAACGATGCCGCGGACATAGCCGGGGCAGCCGGGCGTGAAGAGCATCCCCGCCACCTGCAAGGGATCGCCGGGCGCAAGGGTATAGACGAATGCTCCATCGGCGACGTACAGGACACCGTCGGCCCCCATCGCCAGGCCCAGCGGCCAGTTGAGGCCATCCGGCACCAGGGGCCGCACCCGCCCGTCGGCGAGAATTTCATTGACCTGGCCGGAGATGCTGGAGACGAACAGGCGCTCGCCGACGAAGGTGCAGTTGTCCAGCCCCGGCGCGATGGTCGCGAGCACCGTGCGCTCGCCGTTGCGCGGATCGATGCGCAGGACCTCCCCGCTGCCCACCTGGGTGGAGATGATGTAGCCCTTGGAGTCGAACTTGACCGAATCGGGAACACCAAGGTCACCGGCCACTTTTTCGGGTGCGCCGCCCTTGAGGTCCACACGCCAGATTTCGTTGGTGCCCATCACCGGAAAGTACAGCTTGCCGTCCGGCCCGACCTCCATCGCATTGGGCATCGGCACGTCGGCCACGATCACGCGGGGCGCCCCGCCGTCCAGGTCCAGTTCCATGATGCGCCCGCCGGGCCGGCATTCGCCGGCCAGCAGGCGGCCCTGGTGCATGGCGATCGGGTTCGCAGATGGCATCTGGTCGAGTATCACGCGGCAGTCGCCCTTCGCGGTGAGCACGCTGACGCGACCCTCGGTGAATTCCGTCACGTAGAGGTCGCCCTGCTCGTCGAACACCAGGTCGTCCGGGCCGACGATGTCGCCGCCCATCGGGCTGATGGTCTCGACGGCGCCGCTGTCGATATCGATCGCGCTGATCTGGCTGCCGCTGACCTGCGCCACGTAGACGCGGCCATCCGCCCCGGTCCTCAAGCCATT
Source organism: Nevskia sp. (assembly GCA_031291075.1). Classification (GTDB taxonomy): domain Bacteria; phylum Pseudomonadota; class Gammaproteobacteria; order Nevskiales; family Nevskiaceae; genus Nevskia. The sequence goes on along the minus strand of JARLJS010000151.1, from coordinate 123,080 downwards.
GGCGCCATACAGGCGGCTGGGCGGCGTCAGCCGCTCCAGCTTCCAGTCGCCGGCGACGAAGGACGCCTGCGGCGCGGTGAAACGGGACGATGGCGAGAACACCGGCATCAGCGCCTTTCCATCGCCGCATCGCGCTGCAGCTCGGCGTTGATGAACTTCACCCAGTTGCCGGCTGCAAGAGCCTCGGCGGGCGAAGCGGCGGCCGCGCCAAAAGCGGCGGCGGCCTGTTGCAGCTTGTTGGCGTTGTAGTACGCCGTGCCAAGCTGCATGTGGATCCCCGCCGGATTGGACACATCCTTGCCACGCAGCGCGGATTGGTAGGCATCCGCCGCCTTGTCCCATTGCCCAAGCTGGGAATAGGCCTGGCCGAGAAAGACGTAGTTCCGCGACTCGCCGGTCAGCTCGCCCAGCCTGGTCAATACCGGCACCGACTGCTCGGTATCGCGCGCCATCGTCTGGGCCTGGGCCAGCAGCTGCAGGGTCTCCGCATCCGCCGCCAGGGTCTTGTCCCGCATCTTGCCCAGGAGCAGATCCACCGCGCGCTGCGGCGCGCCTTGCGCCATATACAGGCGCGCCATGTTGAGCAGGTCCGGGGCGGCGCCAATCATCCCGTTCAGGTAGGCGACGTTCATGATGTCGGCCTGTTTGCCCTGATCTCCCATCAGGCCGTACATGCCCGACAGCTGCATCAGGTAACTGGCCTTTGGATATTGCGCCACCAGGATATCGAGCACGGTGGTCGCATCCTTGTAGTCCTTGGTCTCGAAGTACGCGGCACGCAGCAGGGCGAGCCAGTTCTCCTTGAAGGGCTGCCCGTTCTTCTTGGCGATGCGCAGCGCTTCGAGGATCGGGGCCTTGGCCTGCTCGTACTGATTGAGCTGGTAGTACGCCTGTGCCTCGAGGATGTAGGCGTCCGGCTGCGGTTCGGAGACCACTGCGATCCACTTCTTCAGGACCTTGATCGCATCAAGGTAGTTGTCAACGAGAAAATAGGTCTGGGCCAGGGAGAACAGGGCATCGTTGTGCAGGCCTTCCGGCAGGTTGTTCTGCTTGAGCAGGTTGAAGTAGGCATCGATGGCGCGCTTATTGTCGTTCTCGTTGCGGAACACCGCGGCGTACAGGTTCCACAGCGTCGCCTTCTCGAAGTCGTTGAGCTTGTCGTAACCGGCCTTGATGCCGTCCAGCACGCTTTCGGCGGTCTTGAAGTCCTTGGCTTCAAACGCCTTCTGCGCCTGCTCCATCTGCTTGTAGACCTTCTGGCTCAGCGACTGGGTAATGACCGTTTTGGGCTTTTCGGGCCTTTCCGCGGCCAGGCCCGGCAGCGCCGCCGTGCCGGCAAACGCGACTATCGACGCCAGCAGGATGCCCCCCAGAACGGCCAGCCGGCGACGATCGCAACCGTGCACGAAAGGGATAGAAATGCTCATCCTGCGCTTTTCTTGTCGAGCTTGAAGGTGATGACCTGCTTGACCCCCTGCACCCGCACCGGCTTGCCGTTTTCCACGCGCGGCTTGTATTTGAAGCGCAACACGGCCTTCTTGGCCGCGTCGTCGAATACGCCCGACGGCTGTGCCTCGATAACCTGGGGATCTTCGACAGCACCTGTTTCGGTAACGGTGAACTGCAGGAGCACGTAGCCCTCGATGCCGCGCGAGGCAGCCGATTCGGGGTACATGGGTGCGACCTTGACGATCGGCAGGTAGTCGCCATCCGAGGCCGCCAGCGCGAAATTGGTGTTCTGCGCCACGTTCTTGTCCACCTTCATCGGACCGATGGTGACGCCACCCTGCGTGGACTCCATGGCAAAATGCTGCGTCGGCATCTGGGGCGGAGCCTGCATCTTTTCCGGCATCTGGGGCGGCTTGCGCTCCCTGGATTCGACCTCCAGGCTTTTCTTGAGGCGCACGAAGTCGATGGTCGGTAGCACATCGAACTTTTTCGGCACGGAGCCGTTGTACACGATGAGGGCGTGCAGCAGCCAGAACATGACCACCAGCACCGCCAGTCCGCAAGCGAACGCCGACACGAAGCGCAGAGGTCCAGCCATCGCCCGCATGGTCGCCTGCCCTATCCGCCGTCGTGCTTGGCGGCGATCGAGACCGTGCTGATTCCGCCGGCCTTCACCTGTTCCATCACCTTCATCATCTGCCCGGTTTCCGCGTCCTTGTCCGCGGTGATCACCACCGTGTCCTCCGGGCGCTCCGCGTGCATGCGCTCGATCAGCGCCCGCACCTGCGGCAGCGTGACCTTCTGGCGGTCCATCCAGATGTCGCCGTTCGGGCGCACGGCGATGAGGATGTTGCCGGTGTCCACGTGCTGCGCGGTGAGCGCATCCGGCCGCACGATCTTGACGCCGGTCTGTTTGACGAACGAGGTGATGATGATGAAGAAGATGAGCAGGTTGAGGACGAAGTCCAGCATCGGCGCCAGGTCGATACCATGGTGGCCTTCGTCGGATTCGTGGCGGCGGGCGCGCATGGATCAGCCTTCCTACAGCCCGGAAGGGGCGATCGAGACGTTGGTGACACCGCCCTGGCGCACCTCGTCCATGACCCCCACCACCACCCCTGTCGGGGCTTTCACGTCGGAGACGACGATGACCGGGCCTTCCGGCTTTTCGGCGTGGAAGCGCTCGACGTTCGCCCGCACCGCATCGGGGTCGACCACGCGCTGATCGATCGAGATCTCGCCGTTTCGATGCACCGCAATGTACATGGTCGAATCGTCCTGGTTCTGCTTGTTCTGGTTAGAAGGCGGCGGCCGCGACAAGACCAGGCCCAGTTCCTTGCTGAACGCCGCGGTGATGATGAAGAAGATCAGCAGGTTGAGCACGAAGTCCAGCATCGGCGCGAGATCGATGCCGTGTTCCTGCTCGTCCTCTTCCTCCATCGCGGAATACCGGCCCAGCCGCCGCATGTCGCTCTCCTAGAATTTGAAGCTGTCGGCCAGCAACTCGGTCTGACGGCGGATGGTGGCTTGAAACTGGAACACGGGATACATGCCGGACACACTCACCGCCAATCCGGTCATGGTGCAGTTCATCGCCTTGGACACCCCGCTGGCCATGGTGCGGGCATCGGCCGAGCCCAGCAGGGCCATGGAATCGAACACCTCCAGCATGCCGGTGACCGTGCCGACCAGGCCGATCAGGGGGCACAGGGGCACCAGGACCTTGAGCACCGGCAGGCGGTCGCACATTTCGGCATTGAGCCTGGAGATCACCGCCTTGCGGATCTGGTGTGCAGCCCATGACTGATGTTCGGGACGGGCATACCAGGACGCCAGCGAGCGCTCGACCAGCATGGGAAGACGCCAGCGGAAGAACCAGAAACGCTCGAAGATCAGCATCCACATGAGCACGCCGGCCAGGAAGATGCACAGCACCGCCGGGCCGCCGGCGCCGACCAGACCGGCAACGGCTTGGTAAGGCGCCAGTATCAGCTTAGGCATGAGCCAGGCGCGCTTCGAGGGTCTCGGCGAGCAGCCCGGTGCTTTGCTCGTCGAGGATCTGGACCAGCCGCTTGGAACGCGTTGCGAGCGCAGAGTTGATGAACAGCGTCGGGATCGCCACCGACAGGCCCAATACGGTCGCGATCATAGCGCGCCCGATGCCCGCCGCCATCAGCTTGGGATCGCCGGAACCGGACTCCGTGATGCTCTGGAACGTCTCGATCATGCCGATGACGGTACCGACCAGGCCGAGCAAGGGACCGGCGGCCACCACCAGCTTGAGGAAAGGTTGGATGCGCTGGATCGGCGGCAGCTCCCTGAGGACCGCCTCCGAGATGCGCAGTTCGACGATCTCCGCGTTCTCGTCCTTGGGAATCTCTTCTCCCTTGAAGGCCAGCATCACACGGCCCACCGGATTGTCGTGGCGGAGCTGGTTCATGTTCGCAAGCTGGTGGCGCACCTTCATGCTGGTGAAGGTGAGATAGACGAACTGGAACAGCGCCAGCAATGCGCCGATGAAGCCGACCCCCAGAATGACGTAGGAGACCCAGCCCCCGAGTGCTATGCGGTCGACCACGGTCGGCCGTTCCGAGAACAGCGTGATCAGCACGCCGCGGGTGGGGTCGATCACCATGCGCTGATAACCGGAGGTCGCCTGCTCGAATGAAGCGGCGATGTGGCGGAACTCGTGCGGCGGCTGCTTGGGCGGCTCGGCAAAGGCTTCCGCCCCGGTGTCGTACGCCAGGAAACGTCCATCGGCGATCGCGACGAACGGCCCGATGCGCGTGACGGTCTTATCGCTGCGGTTGCCATTGGGCTCGACCACGGCGGCCGGGAAGCGCACAGTCTTGCCACCCTCGGTCATCTCCCGCTGCATTTCGAACCAGAAGCGCCTGAGGTCCGACATCGGCGGCATCGTCTTGGTCTGCGCGATGCGATCGAGAAAGGCGATGCGATCGGGGAATTGCACCGTGATGATCGAATTGCGCGCCGCCGAAGCGAAGTCGCCGGCGGCCTGGCGCATGGCGCCGTAGAGCTCGCCCAGATTGCCGGCCTTGGAGTCGCGCTCCTGCGTCAGCTGGGTGATTTCCTTGTCGTTCTGCTCGAACTGCTTCTGCATTGCCGCCGACTGGGCGTCGAGGGCCGCCTTGGCGCTCTTGGCGTCCGACAGTAGTTTGGCCTGCTGATCGCGCGCGGACGCGAACTCCTGTTCGCGCTTGCTGTTCAGGGCCGCGTCGCGGACGTCGGCGTTCTTTACCTGTTGCAGCAGATCATCTACGGTCGCGGCCTTCTGCGCCACGGCCTGGCCGCAAACGAACGGTAGAGCGAAGGCCAGTACCGCGGTGATCCGGGCGCCCGACCTGGAATGTACGGATAACATGCTCATTTGCCTCCACTGGCCGCCGCCAGCACCGGAGCAACGATGAGATCTGGAGCCGTCTGCTTGCGGGCAATCTTCAGGCCCTGCCGCACGTCGTCGGCCTCGCCGTTGTCGACCACCCATTTCTGCTGGTGGCGGTCCCAGTAACCCGTTTCGCTGCCATTCGGCGTCTGGAACAACAAGGCAGTGCGGCCGATCCGCAGGAAATCGACGTCCTTGTCCTCGACCCTGCCGCTGTAGACCTCAAGGGTGCGTCCGTAGTCGATTTCGATCTGGTAGGTCTCGACGATACGGCGGAACTTTTCGGAAACGGTGACGTCCGCGCGCGGCATCATCTCCTCGAGCTTGGCGATCCTCGCCTTGCGCTCCTCCAGCAGGAAGGGCATGTCCAGTTCGATGAATTGCTTGAGCGTCGCCAGCATGTCCTGCATCAGCGGCAGGATCTCGATATTGGCCGTGTCGATGGTCCGCTCCTCGCCGCGGATGGTGTCCATCTCGGCCAGCTGATCCTTCAACTGGGCATCCAGCTGATGGTTGTAGAGCTTGAGGCTGTCCATCTGGCGCAGGGTATCGCGGTACTCCTCCGCCATGTTCTCACGCTCGTCCGCCAGCTTGTCCACGCGCTTCTGGCTGTCGGCCTGCGCAACCATGTAGCGGTCGCTGCTGGCGACAACATCGTTGAGCGAGGCGGCATAAGAGCCGAGTCCGGACAGCCCCGCCAAGACTGCCGTTGTCATGGCCACGCGCCGAATGCGACGTCTGTTGATGCTCATCTGCTCCTCCACCGGCTACCGGGCCCGACACCCCGTGCGGACTCATTATTTATCTTGGCCCCGCTGCATTGCGGCCGTCGTTCTGACTACATCCTCTTCAGCCCTCTGCAAGCCCTTGCACCTGCAATGTACGACCCGCAGGCATTGCCACGCTCACAAACCGAGCCCGGCGTTGCAGCGGCTGATTCTTAGGTTGTGAACCATTATGTTTCATAAGTCAATACCGCTTGTCAACCCGGCCAGGTCCGCCCGTAACGACTCGCGGCGATCGCCGCCGGCCACCAGGGACGCATTCGCAGCGGTCTGGTGAAGGGGCGTACCCCATGTGCCAGCGGGCTTGTGCCTTGCCGCGATCAATACTACTACACACCGTTGTTGACTACTACTATATCGCGCGGTAAGGTTTTGTCCCAGCCTGCAGGGTCTTGAGCTCTTCGAAAGCCCCCCCCCTCAACAGCCTATGCCCGCAGCAACGGTCTTTCCGTGCGGACGTGAGCGGACACCGCTTCCGGACGCGGCCTCTCGCGCCTTCAATAGGCCCTGACGCCCGACATCTTCAAAGGAGACGCGCAGTGACATTTTCCACCAGGGACCTGAGCCCCCGCATCGCGACAGAAATCCAGGCGGACAAGGAGACGCTGCTCAGCGGGACCCGTGCGGCCCGGATTCGCGAGTTGCTCGAACAGCGCGGGGTGCTGGTCTTTCCTCGAGTCGGTTTCAACGACGAGGAGCAGGTCGCCTTTACCGAGACGCTGGGCAAGTCGGCACCCGAGCAGGCGGGCGAGATTGTCTACAAGGTGACGCTGGATACCTCGGCCAACGAGCGCGCCGACTATCTGAAAGGCTCCTGGTATTGGCACATCGACGGCACCATGAACAAGGTGCCGATCCTGGCCTCGATCCTTTCCGCCAAGGTGCTCTCCCCAAGCGGGGGCGATACCGAGTTCTGCAATACCTATGCAGCCTATGATGACCTGCCCGCCGAGGACCAGAAGGAGTGCGAGGGCTTGCGCGTGATGCATTCCGCCTGGAATTCGCTGTTCTACTACGACCCGGAGCCGAATTCGCAAGTGCTCAAGGGCATGATGTCCATCGGCGACCAGGAATTGCCGCTGGTGTGGAAGCACCGCTCGGGACGCAAGTCCCTGGTGATCGGCTGCACGGCACGGCACGTCGTCGATATGGACTACCGCAAGAGCGCCGCCCTGCTGGTGCGCCTGCGCGAGTGGGCAACCCAACCCCAGTTCGTCTACCGCCACAAATGGTCGGTTGGCGACACCGTCATCTGGGACAACACCGGGACCATGCATCGCGCGACACCGTACGATCCGAAGTCGGGCCGCTTGTTGCATCGGACCAAATTGCAGGGTGAAGAATCGTTCGTCTGAAGCTCGCACAGAGTCATGAGCTGGCGATCGTCTGTCGCGGATGACGCCGGCCTTGTCGGCCATAGACGCCTACGGGTGAGGAGCGTGACATGAACAAACCGGTCTCCATCGACATCGAGGAGTTGTCCGAGCCGTTGACCTTCCCGGTGGAAGCGTACCTGTCCAGGGACTACGCCGATGCCGAGGGCGACAGGTTGTGGGCGCGGGTCTGGCAGCACGCGGGACGCGTCGAGGAGATCCCCCAGGTCGGGGATTTCATCACCTACAACGTGGGCGCCGATTCCATCGTCATCGTGCGTACCACGCCCGAGACGATCAAGGCATACCACAACGTCTGCTCGCATCGCGGGCGTCAACTGGTGGACACGCCTGCCGGCCAGCACAGCGCCTGTGGCACGCGCAAGCAGTTCGTCTGCGGCTTTCACGGCTGGCGCTACGACCTCGAAGGCAAGTGCACCTTCAAGCTCGACGAGATGGATTGGAAAGGGGCGCTGACCGACGAGCGCACGCGGCTCCCCGGGGTCAGGGTCGACACCTGGGGCGGGTGGATCTTCATCAACATGGATCCTGCCTGCGTGCCCTTGCGCGAATACCTGGAGCCGGCGGCAAGCATCCTCGACCCGTTTTCCTTCGAGCAGATGCGCTACAAGTGGCGGCAGTGGGTGATCTTCGATTGCAACTGGAAGGCCGCCATCGAGGCCTTCATGGAGCCGTATCACGTCGAGGGGACTCACTCGCAGCTTCTTGCCTATGGCCAGTACTACGCCTACAGCAAGGCACACCGGCTTCACGGCGTCAGCGGATTCGACGAACGGGATCCGGCGCTCAAGATGAAGCAGAGCAGCACCATCACCCGGGCTGGCAAGGGCAAGGATCCGCGCGTCTCCACCTACGAGTTGCAGAACGAGATCTACACCACGGTGAACAATGCCAGCACCACCGAAACGCTGGTCAATGCGGCGAAGCGGCTGGTCGACGAACTGCCCGAAGGCACCCCGGCGCCGGAGGTGATCAAGCACTGGCTCGCGGCGGCGAAGGCGGACGATGCCGCCCGCGGGGTGATCTGGCCGACGATTTCGCCGGAACAGATGGCCGAAGCAGGCCTGGCCTGGAGCATTTTCCCGAATATGTCGATCCTTCAGGGCGTCACGTTCGCGCTGTGCTATCGGGCCAGGCCCTACGGCGATGATACGAGCAAGTGCATCTTCGAGTCGTACGCGATCGAGCGCTACCCCGCGGGCCAGGAACCGAAAACCCAGTGGGTGTACTCGGAGCCGAACGCCGAGAAATGGGGCAAGGTGCTGACGCAGGATTTTTCGAACATGGCCGCGGTGCAGCGCGGCATGAAGTCCCGCGGCTTCCGCGGCACCCTGCCCAATCCGCACCAGGAACGGAAAGTCACCAACTTCCACCGGGTCCTGTCGGCGTACATGGGGACCGGCACGCCCAAGCGGCTGCGATAGCTTGAGCCGGTTGCGGCGCCGCCCATGGGCGAGCGCGTGATCCGCCAATAAGCATGGAGAAGCATTCAGTGGCCGAGCTTAGATTCGACGAACGCGTCGCCGTGATCACCGGTGCCGGCCGCGGCCTGGGACGGGCCTACGCCCTGCTCCTCGCCGCCAGGGGCGCAAAGGTCGTCGTCAACGATCCCGGCGCCAGCCTGAAGGGGGATGGGGTCGATTCCGGCCCGGCGCAGGAGGTGGTGCGGGAAATCGCCTCTGCCGGAGGCCGGGCCGTCGCCTCTACCGCTTCGGTGGCCACGCCCGAGGGCGGCAAGGCCATCATCCAGTCGGCCCTCGACCACTACGGCCGGCTCGACATCCTGATCCACAACGCGGGGATCGTCCGCCGCGCCCCGCTGAAGCAGATGAGTTACGAGGACTTTGAAACTGTCCTGGATGTGCATCTGCGGGGCGCTTTCCACGTCCTTCGACCGGCTTTTCCCGTGATGTGCGAGGCCGGCTATGGTCGTATCGTATTGACCTCCTCGGTCAGCGGCCTTTACGGCAACCACAACGTCGCCAACTACGCCGTGGCCAAGACCGGCATGATCGGCCTGTGCAACGTTGCCGCCCTCGAAGGGGCTGCCGAAGGGGTCAAGTGCAACATCATCGCACCCGGAGCGGTGACCCGGATGGCCGAGGGCCTGGATACTTCGGCCTACCCGCCGATGGGGCCAGAGCTGGTGGCGCCGGTGGTGGGCTGGCTGGCACACGAATCCTGTTCGATCACGGGCGAGATGCTGGTCTCGATGGCGGGACGGGTGGCCAAGGCCTATGTCGCCGAAACGCCTGGCCTGTACCGGCCTTCCTGGACCATCGAGCAGGTGGCCGAACACATCCAGGCGATCGGCGACATCGAGGGCGCATGGGCGCTGCCGGCGGTGCCGTCGGGCCAGGCCGACCACATTCGCCGCAGCTTCGAGATGGCGCGTCGAGGTGGTTCGACCCGCTGACCACCGGCACCCGGGTCTACAGTGAAAAGCTGTAGCCGCCGTTGACAGGGTAGGTTTGCCCGGAGATCCAGCCGGCCGCGTCCGAGCAGAGGAAGCAGACCATCATCGCCACGTCCTCGGGGGTCCCGAAGCGACGGATCACATAGCGCGAGATCAGATCCTTGGCGCGCTCGCTCGCCATGAACCGGCTCCTTTCCGGTTCCTCGAGCGCGGGTTCGAGCGTCGACAGCGAAACACAGTTCGCCGTGATGCCGAATCGCCCCACCTCGCGCGCAATGGACCGCATGAACCCGGCCGCCCCGGCCTTGGCGGCCGCATAAACTGCCAGCCGCGCCTCGCCGACACGGCCGGCGTCCGAGATGATCGTCACGATCCGGCCGCGCTGCTGCGCCACCATTCCCGGCAGCGCGGCATGGCAGCAATTCATCACACCCCGCAGGTTGGTGTGAAGGAAACAGTCCCAGTCGGCAGGATCCGTTTCCCAGAACACGGGGGCGAGCCCCATCCGGTCGCGTGGCCCGGCATTGCCGGCGTTGTTGACCAGGATGGTGACCGGCCCGAGCGTTGCGGCCTGGCTCAGCGCGGCGCGGATTGCCGCGTGATCAGCCACGTCCGCTGGAACCGCGATGGCGGGCACACCCAGTGCCAGGATCTCCCCGGCCACGGCCGCCGCGCGCTCCGGGACGAAATCATTGACGGCCACGCCGCCGGCGCCGTGGCGTGCCAGCGCCAGTGCAATCGCCCGGCCCGCACCTCGCCCCGCGCCGCTGACGAACGCGACCCGGCCGTCGAGATGCAGCGAATCCGGCACGGTATCGCCTACTTGGAGGTAGCCGCCGCGGTCTTGCCACGGCCGCGAGCCTGCGCCTTGCGGCCGGGCGCAGCGGGCTTGCGCCGGCCTGCGGCCTTATTCCTGGCCACTTCAGCTTTGGATCGCACGGCGCCTTTTATATCGGGATTGTTGATGGCCGGCTGGACCACGACACAATCATGGATTTCGGCCACCTCCTTGATCGATATCGGATCGCTTTGCCGCAGCCACCAGGCGAGCAGTTCAATGGTTCCGCTCACCACCAGCCGGATCGCCACCTCCGCCGGCGGCCAGATGCCGGGACGCGGCATGGTTGCGGCAATTTCCCGCGAGATGCGCAGGAACTCGGCGCGAAGGGCTCCGGCCGCGCCTCCGGTCAGCAGCGTCGACCACAATCGACGCTGCCCATCGACGTAGGCAAACAGGGCCTCCGAGGCGGCGCGCGTGTTGGTGATCTCCATTTGCGGCATGGTGAGATCGATCAGGCGGCGAATCTGCACCGCCGCCAGGTCATCGAGAAGCGATTCCTTCGTCGGGTGGTGCCGGAAGAACGTGGTGTAGCCGATGCCCGCCTCCGTCGTGATATGCCGGATCGTGATGTGCTCGAACGCCTCGACCTCGAGCAGTTGCAGCAATGCGCGCCTCAATGCCTCGCGGGTGCGCACGGCGCGGGCATCGCGCGCAGTGGACAAGTGGGGCTGGTAGATTTTCTGGGCGGCCTTTGTGGCCGAAACCGGCAGGGCACTGTTCACGGAGAGTCCCCCGGCGCACCACGAACAACCGGGCCCGGTGGCCCGGAGCCAGCCCCGCCCGCGCCCCTGCCCTCCTGCGGTGACACGCCCCTTATTCCTTGACGCCGGTAAACGGGTACGAACCCATGAAGCCAGCCTTGACCTTGCCGGTCATCTGCGTGCCTTCGACCGTGGCCGTGAACTCGACCTTCATCTTCATCGGCTTGGTGACATGATTGATCCAGGACAGCTTGGTCCCGTCATAGCTTGCACCGGTCACCTCGGTCGTCGTTCCCTGCCCCGACTGGGTGCCCGTGAGCTCGCCATCGACCTCCTTGAGCTCCAGTACCGTGGTCTGCGGGCCGGTCGGTGCCTTGATGGTGACGTTCCATTTTCCTGCAACTGACATGGTGATTGCTCCCCTGCCTGAAAAAACGTGGATCACTGTCTTACCCTCCCCGGATCTCGGGGTTCACACTATCCCTCCGGCGCGATCGTCACCCGCAGCCCTTCCAGCGATTCGAGTATCCGGATCTGACAGGATAAGCGCGACGCACCCGTGCGATGATCCGATCCGCTCAGCAGAGCGTCCTCATCTTCGCCGAGCGGCGGCAGGCGGTCCGCGAACGCGGGATCGACATAGACATGACAGGTGGCACAGGAACAACAGCCGCCGCACAGGGCCTGCAGCTCGGCCAGGCCCTCGTCGCGAATCGCATCCATCAGGGTTCGCGACGCTTGGGCCTCCACCGCACGCGCCTGCCCACCGCGCGTCGTGATCGTCAGCTTCGGCATCTTCAGCCCCCGCCGCCCGCCCGGGTGAATTCCAGGTGCAACTCTTTCAGCCCGCGCAGGACATAGGTGGGCTCATGGGAGAACCGGCGCTGTCCGGGCTTGCCGTGAAACGCCTCGGCGATGCGGATATCGTCCATCCGCTGCAGCATCCGTTCGAGGCTCACCCGCACCTCGGCCCGTGCCAGCGCCGCCCCGGCGCAGGTATGCGCGCCGCGCCCGAAGCCCAGATGCTCCTTCACATTCGGTCGGCCCAGCCGGAACTCGTTGGGGTTTTCGAACTTGCGCGGATCGCGGTTGCAGGCTCCGTAGAACAGGGAGACAACCGTACCGGCAGGAATGTCCACGCCGCCGATCCGGGTGGAGCGTAGCGCCAGCCGTGCCGCATGCTTGACCGCACCGTCCATGCGCAGCGCCTCCTCGATGAAATCCGGAATGCGCCCGGGATCCGCCCGCAACAGCGACTGCAGGTCGGGACGCTCGCCCAGCACCTGCAGACAGGCGGACAGCAGGCGTGCCGTGGTGTCCTGGCCGGCGCCGAACAGGAAGGCGGCGACCCAGGCGACATCCGCAACCTCGGGCAGCGAGCCGTCCGGATACCTCGCGATCGCAAGATCAGTGAGGATATCGCCGGTCGGCTGTTCGCGGCGGCTGGAGATGTACTCTTCGAAGTAGTTGAAGACGAAGCCGAAGAACTCCGCCGCGCTGCTTTCGACCTGCGCATCGGCGCCCATCTGCTGGGGCACCTCGAAGGCCTGATCGCGGAACGTCTTGCGGTCGCTTTCCGACAGGCCCAGCAGGTCGGCGATGACCAGCAGGGCGAACGGCGAGGCGTACTGCTTGAGCAGCTCGAAGCGGCCCTGGCCGATGAACTCGTCGATCTGCCGGTCGGCCTGGCCCAGGATGAATTCCTCGTTCTTCTTCAGCCGGCTCGGGGTGAACAGCCGCATCAGCAGGGCGCGGCTTTTCGCATGCCTGGCGCCGTCCATGGTGACGATGGCGCCGTAGGCGTACATCTGCTCGCGATATTCCTCGAGCTGGGCGCTGATGTCGTCTCCCTGCGGCACGAACGGCAGATCCGGAATCGGCCCGCCGACTGCCACCGCCGAGGAAAAGGTCTGGGCGTCGTTGAGGACGGCCAGCGCCTCCTCGTGGCCGGTGACGGCGACGACGTTGCGGTGCGGCAGCCTGGTCACCGACCCCTGGCTGCGCAGGTAATCGAAATACGGGTAGGGATCGTCCACCAGGGAAAGATCCGTGAAGAAGTCGACACGCTCGAAACTGCCCATTGCTTGATTCTCCGACGCGCTTGCCCGCCCGGTCGCGGCAGAGCTTTCACGGGCGGCGTTGATATGAACCACTGTGTTTCATAGTAAAACGTTCCGCGCCGCTGTTGTCAACAGCGCTGATGATTTGATGCCGGGAGCGTCGCCGCCAACTTGACGTACTAATCAACGATGATGATTATACGAAGTCGCCGTCCACACCCGTCGGACGGCTGAGGCCCCCATCGGGGCGGATCGTCCGCCGGGGGGCGAAGCGGGGCTGTGCGGTCCGTTGTCCCATCCACTAGGAGAGCCTGAACGTGATACTTCCCGAAGCTCGGCTGTATATCGACGGCAAGCTGCGCAGTGCGGCAGGGAACCGGACCTACGACAACATCGGGCCATGGACGGGGGATGTGGTCGGCAAGGCGGCGGATGCCTCGCCGGAGGACGTCGCCGCGGCCATCGCCGCCGCGCGCCGCGCCTTCGACACCACCGACTGGTCGCGCCATCACGAGCGACGCTTCGAGTTGATGCGCAAGTACCGCGGCCTGCTCCAGGCCAATCGCGACAAGCTGGTGCAGATCTCCCGGCTCGAGGCGGGCGCGGCCATCGGCGCGGCGGCGCGCGCGCAGGTGGACGGCGCGCTCGGCGGCATGGACGGCCTGCTGGAGTGCTTCCCCAGGGTCGTCTGGGAGGAGGATCGCGGGGTACGCCATGAATACGGTTTCGACACCAAACGGCTGGTCACGCAGGAGGCGGTCGGCGTGGTCGGCGCGATCACCCCGTGGAACGTGCCCCTGTACGTCAACATCGGCAAGGTCGTGGCCGCGCTGCTGGCCGGCTGCACCGTCGTGCTCAAACCCGCCCCGGACACGCCGCTGATGGGCGCGTACATGGGCGAGCTGGCCATCGAAGCGGGCTTGCCGCCGGGGGTGTTCAACGTGGTCACCTCGGCCGATCCGGCCACGGCCGGCGAGATTCTCACCCGGGATCCCCGCGTCGACCTGATCTCGTTTACCGGCTCCACCGCCGTCGGCAAGAAGATCATGGAAAACGGGGCCACCACGCTCAAGCGCGTCTTCCTCGAACTGGGCGGCAAATCGGCTTACATCGTACTCGACGACGCCCCCAGCTTCCCGATGGTGGTGGCGCAGTCCATGGTGGTGTTTCACGCCGGCCAGGGCTGCGCCTATCCCACGCGCCTGCTGGTCCCCAGGAGCCGCTACGCGGAGGCGGTCAAGGTGCTGGAGATGGCCTATGCCAGCTTTGTCGACAAGTGGGGCAAGTTCGATGAACCGAGCTGCATCATGGGCCCGGTGATCTCCAAGCGCCAGCTCGAGCGCGTCAGAAGCTACGTCGAGATCGGCCAGCAGGAGGGAGCCCGGCTGCTGGCGGGCGGCCAGGTCAGGACCGACAAGGGCCCGGGCTTCTTCATCGAGCCCACCTGCTTCGTCGACGTGCGCAACGACATGCGCATCGCCCAGGAAGAGATCTTCGGCCCGGTCCTGGTGGTCATCCCTTACGAGGACGAGGAGGACGCCATCCGCATCGCCAACGACAGCATCTACGGCCTGGGCGGCGCGGTCTTCGGCACTACGGAACGTGCGCTGCGGGTCGCCAGGCGCGTGCGCGCGGGCGCCCTGAGCGTCAACGGCGGCATGAGCATCACCGGCGACCTGCCGTTCGGCGGCTACAAGCAAAGCGGCATGGGACGCGAATGGGGCCGCGAAGGCATCGAGGAGTTTCTCGAAACCAAGGCCATCGGCATCCGTGCCTCATAGGCTCCATCGGTGCAAGACGTTCGTCCGCTCGAGGACTGGTGCGCCGCCGCGCTGAACCGGCCATCCAGCCAGGCCGCCATCGAGTTTGAAGGACGCTGGTACACCTGGGGCGAGCTGCGGCGGGTGGCCGATCACGTGGCGGCGCTGCTCCAGACCAGCGCCGTCCCGCCGGAAGCACCGGTGGCCTTCATGCCCCGTAACCACCCGGACGCCGTCGCGGCGCTGCTTGGATTGCTGGCCAGGCGGCGAACGGTGCGCATGATCTATGCGTTCCAATCGCCGTCGGCGATCGCCCGCAACCTGGAGCGCCTTGCCGCTCCGATTTTCGTCGCAGCCCGGGCGGACTTCTCGGAGCCTGTCGTATCGACGCTACGGGCCCAGGGCGGCATCGGCATCGCACTGGATGCGACCGGTGCGAGCCTGCCGGCCGATTCCGATGCGGCGCCGCGCGGCGAACCAGCTGCCGGTGAAGCGGCTCCACGGATCGAAATCCTGACCAGCGGCACCACCGGAGCCCCGAAGCCGTTCGCCGTCAGTTACGAACTCATCGCCAGGCATTTTCTCGGCGCTCCGGCCGGCGATCTTTCCTCGGCCCCTCCCACCCTGCTGTTCTTTCCGCTCGGCAACATCTCCGGGCTCTACAGCACCCTGCCGCCGCTGCTCAAGGGCCAGCGGGCGGTCCTGCTCGAGCGCTTCACCGTCGCGGGCTGGCACGACTACCTGGTCCGTTACCGCCCGCAGGCGAGCGGGCTGCCGCCGGCCGGGGTGCAGATGGTACTCGAGGCCAATATCCCGCCGGCGGACCTGGCGTGCCTGCGCCGGCTCGGCACCGGCGCGGCACCGCTGGATCCCACGGTGCATCGCGCCTTCGAGGAGCGCTACCGGGTACCGATACTGCTTTCCTACGGCGCCACCGAATTCGCCGGCCCGGTGGCCGCCATGACCGAGGAGCTGCACTCGGTCTGGGGCCAAAGCAAGTTCGGCAGCGTGGGCCGGGCTCTGCCCGGAGCACGGCTCCGCATCGTCGACCCCGACAGCGGGGCGGTGTTGCCGCCAGGCACGGAAGGTGTCCTCGAAGTGGTTTCACCGCGCATCGGCGCGCAATGGATTCGCACCAGCGACATCGCCCTGATCGATTCCGACGGCTTCCTGTTTCACCGCGGCCGCAGGGACAGCGCGATCATGCGCGGCGGCTTCAAGATCCTGCCGGAAAGCATCGAGCGCACGCTGATGCTGCACCCAGCGATTTCCGCCGCCGCCGCCGTCGGGGTCCCGCATGAGCGGCTCGGCCAGGTCCCGGCCGTAGCCATCCAGCTCAAGCCCAGCCTTGCGGCCCCCACGGTGAGCGAGCTGGAAGCCCTGGTACGCGAGCACCTGCCGGCCACCTGCGTGCCGGTGCATTGGCGCTTCGTCGACCAATTGCCGCGCACGCCCTCGTTAAAGGTCGAACAGGCCGAGGTACGCAAGCTGTTCGAGGCGACAGCCGGCTGAGCAATCGTCCCGGCAGCCGGATCGTCAGCGCGGCTGCATGCGGATCGCCCCGTCCAGGCGCACGGTCTCGCCGTTCAGGTAGCGGTTCCGGATCATCTCCAGGGCCAGGCTGGAATACTCGTCGGGCTGCCCCAGGCGGGAAGGAAACGGCACCATCTTGCCCAGTGCCTCAAGCATCTGGGGTGTGGCGCGGGCCATGGCGGGCGTGTCGAATATCCCCGGCTGGATGGTGTTGACGCGTATCCCCTCGCGCGCGAGGTCGCGGGCGATGGTCAGGGTCATGCCGACGATGGCGGCCTTGGCGGCGGAATACGCGGCCTGGCCCATTTGACCCTCGGTGGCGGCCGCCGACGCCGTGTTGATCAGCACGCCGCGTTCGCCCTCGACAGGATCGAGGGTCATCATGCCGGCCGCGGCGCGGGTGATGCAGCGGAAGGTGCCGACCGTGTTCAGGCGCAGCACCCATTCGAACTGATCGGATGGAAAAATCTTGATCTCGCCGCTCGTCTTGTCGCGACGGGCCGTCGGAATGGCATTGCCGCCGCCGGCGCAACACACCAGTACGCGCTCCTGTCCCTGCGCGGCACGCGCCGCGGCAAAGGCCTGGTCGACGCTTTCATCGGACAGGACGTCGCAGCGGCAAAACGTGGCGCCGGTCTCCGCCGCGGCCTTTTCGCCGCTCTCCGGATTGAGATCGAAGATCGCCACCTTGGCGCCGGCGGCCCGCAAGGCCTTGACGGTCGCCAGACCCAGGCCCGATGCGCCACCGGTGACCACGGCGCCAAGCGAGGAATCAATATTCATGCTGCCTCCATAAAATGTTCGTAACCGGCCAGGCCGCCCGCCTCCGACCTCAAGCCCTCACTTCCTCGGCAGTTCGATTTCGGCCCTGGCCGTCGCCAGCACGACGCCGGCCTGATTGGTCATCTTGCAGTCCACCTGCACGATGGGCCTGCCGTGCTCGTCGATGCGTTTGTCGATTACGCTGGCGTTCATCACGGTGATGTCGCCCGAGAAAGCGGGACCCCGATACGCGCTGTTCGAATGGATCACCCGCCCCCACTCGCCCGCCCAGCCGGCAAAGTAATCGAGAATCCAGGCGCCCATGGATGCGCCATATCCGTAGGCGCGGGGCATGCCGATGTAGCGCGCCCAGCGGGGAAACAGGTGGCCGCGCGAAGGACCGTAGTAGGCGCCGTCGGTCAGCTCAGGATTCTGTCGCTCCATCACCGGATCGTTCTCGTGACCGGCCATGTCCTCGGTAAAGCCCAGGGCCGCCAGGTCCAGGTCCGTACGGCGATGGACTCCGCCCCAGGTGGTGAAGATATAGGCGCGCCACTCGGTGGTGAAACTGGCGACGCTGTGCGGCCCGAAGATGCGTGTCGGCAACTGTGCACCGATGCTGACCTCATCCCACCAGCGCCGGCCATGCCCCAGGTCATGGAGTGTTCTGACATATTCGAACTTCTTGTCCTCCAGTTCACGGATCTGCGCGTCGGTCCACTCGGGATCCTCGGTCGCCGTCAGTGAACTCATTTCGCGGGCCGCCGCCGCCAGGTAGCGGATGCTGGTGGAGCGCTGCGTCGCGATTTTTTCGCCCTGGGCGTTGTAGTAATTGTTGTCGCCGCGCTGAAAGCAGGTCGGGCCCGCAAACTTGGTCTCTTTCACCACGTAGTCGAACGGGACACGCTCGTTGTGCACCAGGTCCCCCGGGTAGATCTGCGGGCCATGGAACCACCACTCGTCGCCGCCGAAGATCAGGTGGGAATCGGGGATCGCGCCGACGCAGGCCGGGCCGGCGCCGTGACCATCGTCGGTGGCGACCGCGAATGACTGGGGGGCGACGAGCCGGCCGAAGCGGCTCTCCATCGCATATTCCTCGTCGTAGTGCAGCCGGTTCGGATAATGCATGGCCTGGGCCCAGCGCCGGATGTCGTTGGCCGCCAGGGGGTCCTTGATGCGGGCCGGTTGCATCGGCTTGCCCAGGTAGCGGTCGATGTCGGAACAGTCGAGAGTCAGGTCGTTCATAGCTTGCAATGGGAAAGGCGGATGAACACTAAGAGCATGGCGAAAGGGGCCGCGCAACGGCGCGCGCGGACTACGAAGAGTACCGGCCGCCGTTCACGCTCAAGGTGTGACCGGTGATATAGCCGGCTTCCTCCGATGCGAGAAACGCGATCGCAGCCGCCATGTCCTCGGGGCGACCCGGCCTCTTCATCGGCGAGGCAGCCGCGATCTGGTCGACGCGATCCTTGAGCTCGGCCCGCAACATCGGCGTGTCCACGAAACCCGGCGGCACGTTGTTGACGGTGATACCGGTGGGAGCGAGCTCCTGGGCCAGGGCCTTGGTGAAGCCGATGACCCCGCCCTTGGAAGCGGCATAATGGACCATCCTGGCGGCGCCCGACTGCGCACTGGACGACGACACGTTGATGATGCGACCCCAGCCTTTCTGCAGCATGTCCGGCAGCACGGCCTGGGTGCAGATCAGCATGCTCTTGAGATTCACCGTCATCACGCGGTCCCACAGCTCCTCGGTGATCTCCATGAATGGATTGAATGCCGACATGCCGGCATTGTTCACCAGGATGCCGATCGGCCCAAAGGTGTCGCGCACCAGCCGCACCGCGGCATCCACCTCGGTCCGTTTGGAAACGTCCGCGCGGACGGCCATCGCGCGGCGGCCCGCACCGGTCAACTCCGTCACCGCGGCCCGGGCGGCCTGCTCGTTGAGATCCCAGATGGCCACGCTGGCGCCAGCCTCGGCCAGACGGCGGGCGGTGGCCAGGCCGATGCCCGAGGCGGCTCCTGTAACGATCGCGGTCTTGCCTGCGAGTGACATGGTTGTGCGGGCTCCTCCCGGCATGTGTTTTGGCGGTATTTCGACATCGCCGGCGTCGGCCAACCACGGTCGTCGAGCAGCCCGGCCCGCAACAAAGCTAAATCAACGGCTATTGATCGTCAACACTGTTGATGAGTTTTGTCGCCGTGCGGCGTTGCGCCGCGAATGGGTACCCGGGGCCAGGGCGCCGGCCCCTGGCACAGACAGGACTTTGAGGAAACGGGGGAGCCGTAGCGCCGGCCCGGCTGCCGCCGGGCCGGCTCGCGACTCAGCGCAGACGCCCGCTCGGCGTCTTGCTCAGCTTGGCGTTCAATTCCGCAAACTTCTCCGGCCGCATGGTGCCGTGCAGGCTCAGCCGCAGCATTTCATTGGAAAACCGCTTGGCCATCTGCTGGCGTTCCTTGGCCGTGCGCACGTGCGCCCTGGCGAATACGGGCCACAGGAAGGTGCCGATCAGCATCACGACGGAATGCACGTCGACGTCGATGCCGGGCTGGGCCAGGTCCGATTTGGCGAATCCTTCCAGGCGTTCGCGGTACTGGTTCCAGAACGGATCGCCCGTCGGCCGGCTCGAGCTGAGCACCTCCATCAGCCAGACGCGGCCCAGTTCCGGGTTTTCCATGGCAAATACGGTGAGGTGTTCCGCCACCTTCTGCGGGTCGAGCACCGCGTCCCTCGCCGTAGCCTCCTCGCCGAACACCGCGCGATTGAGCTGTTCGCTGACCCAGGCGGTAGTCGCCTTGAGCAGCAGCTCGCGGGTCGGAAAGTGCTGGTAGGCCGTGCCCCGGTTCACGCCGGCGAGCTGCGCAACCTGCGACACGCTCAAGCCTTCCGGGCCGACCTTGGCCAGCAGCTTTCCCGCCGCGCGCAGAATGGTTGCGCGCGTGTTCTCCGGGTTGCGCTTGCCCTTCTGCGTCTTTCTTTCGGCGAAGGAAACATCGTCCGGCATGTGTGAGCACCCTCGAAAATATGCCAATTGTAGCTAATTAACCGCTTTATGTTCTGCAAAAGGCGCGTTCACGCATGGATTCTCCCCGGGCTCCGTGCCATTTCCGAACTCATACGTGTCAAGCCACTGTGCGATGGCGCGCAGAAAACGTGCCGCGTCGGCGCCATTGATGACACGATGGTCATAGCTCAAGGACAGCGGCAGCAGTTGCCGCAGGACCGGCCGGCCCTGGGCATCGGGAAGGAAGCGCTCCCGCGCCCGGCACACACCCAGGATCGCCACCTCGGGCGCGTTGATGATCGGGGTGAAGCCGGTGCCCCCGATATGCCCCAAGGACGAAAGCGTGAAGCAGCCGCCGGACATTTCCGCCAGGGCAAGCCCCTTGGTGCGGGCCTTGTCCGAAATGCGGGCCACCTCCGTGTTGATCTCGTCGATGCTCTTGCTGTCGCAGTTGCGCAGCACCGGCACCAGCAGGCCGTCCGGCACGTCCACCGCGACGCCGATATGGAAGTATCCCCTGCGCATCAAGGTGGCACCGTCGGCAGTCAGGGCGCTGTTGAAGCGCGGATAGCGCTGCAGCGCCTCCACCGACGCCTTTACCAGGGCCGACAGCAGCGAGCGCTTCCGCTCCGGATGCGCGGCATTCCAGTCCTTGCGGCGTTGCTCGAACACCGTGATGTCGGCGTCATCGTGATGAGTGACGTGGGGGATCAGCGTCCAGTTGCGATGCATGACGCGCCCCACGTAGTGCTGGGCGCGGCTGACCGGCTTCGCCTCGACCGGGCCGTAGGTTGACAGATCGTCCGGCGGCCACGGCAGAGCGGCAGTCTTTTCAGTCATATTTTCCAGTATACATGGATGCCATATTGGTAACCGACAGTGTTGCTCAGCGCTGCGGGTCGACGCCCGTCCCCATGGCGTGGCAGGCCGCGACGTAGCCCCAGACGAAGGATGGGCCGATGCTGCAGCCGGCGCCGGGATAGAAGCGCCCCATCACGGACGCGGTCGACACCCCCGTGGCGTAGAGCCCCGCGATCACGCTGCCGTCGCTGCGCAGCACGCGCGCGAATTCGTCCGTGACGACGCCGCCGAAGGTGCCGACGTCGCCGGGATACACCGGCACCGCGTAGTACGGCGGCTTATCGATGGCACCCAGCGCCGGCGAGGGCTGCTGGAATTCGTCGCCCAGCCAGCGGTCGTAGGCGCGCTCGCCGCGGTGGAAGTCCTCGTCATGGTTACCGGCCACGAAGCGGTTGAAGCGCGCGATCGTCGCCAGCAGGGTGGCGGGCTGGAGGCGGAGCTGGCAGGCCAGGTCGTGGATACTGTCCGCCTTCCTCAGGTAGCCCTCCTCGTACCAGCGCCGAGGCTTGGCCTTGCCCGGCATGGTGCCCGCGAGCATGTACTTGGCCATGTACTGGCTGTCGAACACCGCCCAGCTCGGCACGGCGGGCACCGTCCTGTTGCGCTCCATCATGGCCTTGACGTAAGCCATGTAGGAGCCGCCCTCGTTCATGTAGCGCACGCCGGTCTGATCCACCAGGATGGCGTGCGGGGCCGCCGTCATCGACTGCGCGGTGGGTTTGATCTCGCTGTCCTCCATGCCGGGAGGGATGGTCAACTGGTTGCCGACCCGCTCGTCCATCTGCGCCACGGCGGCGCCGTGCCGCATCATTTCCTCGATCATCTCGCCGGTGTCGCCGGGCGCCGCCAGGGTCCATTGCACCGACGTTCCCGGCAGGTAGCGATCGCGCATGGACTGGTTGCGCGCAAAGCCGCCTGCGTTCGCCAGCACGCCCTGGCGCGCCCCGACCCGCCACGGGCCTCCATCTTTCGTGGTCACCAAACCCTTCACCACACCGTCCTCGACGATCAGCTCGGACACCGGCGAGTCGGTGCGGATCTCGGTGCCGGCACGCAGCGCCGCCTGCAGCATGCGGCCCTGCAGGGCGGCTCCTCCCGCCACCCAGCGCCTGCCCGTCAGCCGGGCGATCAGCGCCCGCAGCACCAGCTTCAGCATCAGCAGTTTCACCCGCCACGAGCGCTTGTAGGCCGGCAGCTCCAGCATCTCCTCCAGGGACGCCGGCAGCGGAATCTGCACGAAGCTGGGCCTGAGCCTGCTTGACCACGAGCCCAGTTCATTGACATCGAACAGCCGGGCCACCACGGTCCGGCCCGGTACGGATCCGCCGGGGCGTTCGTCATAGTAGTCCGGCCAATCCTTGACCCGGTCGAGCTCGATGCCCTGACGCCCGAGGAAGTCCAGCATGCGCGGCGCTTCGATCAGATATTGGCGGCGGCGGACCGGCGTCGAGCCCGGAGCGTCGACCTGCCCGTCGAGCAGCCCTTCCAGGTAGGCCGTCGCGCGCTCGAGGCTGTCCTCGACGCCGTCACGCTGCATGAACGGGTTGTTCGGCAGCCACATCACGCCGCCGGAGCGTGCCGTGGTCCCACCCACGAGGCCGGTTTTTTCCAGGATCAGGACCGATTTACCGCTGGCGCGGGCGACCAGCGCCGCGCACATGGAGCCGCCGCCGCTGCCTGCGACGACAAAGTCGAACACCTCGTCGAAGCCAGTCACCGCGCCGGCCTTACTCCGCCAACCGCCGCGCCGCCAGCTCGCGGAGCTGGCCGGTCTTGACCTTGTTGGACGATGACAGCTGCAGGTCGGATTCCTCCAGGAACAGCACGCGGCGCGGCACCTTGTAGCTGGAAAGATGCTGTGATACGAAGCGACGCACCCCACTTTCGTCCAGGCCGGCATCCTGCTGCAGCACGATGCATGCGACCACCATTTCCCCGAGCGTGTCGTGCGGAATCCCGACTGTCGCAGCCATCTTGATGCCGGGGCACTGCTCGAGCACGGCGTTGATCTCCAGCGGCGAGACGTTGGCACCGCCGGTCTTGATGATGTCGTTCAGACGCCCCTGCCAATGCAAGCGGCCTTCATCATCGACAAAGCCGCCGTCCCCGGTGCGGAAAAAGCCTTCGCCGTCGAAAGTCTCCTCCGCCGGCAGCCACAGGTACCCGAGCATGAGCGTCGGGCCCTTGACCGCGATCTCCCCGGCCTCGCCGCGCGGCAGCACCTGCCCGGTCAGGGGATCGACGACGCGGATGGTGTTGCCGGGCAGCGGCAGGCCGTTGTTGCCCGCCGCGATCGAAGCCGGCGTGCCGCTGGGATAGACCGTCACGAGCGTGAACGTTTCCGTGCTGCCGTAGGCCGATACCGGCTCCTGCCAACTGCTGTGGACGGTGGGATGCGTACGCAACGGCGAGGTCTCGCCGACATAGCGCAGCGTGCCCAGGTCCACCTCTTTCCACCCGGCATCGTCAACCAGGCGGGCCCACTGGTGCGGCCAGGCCAGCGGCAGGCTCACCCGTTCAGCCTGCATGAGATGCAGGGCCTCACCCGGATTGAAGCTGCTTTGCAGTACCAGGCATCCGCCGGCGGCGAAGGTGGCGCCCAATGCCATGCAGAAATTGCCCGACCAGAACAGGCCATTGGCGGTCCAGGTACGCACCTGGGGATCCACCCCAAAGATGGCGCGCCAGCGCCAGCACTGGATGGCGGCCGCGCGGTGCGTGTGCTGGATGGCCTTGGGTTTGGCGGTGGACCCCGACGAGAAGAAGACGAAGCCGCGATCCGTCGGCGCGGTTGCCGCACTCATGGCCTCGACCAGTGCCACGTCCGCCAGCGGCCCCTGCAGGAACCGGTCCCAGCGCTCGATGGCCGGCGCCGGCGAGTCGCCGCCGATGCACACGGCGCGCCGCAGGAACGGCAATCGTTGCGACTGCACCGGCACCTGGGCGCTTGCCAGGTCCGGGCACAGCTGGAGCAGCTCGACGCCGAAATCCCGGCCGAGGACCGAGCGCTCGAAGATCAACAACGACACGTCGGCGATGCGTAACTGGTATTCCAGCTCCGGCCCCTTCGCAAAGGTGCTCAATGCCACGCAGGTGCCACCGGCCAGTGCGATCCCGAACATCGCCGTGATCCACTCCGGACGGTTGGTGGCGAGCAGCCCCACGCGCGTTTCCTTGGTCACCCCGCGTGCGGCCAGCGCGCGTGCCACCGCCATGGCGTCATCCCACACCTGGGCGTAGCTACGCCGCACCACCCCGCCATCGGGATGATGAAAGACCAGCGCCTCCTTCTGCGCGTTGGCGGCGCAGACCTCGCGCAGAAAGCCGCCCATGGTGAGCGCGCCCAGGGCTTCATCGGCAAGCGGCTTGCCGCGGATGGTCGAGTCAGCCACCGGGTTCCCTCCCGCCGTACATGCGGGCACGCGCTTCCGGACCCAGCGGACACACCCCCGGCTCCAGCTGCGCGCCCAGTGTCTTGAACATCATTGCCGCAATTTCATAGCAGCCGACGGTATAGACGATATCGATCAGCTGCTCGAGCGTGAAGGTGGCGGACAGCTTTGCCCAGGTCGCGTCGCCGATGCGCGCGTCGGCGTTCAATTCATCCACCGCGCGTAACAGATCGGCGTCGACCGGGTCCCACCCAGGAGCCTCGGGCCCGACCTGCAGCCGATCGATATCCGCATCGCCCAGGCCGAAGCGCTTGCCCAGCACCACATGCTGTACGAATTCGTATTCCGAACGGCGTAGCCAGCTGATGCGCAGAATGAGCAGTTCCCGCGTCCGCTTGGGGATCGTGCCGACCGCCGAAACGTGGTTGTTGAAGGTCAGGAAGGCCTTGGTCGCCGCCGGGTGACGCAGCATCACGCCCAGGCCGTGAAGCCCCCGGGGGTCGCTCTGCCAGTTCGAGAGGACAAAGTCCCGCGCACCGGGCGCCGCGCCGAGCGCGTCCAGCTCGGCCTGCCCCCACTGGGGTGGGAGCAGGGGAGCGATTCGCGGTGTGACCTCATCTTGCATGTTCATGACCCTTGACGTTAAGCCTTGGCGTCCGGCTGTGACTCTACGACGGCGTCCAAGCGGAAGTCAGGCCGAAATCGGACAGATACTTGGTCGAGCTCCAGCCGCCATCGACGACGATAGTCTGGCCATTGATGAAACTGCCACCGGGCGAACAGAGAAAGGCAATGGTGGACGCGACGTCCTCCACGCTGCCCAGGCGATAGTGCGGTGTCATCTCGACGTTCATGCGCCGGAAGCGCTCGTCGTTCAGGCGGCCTTCGGTCATCGGGGTCACCGTCACGCCGGGCGCCACCGCGTTGCAGCGAATGCCGGCGGCCCCGTACTGGCAGGCGATGTGCCTGGTCAGACCGGTGAGACCCGCTTTGGCGGCGGAGTAGGCGCCGCCGCGCAGCCCCCCCACGACGGCAAACGTCGAGGTAACGTTGATGATCGCGGAGCCCTTCTGCATGTGCGGCAGCACTTCGCGCGCAAGACGAAAGGGAGCACGCAACATCAGGTTCAGAAAGTAATCGAGGCTGGCGTCGTCGGTTTCATGCAGCGGCTTTGGACTGCCGACACCGGCATTGTTGACGAGAAAATCCACCCTGCCCCAGCGCGACACCGCCGCGTTCACCACCTGCTGCGGCGCGGCATCCAGTGTCAGGTCGACAGCCAGGGTGGCGACGCGTTCAGGCTCACCCGCCGCCGCAGCCATGGCCGCGAGTTTCTTCTCGTCCCGGCCCACACCCAACACGGCCATGCCCATCTGGGCGAGCTTGACGGCGGTGCCGAAGCCGATCCCGCTGCTTGCACCCGTGACGATGGCGATCTGCATAGTGTTGGCCCACTCCCTCTCCCAACGAGACACTGTACGCTGCCCGGTCGCACTGCTGCAGCGCACAACAGCGTCGGAACGCCCGCGGCGACTCCGATTCGGAGTGAATCTACGGCAGCGGCACGGCGCACGTATTGATCAGCGATGACATCGCCCTTGATCCGGACTGAAGAGCCGGCCGTTCCCGGGTCGGCGATGCCTTCCGGACCATCTAAGATGCATTGTTTACCTGCCTCTCAACGCGTTGGTCCTGCGCACAGCCGCCGTCATGCCGAATGAGACAACTCCCGGTCGCCGGCTGATTGCCGGTCGATCCATTCGTTGGGATGAGGGCCGTGCCGGGCGTGCCTATGACCAGGGCCTTTGGATTCGCGAAACCCTGGCCGATTCCCTGCAACGCGCCGCCGCCGCGACCCCGCAGCGGGTGTTGCTGGTCGAGGGCGGCCAGCGAATCGATTGCGCCGGCCTGCACCTGCAGGCCACCCGGCTCGCGCACGCCCTGCTGGCGCGGATGCCCACCGGCAGCGTGGTGTCCTTCATGCTGCCCAACTGGCACGAAGCGGCGGTGATCTATCTCGCCGCAACCCTGGCGGGAATGGTCGTCAACCCGATCCTGCCCTCGCTGCGTGATCGCGAGCTGCAGTTTGTGCTGCAGGATGCCGGCACCCGGCTGATATTCATACCCGCGAGCTTCCGCCAGCACGACTACGCGGCGATGCTCAGCCGGGTCGGCGCACAAATGCAGGCGCCTCCTCAGGTGGTGGTCCTGCGCGGCAGCGCCGGGCCCCACATCGCCTACGAAACCTTGCTGCAGGACACCGGCTTCCGCGCCCCCTTCCCCGATCAGGAGCCGGATGCCGTGCGGATGGTGCTCTACACGTCCGGAACAACCGGGCGCTCCAAGGGCGTGCTGCACACGCACAACTCGCTGCACGCCCTGATCTGCCAGATCCGCCAGCACTGGCGGGTAGAACCTGGCGACAGGTTCCTGGTGCCCTCGCCCATCAGCCACATCGGGGGTTCGATCTACGCCTTCGAGGGTCCGCTGCTGCTCGGCGCCACGGCGGTGCTGATGGAGCGCTGGGACGCCGACGAAGCCGTGCGCCTGATCGAGGCCGAAGGCTGCACCCACATGGCGGGAGCCACGCCCTTTCTCGAGCAGCTTCTCGCGGCGGCGCGCCACGCCGGCACACGGCTGCCCACATTGAAGGTGTTTGTCTGCGGCGGCGCATCGGTGCCGCCGTCCTTGATCCGCAGTGCGGCGTCCTACCTCGAAGGCGCCGTGGTGACGAGGGTTTATGGCTCCACCGAGGTGCCCGTCACCACCGTCGGCTCGACGCGGCCTGACGAGGCTGAACAGGCGGCCGACACCGACGGCCGGCCCGGCCTGGCGGAGATCAGGCTGGTGGGCCACGACTCCGCGCCCGCGGGTGAAGGCGAAGTCCACGCACGAGGTCCGCAGATGCTGGTGGGTTACCTCCATCCCGAGGACGAGGCGTCCAGCTTCGACGAGGAAGGCTATTTCCGCACCGGCGATCTGGCGCGCTTCGTGGACGAAACCTATCTCGTCATCACGGGCCGGGCCAAGGACATCATCATTCGCAACGGCGAGAATATTTCGCCCAAGGAAGTGGAGGATATCCTGCTGGGCCATCCACAGATCGCCGAGATCGCCATCGTGGGCGTTCCTGACGCCAGGACCGGCGAGCGCGCCTGCGCGGTCATCGTGCCCCGCTCCGCAGCGGGTCCGGACGTCGCCGGGCTGCGCAACTTCCTGCGTGAGCAAGGTGTTGCGATGTTCAAGGCGCCGGAGCAGGTCGTGCTGTGGGACGCTCTGCCCAAGAACGACGCCGGCAAGGTTCTCAAGCACCGGATTCGCGCGGCCTTGGCCGCGAACGAGCGCCCGCCGACACCCTAAGCCTGCCCCTGACGGGACCGCCTCACATGCACGATCCGCCCGAGCAGCCAGTACTCGTCACCGGGGCCAGCGGCTTCGTCGGTAGCCACACGGCGCGCCTGCTGGCGCGTCGCGGCCGCAGGGTGAGGGTGCTGCTGCGCAAGACCAGCCGGACCGAAGCGCTCGACGGCCTGCCCGTCGAGCGCCATTACGGTGATGTGCTCGATCCGCCGTCCTTGCATGCCGCGATGGCAGGCTGTGGCAGCGTGTTTCATTGTGTTGTTGACCCGCGGTTCTGGCTGACCGACACCACTCCGATGTACCGCAACAATGTTGAAGGCCTGGTCAACACCATGGACACCGCTCTGGCCTGCAATATCCGCAGGTTCATCTTCACCAGCAGCATGGGGACCCTGGGCCTCAACGCCGACGGTCCGGTGACGGAGGAGATCGAGTTCAACTGGCGGGATCGGGCACCGGCCTACATCCTGATCCGGCTGGAGGCCGAGCGCAGATTCCTGGCGTACTGCCGGGAGCGCGGGCTTCCGGGTGTCGCCCTGTGTGTCGCCAATACCTACGGGCCGGATGATTACCAGCCCACGCCTCACGGGCGGATGCTGTGGGATGTGGCGCGGGGCAAGGTTCGATTGACCTGGGAAGCGGGCGCACCGACCGTCGATATCCGCGACGTGGCCGAGGCGGCCCTCCTAGCCGAACAGCGCGGCAGGACCGGCGAGCGCTATATCATCGCCAACGAGTACATCAGCAACCGGGACTTCTACACCCTCGCCGCGGCCGAACTCGGCCATAAGCCGCCGCTGGTGATGCCACTACCAGTTGCGCAACTCGCCGCATCGACCATCGAGCGCGTGTTCAAGCTGCTGCGCCGCAAGGATTACCTGATCCGCGCCGACGCCATTTTCCTGTCCGACGTCTTCCGCGAAATGGACCACGGCAAAGCCCGCGGGGACCTGGACTGGAAGCCGCGCCCCATCGCCGAGACCGTCAAGGACGCGGTCGCCTGGTTTGCGCGGAGAGACCGGCAGTCGCCGCACCCGGCACCGGCATGACGCGGGGACGGCGGCGCCCAGCGGCATGAGGCCGGTTCTGGCAGCCGTCCCTTATATATGCAACAATGTTGTTTATTACTGTACCGGCTGCAGGGAGGAAGGCGCATGACCCACGTGATGAAAGGTGTACGGGTCCTCGAGGTTGCGCAATTCACGTTCGTGCCCGCGGCGGGCGGCATCCTGGCCGACTGGGGCGCGGACGTGATCAAGGTCGAGCACCCGCAGCGCGGCGACACGCAGCGCGGCTTCATCAACATGGGCGGAATGAAGATCAACCCGCTTCGCCATACCATGATGGAGCACCCCAATCGCGGCAAGCGCAGCGTCGGCATCGACATCTCCACGGCGGAGGGAATCGAACTGATCTACGAGATCGCCAGGACCGCCGACGTGTTTCTCACCAACTACCTGCCGTCCCAGCGCAGCAGGATGAAATTCGACGTCGAGCACATCCGTGCGGTCAATCCGAGGATCATCTACGCGCGGGGCAGCGCCTACGGGGACAAGGGGCCGGAACGCGATGTCGGCGGCTTCGACGGCACCGCCTTCTGGTCGCGCAGCGGCATCGGGCACGCCATGTCGCCGGAGGAGCTGGGAGCGCCGCTCACGCAGGGCATCGCCGCGTTCGGTGACTCCATCGGCGGCATGAATATCGCCGGCGGTATCGCCGCGGCGCTGTTTCACCGGGAACGCACGGGGGAAGCGCTGGAGCTGGACGTATCGCTGCTCAGCACGGCCTGGTGGGCCGCCGGCAGCGCCATCGACCTCTTCATCGAGGCCGGCAAGGTGATGCGCAACCGCATGCCGTCATCGGGAGGCAATCCGGGCAATCCCCTCACCGGCAACTACCGCACCTCCGACGGCGGCACCATCAACCTGTGCATCCTCACGCCGGGGCCGCACATCCGCGATACCTTCGCCCACCTGGGCGTCCCGGAGGCGGCGGACGATCCCCGCTTCTGCGAGGCCAAGGCGCTGATGCAACACTGGAAGGAGGCCGGCGAGCTGATCGCGGCGGCATTCGCCAAACAGCCGTTCGAATACTGGCGGCAGCATCTGAAGACGATGACCGGCCAATGGGCGCCGATCCAGAGCCTGCTGGAGCTGGCCACCGACGAGCAGGCCCTGGCCAACGACATGCTGTTCGAGGTGGAGGCGAGCGACGGCGGCGCGCCCATCAAGCTCGTGCGCGGCCCAGTACAGTTCAACCACGAGCCGGTCAGGACCACGCGCGCACCCCAGGCATCCGAGCACACCGAAGCGCTGCTGCTGGAACTGGGCCTGGAGTGGGAGCGCATCGAGAAACTCAAATCCTCCGGCGCGATCGCCTGAGCATCAGTCGATGAAACCCGGAAAAAAACTCAAGAGCGCTGCCTGCGACACGGAAGTGATGGTCATCCGCGGCAGCAGCGGCGGAGTGGTGGAGTGCGCGGGGGTGCCCATGTGCGAGGAACGGCCGGCCCAGCGCCAGACGATGAATCCCGCCCTTGCCGCCGGAACCATGATCGGCAAGCGCTACGTCGACGCCACCGGCACGATCGAACTGCTGTGCGTCAAGGCGGGCCAGGGTTCCCTCTCCATCGGGGGCGTTCCGCTGCAGGTCAAGGACGCCAAGCCGCTGCCCTCGTCCGACTGAAACTTCCGTAACCCGATGAATCTCTCGCTTCTCCTGCAGATGGCGGCGGAAGCCGATGCGGATCGTGTCGGCCTGGTCTGCACCGGGCGGCCCTGGTCATACGGCACGCTGCTGCAGGCCGCCCGGGGTGCGGCCGCGTGCATCGCCGACAGCGGCGCCTGCCACGTGGCGCTGCTCGACGAAAACAGCGAGGCGGCGGCCATCGGCCTGTTCGGCGCTGCGATCGCCGGCGTGCCGTACGTGCCTCTCAACTACCGGCTCGCCGACGCCGACCTCGCCGCGCTGCTCAAGCGCATCGCGCCGGCGGCGGTGATCGGCGACGTCGAGCGTGTCCGCCGGCTGGATCCGGACGGCGGAAACCGGCTGTGGACGCGGGCGGACTTCGTCGCGGCCAGCGAAAGCAACGCTGCCGGCGCGGCGGACATCCAGGAGCGCGACGACGGCGTCGCGGTGCAGATCTTCACCAGCGGCACGACGGCGGCACCCAAGGCCGCCGTGCTTCGGCACGCCAATCTCGTCTCCTACATCCTGGGTACGGTCGAGTTCCTTTCCGCAGACCCCGCGGAGGCGGCCGTCGTCAGCGTGCCGCCTTATCACATCGCCGGCATCGCCGCCCTGCTCAGTTCAACCTACGCGATGCGCAGGATCGTGTTCCTGCCGTCCTTCGACGCGGATACCTGGCTGGGCCTGGCCGCCGCGCAACGCGCCACGCACGCATTCGTGGTACCCACCATGCTATCCCGCATCATCGGAAGGATCGACGCCGGGGTGCGCCCGGACCTGTCGGCCCTCCGGGCCATCGCGTACGGCGGTGGCCGCATGCCGACAGAACTGATCGATCGTGCGCTGACCCTGTTCCCGAACGCCGATTTCACCAACGCTTATGGCCTGACCGAGACCAGCTCCACCATCGCGCTGCTGGGGCCCGACGATCACCGGGCCGCCCATCGTTCCGACGTTGCCCACGTCAGGGCACGCCTGGGATCGGTCGGTCGCCCGCTGCCGACGGTGGAACTGCAGATCCGCGACGAGGAAGGCCGGGCGCTCGCACCCGGCGAGCGCGGCGAGATCTACGTACGGGGCGAACAGGTGTCCGGCGAGTACCGCGAACGCAGCGCCATCGATGCCGAGGGCTGGTTTCCCACCCGCGACGCCGGCTGGCTGGATGCGGAGGGCTACTTGTTCCTGGCCGGGCGGGCCGACGACGTCATCGTACGCGGTGGCGAGAACATCTCGCCCGGGGAGATCGAGGATGTCCTGCTCTCGCATCCGGCGATCGGCGATGCCGCCGCCGTTGCGGTTGCGTCGCTGGAATGGGGCGAGGCCGTCGGGGTCGCCGTGGTGGTGCGGCCGCAACATGCCCGGCCCGGAGAGGCCGAGCTGCAGACCCTGGTCCGCAACCGGCTCCGGTCGTCCCGGGTTCCCGAGCGCGTTCTCTTCGTCGAGGCGCTGCCCTACAACGAAATGGGCAAGCTGCTCCGCCGCGAAGTGCGCCGGCTGTTTCAGCCGGCCTGAGGCCGGCGCTGTCCCGCCCCGGGCCGCGTCAGTGCGCGTAGGCGCCAAAATTGTAACGCAGGCGCGTGCCGAACATTTGCGGCGCACCGACAATGCGACTGTCGTATCCCAGCGTGGAGTACGTCGCTGAGACGTAGGTCGTATATTCCCTGTTCAGTACGTTGGTGGCGAAAAGTGAGACGTCGATCGGCTTGTTGAACACCGATGTCCAGTTGAGGTTGAGGTTGAGCAGCGGATGACCCGGCAGCTCCGCATAGGGCGTCTGCGTCGAAGCGCCTGCCCGGATGGTCCCGACGTAGGAGTAGGTTGCCGCGACATCGACCGGGCCAAAATCTTCGGAGATGGGAAGTCGATAACTCAGCGTGGCGACTTCCGCATGGTTGGGCGCGAACGGCAGGGTTTCGCCCGGAATCGCGATCGGCGTGACCGACAGTCCACCCAAAAAGCCGGCGTATTGCGCGACTCTCGCGGTTTCGTTCTGCTCCTCGGCGAGCTTGGTGATCAGGCGGGACCATGAAAGCGTCAACCGCAGGCTATCGGTGAGCTGGAACACGCCGTCGGCCTCCGCTCCGGCGACGTCGGACCTGCCCGCATTCACGATCGTCGTGGTCGTGCCCGCCCCGGTTGAGATGTACCCGAGCTGTAACTGTTGGTTGGCCAGGGCGTTGTAGAAGATCGCGAAGTTCAACTGGCCGGGCACGGGGCCGCCGAACTCGCCCTTCCCCCCGAACTCGTAGGAATTGATATGTTCCGGCTTGAACGTATCGAGGCCGGGGTCCGCCGCCAGGACAATACTGCCTTGACGGTAGCCGCGCACATATTTCCCGTACACCATCGCACCCTCGATCGGCTTGTAGCTGAGCTCGAGCTGGCCGGTGGGCGCCTGGCTTTCGACGTTGGGCGTCGAGATCTGGATCCTGGGTGCCAGCTCGGTGATCAGCGCGAACGTGTACCGGGTCTTGATGCCGTAGCCGCTGGCCTTGTCCCAGGTATAGCGCAGCCCCAGGATCGCGCTGAGCTGATCGGTGAAATTGTAGGTGGCCTGGCTGTACACCGCCCGGTTCAGATAGTCCTGCTTGTATTGCTGGTACAGGACGCTGCCGAGCAGACCGAAGCTTGGATCGAAGCAGTTGAAGTGGGCCGGATTGGGGTCTTCGATGGTGGAGAGCTGGCAGGAAATGACGTCGGCCGAGATGTTGCCGGAGTACCCGTTCGGCAGGCTGTGCTCGAAATAGGCGCCGGTCTGCCACTGCAGCTTGTCCGCGAAGGAGCGCCCCTGCAGCTGAAGCTCCTCCACGAAGGTGTTTTGGTTGGTCACCGGCTCGTACGGAGAGACCAGGGACGCTCCGGCGCTCCATTCCCGGTTCGGGTTGGCATCGAGCGACTCGTGGAAGTGCGTGCCGAATATCGACGAGCCGTTCTGGGTCAGCAGGTGCGCAAAGCCGAAGATATCCTTCAGGGTGAGAGCGTCGTCGATGCGCCAGGTGGTGGTATTGATCACGCGCCTTTCGTGAATCGCGGTGATGGGCGTCCTGATCGAACTTTCGAGGTCGTAGAACCCGTTCTGGCCATTGGCGACCTGGGCCGCAAGCTGCGCCCTGCAACCTGGCCCGACCAGGACATTGATCGCGATGGTGAACAGCTCGGTGGGGGCGGTATTACACGCGAACAGGCGCGCGGTACTGCCTGTGTTGTCCGAATCCGAAAAACTGTAGATCGTGTAGTTGTCGACGGAAGGAGTGATATTCCACAGGGCGCTGGCACGCGCGGACAGGACATTCAGGTCGCCGAATCGACTGGCGCCGATGTTCAGGACGTTGGTGAGGTAGCCGTCGCGCTGATTCTTGTCGATGGCCAGGCGCAGCTTGAAGTTCGGCGTCACCGGAAAATTGATCACCCCCTGTTCCCGGAAACCGTCGTAGTCGCTCACCGACTGTTCGTAATAGCCCTCCAACTCGTCGCCGGGCTTGTTGGGAACGAGCAGCACCGCGCCGCCCGTGGTGTTGCGCCCGAACAGCGTGCCCTGCGGTCCCTTCAGCACCTGGATGTTTTGCAGGTCGAACAGTTCGCCCGGTGCGGCGCCGTCGCCCGAGGTCTGCGAACTCTGCCCGCGCGGAGCGACGACCTCGGCGAAATAGACCCCCACCGAGGCCGTGGTCCTAAGGTCCTGGGTGAACCCGCGGATCGAGAACGAGGCGTTGTCGCTGCCGAAGCGGGGGTTCACGGACAGCGACGGCGTATACAGCGCCAGGTCGCTCGGATTGCTGATGTTCGCATTGGCGAGCTGCTTCTGCGTGAAAACGGAAATGGAGATTGGAACGTCCTGCAGCCGCTCCTCGCGCCGTTCGGCGGTGACGACGATCTCCTCCAGGCGGTTGGAATTCGCTCTCTCCGTCTGCGGGGCCGGCGGGGCCGCCGCCGTGGTGGGCAGGCCGATCGGAGACGCAGGTGCAGCGGGCTGTGCGGCCGTCGGCGACGTCCCTGCGGCAGGGCTCTGCGCCTGCGCACCCGAGGACGAGGATGCGGAGGCAGCGCCCGACGAAGACGACGATGTCGAAGACTCGGGCTCGGTGCTCACCCCGGCACCCGAAAGCAACTTTTCCAGGTCGCTGCCGCCACTGCCGCCGGACTGCGCGCCGCCACCGCTGCTGCTGGACTGCCCGAAGGCGCAAGTCGACACCAGGCCAAGGCTAATGCCCAACGCGATGGCCGCAATGGCGAACTTTCGTTTCATCCACCCTCTCCTCTCGATCTTGTCTCGCGCACGGCGAAAGCAGGCCGTTTTGGATTCTGAAACCGCTAAGCCGCGCGTGGCACGGCGTCCACGATTCCGCGCTTCATGTTATTGACCGCCCGTGTATTGAACACCAGTGTTGTGCTATTGTCGATAGCGTCGTCGTTGCGGCCTGCCGACGGGTTTCGCAGCTTCGCCGGACAGCGGGATGGTCCTGCCGCACGTTCGGTGGTGCAAGTACACCAAAGCCCTATTACAAGCCAACGGAGAACTGATGTGGCGCTTTACGATCAGCAAAGCAAGGCTTGAGCCACCTCCCGTAGCCTTGGCGCCGGTCAACTCTCATTGCGCAGCCGGTCAATCTCCGTATGCGGCATGGGCTTTTCCCAGGACACACCCGCGCAATTAGCGTCATATAACTGACAGTAACTATTCTATGACCACAGCTCTTGCCCCGTTGGCGCAACGCCACTTCCCGCAAACCGTGGTCGCTTCGATCGAGTGCAGCACTTACCAAAGACTCCACAGAGAGATTTGATTCCATGCAAATGACTGGACAGCAGAGGATCGCCGCGCCGACCCAGCGGGTTTGGGAGGCGCTGTACGATCCTGACATCCTCAAGCGCTGCGTCCCGGGGTGTCAGTCGATGGTGAAGGAATCCGCCGAGCGGATGCGCGCGGTGGCGGAAATCAAGATCGGCCCGATCGGCGCGCGATTCAACGGCATGGTCACGCTTTCGGACATCGATCCACCGCGCGGTTACACCATGACCATCGAAGGCCAGGGCGGCACGGTCGGCTTCGTGAAGAGCAGCACCCGGGTACGGCTTGCCAGCGAAGGCGCGGAAGGCACCCTGCTGTCCTACGAGGTTGATGCCCAGATCGGCGGGCGCCTGGCGCAACTCGGCGGCCCCATCATCGACGCCACCGCGAAGCAGCTTGCCGGGAGGTTCTTCCAGGAGTTTGGATCCATCGTCGGGCCGCCGCCGGCCGCCGTCGCAGCGCCTGCCCAAGGGGCGTTGCCGGCCTCGCTGCCGTCGGCGGCGACCGGGACTGTTCCTTCGCGCGGCCCTTCCTGGGTATGGATGCTGGCCCTGTCATTTTCGGCGCTGGTCGGCTACCTCGTCGGGCACGCGCCTCGTGGCGGCGGCGAGTCGGATTGGATGGGGCTGTCCATCGGCCTGCTCGTAATGATCGTCGCGGCGACGGGCTTTGAATTTGGCCGCCGCTCGGCGGCGCCCGTGGTTATGCTCGATCCCAAGCTGCTGGCGCGACTCGTCGAGGAGGCGCGGCGGTGAAACCCGCTCCGTTCGACTACATCGCCCCGGCGACGATCGAGGAAGCCTGCGCGCAACTGGCCGAGGCCGGTGGCGGAGCCACCATCCTCGCCGGCGGCCAGACCCTGATGCCGCTGCTGGCGCTGCGCATGAGCCAGCCCTTTATCCTGGTCGACATCAACCGCATCGCCGCGCTGCGCGGCGTGACGCGCTCCGAGGGATACACGCGCATCGGACCGGTCACGCGCCAGAACGAAGCCATCGCGGATTCCACGCTGGCGAAATCCCTGCCCCTGCTGGTCACCGCTACGCGCCATGTCGGGCATCACCAGACGCGCAACCGCGGCACCATCGGCGGCTCGATCGCCCTCGGCGAACCCGCCGCCGAGCTGCCGGCCACCGCGGTGGCGCTCGGCGCCTCGGTGGAGGCGCGCTCCGTGCGCGGCAGCCGCCGCATCGCCGCGGCCGATCTGTACCTGGGCCCCTACATGACCGCGCTGGCGCAGGACGAGCTGGTCGTGTCGATCCAGTTTCCCGATTGGCCATCCGGCACCGTCAACGTGTTCCGCGAGGTGGCGATGCGGCCCGGTGATTTCGCGCTGGTCGGTCTCACCGGCGCTGTCGCGGTGAAGGACGGCCACATCGAGCGCGCCGGCCTGGCGTGGTTCGGCATGGGGCCGACGCCGATCAAGGCCCGCCAGGCGGAACAGGCGCTGGTCGGACAACCCGTCGCCGGGCTCGACTTCGACAAACTGGCCGGGCTGGCGGTTGCCGATACCGATCCCTTCGACGATCACCACGCCACGGCCGCGTACCGCCGGACCGTGGGTCGGCGTGTGTTCGCGCGCGCCTTGAGCGAAGCCCTGCAGGTGCACCAGTGAGCGTCCACGGCATTCAGGTCACCATCAACGGTCGGCGCCACGACGCCAGTGTCGAGGGTCGGTTGCTGCTCAGCGATTTCCTGCGGATGCATTGCGGCTACACCGGCGTCCACGTCGGCTGCGAGCACGGCGTATGCGGGGCCTGCACCGTCGTCGTGGACGGAGCGGCGGTGCGCGCCTGCCTCATGCTCGCCGTGCAGGCGGATGGCGCCGCCGTCACCACGGTCGAGGGACTGGCCGGGGCCGACGGCGGCCTGCACCCGGTCCAGCAGGCGCTGCGCGACGAATTCGGCCTGCAATGCGGCTTCTGCACGCCGGGCATCGTGATGACGCTGGCGGCGCTCACCAGCGGCACCGGGCCGCCCGGCGCCGACAGCCTGCTCGCCGCCCTGTCGGGTCATGTCTGCCGCTGCACCGGATACCAGGGGATTCGCCGTGCCGCGCAAAAGCTTGGCGGCGGCACGCAAGGAGAACCGGCGTGAACGAGATGAAACCGGTCGAAGCCGCCCGCTACGTCGGCCAGCGGGTACCGCGCAAGGAAGACGAGCGTCTGTTGCGCGGACAGGGCGTCTATGTCGACGACGTCGAATTGCCCGGCATGCTCCACGTGGCGTTCGTGCGCAGTCCGATCGCGCGGGGACGCATCCGCTCGATCGACACCTCCCTCGCGCGCGAAGCGCCGGGAGTGTACGCGGTCCTGACCGCCGGGGACCTGGCCCGCTTCAAGATCAACATGCTCAGCTTCTACCTGAGTGCGCCGGCCATCGCCATTGCGCCGCTGGCGACGCAGCGCGTCGCCTATGTCGGCGATCCGGTCGCCCTGGTTGCCGCCCGGGATCGCTACCTGGCCGAGGACGCCGCGGGCCTGGTAACGGTCGAGTACGACGAGGAAGATCCCGTCGTCACCCTGGACGACGCCCGCAGCGGGCCGCTGGTGCACCCGGACACCGACACCAACGCCGCCATCGCCATGGGCGAGGAGCACGACGAGGACATCGAGCAGCGACTGGCGCAGGCCCCGCACCTGGTGACCGCCACCATCAAGCATCAGCGCGTGGCCCAGTCGCCGATCGAAACGCGCGGCGTGGTGGTAGACAAGCACGGTGACGGCGAGCTCACCGTCTACATCTCCTGCCAGAGTCCGCAGATGGCGGCGCGATACATCTCGCTGGCGCTGGGCATGCCGCAGATGAGCGTACGGGTCATCTCCAAGGACGTCGGCGGCTCCTTCGGCCTGAAGGTGCAGCCCTGGCGTGAGGAGATCGCAGTGGTCGCCGCCGGCATCGTTCTGGGCCGGCCGCTGAAATGGATCGAGGACCGGCTCGAAAACCTCACCGCCGCCAACCAGGCCCGCGAGCAGGAAATGACGCTGCGGGTCGCTTTCGACGCCCAGGGTCATTTGCTGGCCTCGCACGCGGATTATCACCTCAACAACGGCGCCTACCCGCATGGCGCGGACTGCAACATCGCCGTGTCGATGTTCCTGTGGGCCGCCCACAAGATGCCGGGCTTCAGCTTCTACACCCGCGGCTGGTACACCAACACCGCTGGCCTGGCGGCGTACCGCGGGCCCTGGGCGATGGAATCGCTGGCGCGTGAAACGGTCCTGGACATCGCCGCGCGCAAGATCGGCATCGACCCCATCGAAATCCGGCGCCGCAACCTCGTGACGCGCGCCGACCAGCCGTGCACGACGCCGTTCGGCATCCCGCTGGAGGACATCACGCCGGCCGAATGCCTGGAGATTCTGCTTGAGCACCTGGACGTCGCGGCGTTCCGCGCCGAGCAGGCGGCTGCGCGCACGCAGGGACGTTACCTCGGCCTGGGCTTCGCGACCTATATCGAGCCCACCGCGGGGAGCGCCGGCATCAGCGTCCTGGCCAGCGACGTGGCGCAGATCCGCGTCGAGCCCACCGGCAAGGTCACGGCGGTCCTCAGCACGCATTCCCAGGGTCACGGCACCCAGACCACCATGGCCCAGATCATCGCCGACCACCTGGGGGTGCCGTTCGAGGATGTGTCGATTTTCGAAGACGACAGTTCCCGCGGCGGGTTCGGCGCAGGTGCCTCGGGCAGCCGCCAGGCCGTCGCGGGCGGCGGTGCCTCCATCAAGGCGGCGGAACTCCTCGCCGACAAGATCAAGCGCATTGCCGCCCATCTGCTCGAAGCCGATCCGGCGCAGGTCCGCATCGAAGCCGGCGTAATCCGCGTGGTAGGAGAGCCCGACAAGACGCGCAGCCTGCGCGAGATCGCCGAGCTTGCTTACGGCGAGCCGGAACGCCTGCCGCCCGGCATGGAGGCGGGCCTCGAGGTGCAGTACCGGTACCGGCCGCCGCCGCTGACCCTCACCAGCGCCGCGCACGCCTGCATCGTGGAGGTCGACGCCGAGACGGGGTTCGTGAAGATCAAGCGTTGGCTCTGCAGCGAGGATTGCGGCGTGATGATCCATCCCGCCGTGGTCGAGGGGCAGATCGCGGGCGGACTGACCCAGGCGATCGGCTGCGTGCTGATGGAACAGGTCAGCTTCGACGCACGCGGCAATCCCACCGCCGTCACCTACAAGGACTACCTGCTGCCGGCCATCTCCGATACGCCGGACTTCGAATACATTCACGCCAACACGCCCTCCCAGGCGGTGGGCGGCTTCAGAGGCGTGGGCGAAGGCGGCTGCATCATCGGGCCGCCGACGCTGGTCAACGCCATTGCCGATGCGCTCGCGCCCTTCGGCCCCATCCCGCTGGAGCTCCCGCTCACGCCCACCCGCATCCTCGAGGTCATCGAGGGGCGCTCGCTGGCGCCGAAAGCGCCTGGCCACGCCCCCCCGGCCGCGATCCCCGCCGCGCCCGCCCCTACCGACGTCCAGCCCGTCCCGTCCCCGCTGGCAGCGCAGGTACCGCCGCCGGCCGCCGACAGCAGCATCGACGGGACGTGGAAGCTGGTACTCGCCACCCCGCTGGGTCCGCAGACCTTCAACGGGCGCTTCAAATCCGCCGGCAACAGCGTCACCGGCTCACTGATCAGCGATATCGGCACCGAAAACTTTCAAGGGGTCCTGGACGGCAACAATCTGAAGTTCGATCTGAAAGTCACCAAGCCGATGTCGCTCACGCTCAAGTACGACATCCGCTTCGACGGCGACAAGCTCACCGGCAAGGTCAAGATGGGCATCTTCGGCAGCGCCAAGTTGACTGGAGAGCGGATCGAGCGATAGCGCGCCCCGGCTTGCGCCGGGGCGACGGTTGATCAGGCCTTCCTTAATGCTTGAGCTTGTAGGCGACGACCGAATCGCCGAGCGTGGAGTGGTACATGCTGTGTCCCCCGGCGGGGATGACGATGTACTGCTCTCCACCGACCTCGTAGGTGACCGGCACGGCGGTACCGGCGGCGGGAAGATCAGCCTTCCACAGCACCTTGCCGGTGTGCAGATCGAACGCCCGCAGGGTATCGTCCAGGGTGTAGCCGATGAACACCAGGCCGCCGGCCGTCAACAGCGGACCGCCCGCGCCCGGCGTACCCAGGTCGAAATCCATGTCGATGTGCCAGGGCAGGTGCACCGGCATCATCTTCTCGATGCTGCCGAGCGGCACCTCCCACACGATCTTGTGAGTGACCAGGTCCACCGCCGTCAGCGCGGCCCACGGCGGCGCTGAACAGGGCGCGCCCGCGGGCGACAGCAGCGGCTCGATCTGCGGCACGTACGGCGCCCCGAGATTCTTGAAGATCATGACGCCGCCGCTCTCGATGGCCTGGTCATCGCTCAGCTTGGCCTGCGCCCGCGGGATCAGGGTCACTACGGTGGGTACCCGGTTGGAGGGGACCACCATGATGTGGCTGTCCGGGTCGTAGGCGCCGCCGCCCCAATTGGGACCGCCGCCGACGGAGGGCGAGAAGATAGTGCCCTTTGCGCTGGGGGGCAGATAGATGGTGCTGGGATCGTATCGCTCGATCTTCCTGCGGCAGAGCCAGCGGTCGATGGCCGAGAACCCCCAGGCATCGTCGGGCCCGAAGGATTGCGGCGCCAGTGTCGGCATCCCCTGCGGAAAGGGCTGCGTGGGGGATGGCACCTCGCCCGGCACCGCGCCCGCGGTCGGCACCGGCCGTTCGACGATGGGCACCAGCGGCTCGCCGGTGAGGCGGTTGAACACGAAGATGAGGCCCATCTTGGTGTTCTGCACCAGCGCCGGGACGGTCGATCCGCCGGGCTGCGGCAGATCGATCAGCATCGGCTCGGTGGGAACGTCGTAGTCGAAGATGTTGTGGTGCACGATCTGCTGATCCCACACCAACTGGCCGGTGGAGCCCCGCAGCGCCACCACCGCGGTCGAGTAGCGGTTGTCGCCGGCCCGACCGCCGCCGTAGAAATCACTGGACGGGCTGGTGGTGGGCAGATAGACCAGGTCATGGGCCTCGTCCACGGCCATCGATGACCAGACATTGCCGGCGCCATAACCTTCGGTGCCGTTGGCCCAGGTCTTCATCGCGGGATCGGCGGGATCGCGCGGCACCGGATCGAATTGCCAGCGCGGCTTGCCGGTGCGCGCATCGAAAGCCAGCACCCGCC
The DNA here is from genome assembly GCA_031291075.1 of Nevskia sp. Lineage (GTDB taxonomy): Bacteria > Pseudomonadota > Gammaproteobacteria > Nevskiales > Nevskiaceae > Nevskia. The sequence continues at coordinate 81,702 of JARLJS010000151.1, read as the reverse complement.
CGCTCGGCGCATCGACCCGCTGATCGTCGGCAACCGCCGATCCGACGACGACCACGCCACTGACCACCGCCGGGTTGGAGGTCGCCACCACTTCACCGGGAAACAGCTGCGGCTTGCTGATCGTCATCTGGACCTGTCCGTGGTCTCCGAAGTCCTCGCAGGACCTGCCGGTTCTGGCGTCGATAGCCATCAGGCGGTAGTTAGCGGTCCCTAGGAAAATTCGCGACTTGCAAGCGGCGCCCTCGGCCGCCTGCGGGTCGACCCAATGCGCGACCCCACGACACTTGCGCATGCCGAGCTTGGGGTCCTGCGGGTCGAATACCCAGCGCTGCTTGCCGGTCTGTGGATCGAGCGCGATCAGGCGGCGTGAGGTGGTGCAAATCACCAGGTTGCCGTCAATCAGGCTGGGCTCGTCCTCGAACGCCATCAGCGTGTTGCGCAGATCCTTGGGCGGCAAGTCGCCAGTGTGGTATTCCCAGGCCAGTTCCAGCTTGGCCACATTCGAGCGATTGATCTGCTCGAGAGGCGAATACTTGGTTCCATGCTGATAGGAATCCGCGGGCCGGTCCGCGGCACTGGCCACCGACATCGCAGCGGCGAGCCCGCAACACAGCAGCCATCGGCCCGCGAAGCGGGTACCGAACCGATTCGAGCGCATCGACAATGGTTCCATAGGAATATTTGGTGTCACAACTATGACGTCAATAGTGCGGGCCGGTCAACCACGGCGCCTGTGCTGCTATTTTTAATTACCCACACCCACATCACAATGATACACGATGTATCACATCGCCACGCCGCCGCAAAACCACGACACGCCGGCAAGGCCCGCCGTTCAGCCGAGATAGGCGATCCCGGTCAGCGATTCGGACAACTCCCAAAGGCGTCGGGCCGCGGCGGCATCGCGCGCCGCCCGATGCCGCCGCGCGACGCCCGGATAGCCGCGCATGCCGAGGAAGCCGTCGGGCCCGAAGTAGTCATTGCTCCGTACGTCCGGCGCGGTAGCCGCGTAGAGCGTCGGAAGCGCGCCCTGCGCCGCGGTGTTGATGAAGAATCGCAGCGCGATGGCCTTCACGATCCTGCTGCCCGCCGGCTGGATGTTGGTGGCCGCCCCGCCCGGATGCGCAGCTGCGGCAATCACGCCGGAACCCCTGGCGGCCAGGCGCCGGGATAGTTCCAGCACGAACAGAAGGTTCGCCAGCTTGCTCCTGCAGTACGCGGCGAAGGGCGTGTACCTGGAGCGCTCGAAATTCAAGTCATCCAGGTCGAGCCCCCTGGCGTTCCAGTGCCCCATGCTGCCCACGGTGATGATCCGTGCTCCGGGGGTGGCGAGCAGGGTATCGCTCAGCAAGCCGGTGAGGGCAAAGTGGCCCAGGTGGTTGGTACCCATATGACCTTCGAAGCCTTCCGTGGTCCGGGTCAGGGGCACGCCCAGGATGCCCGCGTTGTTGATGAGCAGATCCAGGCGCGAATGGCGCCCACGAAACGCGTCCGCGAACTGCCGCACCGAGCCCAGGCTCGCCAGATCCAGGCTCATCGGCTCGACCTGGCCCTGCGGCACGCGCTGCCGGACCTCGGCGAGCGCCGCCGCCGCCTTGTGCGGATCCCGGCACGCCATCACCACCCTCGCCCCCGCGCGGGCAAGGGCCACGACCGATTCCAGTCCCAGGCCGCTGTTGGCACCCGTCACCACCGCCGTCTTGCCGGCCTGCGACGGCATCAGCTCGACGGTCCATTTGCAAGTCATACGTGGCATTTCCTCCCGATCGGCGCCGCCTGGCGAGGCGCTGGTGCTTTGGCTCAGGCGCTGCCCGCGCCGAGTGGTTTGTAGAATATGCAACTGGTATGTTGATCAGAACAACCTCGCCCTTCCATTGCTGCAAGCGGCATATGCTGCTGCGCGCCGGGGCTTGGAAAATGACCAGGCGCCGGGACGGACCGGACCAGACGAGACGCGACAAGACGGGAAACCAATCGTGAAGCGCAGAAGCTACAACAGCCCGCTCCGGCGCCAGCAAGCGGAGGAAACCCGCAGCCGCATCGTTTCCGCCGGCGTGAAGATCGTCCATAAACTTCCACGCTGGGACTGGCAGGGCCTCACCTTCCGCGCCGTCGGCGAGCTTGCGGGAGTGACCGAACGCACGGTGCATCGCCATTTTTCCACCGAGCGCAAGCTTCGCGATGCCATCCTGCAGCGGTTGGTCGAGGAATCCGGGGTCGACCTCGAGGGACTGGAACTGCGGGATTTTGCCAAAGTAACCAGCCGCCTGTTCGAGTATCTGACTTCATTCGCGGTTTCGCCCGAGCCGGTCAAGGATCCCAGCTTTGCGGTGATCGACCAGACGCGCCGTGGTGCACTGCTGGGAGCCGTCACACGGGCGACCCCCGACTGGCCGCAGGTTGAGCGGCTGATGGCGGCGGCATTGCTGGATGTGTTGTGGAACGTGCCCACCTACGAGCGCATGCTGGGCGAATGGCTGCTCGACCCCAAAAGCGCCACCCGGGCGACGGTGTGGGCGATCAAGCTGGTCGAGGAAGCGATCCGCAGCGGGCGCAGACCCGGCCCCTGAGCGTGTCCAGCGGCGGCCCTGGAGTTTGAAATAGGCAACGTTGTTGTATAACTGCTATGCTTTCGCGCAGCTGTCGAACCACTTGAACAAACATCCGGGCGCAACGGCGCTTTTGTCCCCATGCCGGCCAATCGCGATTTCGGCTTCCTGCTGAAGGATGTCTCTCGACTCACCTCGAGAAACTTCGAGCGGCACGCGGCCCGGGCAAGGCTCGGCCTGAGCCTGGAACAGTGCAAGGTGCTCGTTCACCTGGAACGCAACCAGGGGATCAATCAGACCCAGCTGGCGTCGATGACGGACATCGATCCGATGACGCTGGTGCGACACCTGGACCGGATGGAACGCGACGGCTGGGTGGAGCGCAGGCCGGACCCGGAGGATCGGCGGGCGCACCGGCTGTTCCTCACCGAATCGGCTCTGCCCCTGGTAAAGCGGATCTGGGCGATTGCCGACCGGGCGCGACGGGACGCCTTCGTCAGCCTCGACAAATCCGAGCAAACGCAGCTGCTGACCCTGCTGGAGCGCGTCCGCGGCAATCTGCTGACGGCGATGTCGACAGCCGGCACGGACGAGCCGTTGCCGGCGCGGGCCGATACCCGCTAGAGCCCCCGGGTGACGAACCGGTGCGCGGGTCACACCGGCCCAGAATGGCGTCTAGGCGGTTTCCGGCTTCTTGTCCGCCTTGGCGTGGTGGGCGAACATCCGCATCAAATCCCCCGACGTGATCGGACGAGCCTGCTCGCCTTCGGCCAGCGGTTTGGCCCCACCACTCGAACGCGGTGTCACATCCACCCCGTCGGCTGTCGCCTTGGCCCGCAACGCGCCGACCTGTAGCTGTTCGCGCGCGTGGCTTTTGAACGGATCGAAGCGGAAGAACCGCATCGCGTTGCTATGCGTGACCTTGTCGATCTGTACGTCGCTCAGGTGCTTGACACTCTCCCACAGGGTTTCGGGCACCTTCGGCCACAGGCTGTCCGAATGCGGGTAGTCGCACTCATAGGCCACCAGGTCCTCGTTCAAGGCATCGAGATTCCTGAGTCCGAATGCATCGTCGATGAAGCAGGTCATGAAGTGCTTCTTGAACACCTCGCTGGGCTTGCGGTTGTTCAGGTGCGAATGCGTCCAGGCCTTGTGCCGTTCGTGGCTGAAGTCGGCGCGCTCCAGGAAGTACGGGATCCAGCCGATGCCGCCTTCGGACAAGGCGATCCTCAGGTCCGGGTAGCGCAGCAGCGCCTCGAGGTTGAGCCAGTCGGCCGCCCCCGTGGCGATCGACATCGGCATGGTGGTGATCCAGGCCTCGATCGGCGATTCCATCGACGCGTGCGGCGCCGGATTGCCGGCGCCGATGTGCAGGCAGATGGCGATATCGTGATCCACGATGGCCTTCCACATCGGCTCCCAGTAGCTGTTGTGGATGCTGGGCAGCCCTTGCACCGTCGGATTCTCGTTGATCGAGACGGCGCCGCAGCCCTTCCTGGCGATGCGCGCGATTTCCTCGACCGTGGCCTTCATGTCCCAGGTCGGCAGCAGGGCGCAGGGGATGAACCGACCGGGCGCAGATCCGCACCACTCGTCGATGTGCCAGTCGTTGTAGGCGCGCATATGCACCAGGGCTTTGGCCCGGTCGGGCGCCTTGTGGAAGCGGCCGCCGTCGAAGCCGGGGAAGCTGCCGAAATTCAGCGAGGCGGCGATGCCGTTGACGTTCATGTCATCGATGCGCGCCGCGGGGTCGTAGCAGCCCTTGCGCAGCTGCTGCAGCGAGGTGGGCTCCATGCCGTACTCGTCCAGCGGACGGCCGACGACGGCGTTGAGTCCCACCGAGGGCATCTTCATGCCCTGGTATTCCCAGTAGCTGGTGCCGTCCTCCAGCGTGAGGAACCGGGGCGCCGTCTTCAAATCGTCGCCCGCCAGGTGCCGGTCGAACATGCCGGGCGGTTCGCTGATGTGATCATCCACGCTGATGATCATCATGTCGTTCATCTTCATTGCAGTGTCCTCTGACGACGCGCCCTAGGGCGTCCAGACCAGATGCAGCGAGTCGACGCCCACCACGTGTCCACCGTGAAACGCCGGCGGATTCGACGGATCGAGCCGGAACGCGGGCAGACGCGACAGCATCTGCTCGTAGATGATCTGCAGCTCGACACGCGCCAGGTGCGACCCGAGGCAGCGATGCGGCCCGGCGTTGAAGGCGATGTGCACGCTGTTCTGCCGGTCCAGGTCGAATCGCTCCGGGTTGGGGTATTCCTTCGGATCGAGGTCGGCAGCGGGCAGGAACAGCATGACCCGCTCGCCTTTCTTCATCGGGATGCCCTCGAACACCAAGTCCTTGCCCACGATGCGGGGCGGTATCGTGAAGGTATAGCGACGCAGCAGCTCTTCGGTGGCGTCGTTGACGCGCTGCGGGTTCTTGCGCAGCTCCGCCTGCAGCGCCTGGTCGCGGGCGAGATGCCGCACCCCATGCCCCATGCCGTTCATCACGGTGTCCAGACCGGCGATGAACAGCAGGGCGCAGTAGTTTTCCATGTCGTCCATGGTCAGCGGATTGCCATCGATCTGCGTCTGCCACAGCAGGCTGATCAGATCGTCCCGCGGCTGGGCCCGGCGCTCGAGCAGGGTATCCCGCATGCTCGCGGTGATCTGCCACAGCTTCTTGACCACGTTGCGTGGATCGGGTTCCGGATCCGACAGGTGCGCCCGCACCAGTTCGCGGTACTCGCCCATGCGTTCCAGCGGCAGCCCCATCATCTTCAGGAATACGCTGACCGGCAGCGGCTCGGCGATCTCCCGCATGAATTCGCAGTGTCCGCGCGCGGCAACCTTGTCGATCAGCTCATTGGCCAGCGCCCTGATGCTGTCCTTGAGCGCGTTGATTGCCTTGGGTCCGAACGGGCGATTCAGCGGCGCACGGTACTTGGTGTGCGCCGGCGGATCGACGCAGATGGGCACGACGACCGGAATATGTGGAGTCCCCGGCGGCATCTTGGCCAGCATGGCCTTGATGTGGTCCATCGGGATCATCTCGCTGGAGAACGATTCCGTATCCCGCGCGGCGCTGAAGATCGCCGCGTGGCTCAGCAGCATCCAGTGACCACCGTTGCGCGGGGTCCAGAACACTGGAGGCGCGTTGCGAACCAGGTCCAGCACACGCTCGTGGGGGTCGGCACAGTATGCAGGATCCGCGAACATGTCGAAGTCGTACACGGCGCCGTCCGGAACGTGCGCCGGCTTGGGCACGGCGGCGCTGAGAGTGGCAGCAGTCATCGGGTTCTCCGGCGGGGAATCGTATCTAGGGCTTGGACGGCTTGGCCGCCCCGGCGTTGGCCATCATCGCCTGGAGGTCCACCTGGCCGGTGGCCACGCCGCCCATGAAACCGCCATCCACCGGAAGCGCGACACCGTTGATGTAGCCCGCCACGCCACTGTTCAGGAACACCAGTGCAGCCGCCTGCTCCTCGGGCGTCGAGCGGCGATTGATCGGCTGAGCGGCCGCGTCCAGCACCGCGGCCGAGGTCGCGGCTTCGAACTGCGCCATCATCGGCGTCTGGGTGGGGCCGGGCATGGTGCAGTTGATGCGGATGCCGCGCTTGATCAACGGAGTGGACATCATCATGGTCCAGACGATGATGCATTCCTTGGAAAAGGCGTACCCCTCGCGCACGGTCTCGGCGTTGTCCTGGCACCACTTCACGCTGCTCTCGTAGTCGTCGATCTTCAGCAACTGCATGATGGTCGGAATCCGGCGGCTCCACCCCAGTCCGCCGTTGGACGAGATGCTGACGACGGCGCCGCCGGGCGACATCAAGGGCAGCACCTTCTCGGTCAAGCGGCGCGTGCCGGCGTAGTTCACCTTCATCACGTCCAGCGCCGGAAAGGTCTGCGGCAGCCCGGCGCAGTTGAACAGTGCGTCGACCCTTCCACCGATCTTGCCCACGGCAGCATCGATATTTGCCGGGTCGCGCAGATCGACGTTGGTGAAGGACGCCAGATCGAGCTTGCAGTCCTTGTAGTCGAGGCCGTGCACTTCCGCTCCGAGCTTCAACAACAGCTTGGCGGTCGCCTCCCCCATTCCGGAAAAGCAGCCGCTGATCACGACCCGCTTGTTCTTGTAGCTCAACATGTCAGACATTGGTCCCACCTTTTTGGATCTTGGTTTCCAGGCCTGCGGACGGCACGGCCGGCCTACTTGCCTTCCTCGACCACGATGATGCGCTCCGGGCAGGCCCGCGCCCCGCGCAACGCGGCTTCTTCCATGCCCGGCGGCACGTCGATTTCCTCGACTGCGATATAGCCCTCGTCGTTCAACGGAAACAACTCCGCCGATACGGCTGCACATCGTGCGTTACCTACGCACTTGGCTTTGTCGATGCGAATTTTCACGACTCCTCCTGCTCCAGGGTATCCGGCGATCGGGCAACGTCCCCGCCGCTTGGAGCCACCCGCAGGCGGGCCGGCTCTGCTGCTGCGGCCCTCTGCCCGGCGGCGTGGTCTTTATCTCACAATTGGCGTTACACTACAACAGTGTTGACTATCTCCCGCGATCCTGCGAAACATGCGGACACGGCGGTGACGAACAGAGGGTCGGCAAATCACCCTTGCTCAAAATTTCGACCAAGAGAAGTCCGATGTCCTTGCACACCACGCTTCACCTGCACAATGTTCCGGCCGGCCGCGAGGCCGACTACGCATCATGGTTCGATGGACCACATCGCGCGGCCTTGACGAGGCTGCGGGGTTTTCATGCCGCCGACCGGTACGAGGTGACGGCGGAGCAGATCATGCCGGACATCGCCCAACCCTGGCGCTTCCTCAGCATCTACGACTTCGACCTGCCCACACCCTCCGTCGACATCCCCGCGCTGGGTCCGCTGATCGCCGGGGCGCGCGACGGGGGCATGATCGACGACTCCGGCGAGAACGAACGCCTCTACACCTACAGCATGTACTCGGAGTGGAAGGGCAGCCCGAACTGGAGGCGGTCCGAGCCGCTGTCGGGCGTGAGCGTGATCCTGGCGAACTACGTGGCCGGGCGCTTCGCGGAATACCAGGACTGGTACGACAACGTGCACAGCATCGAAGTCACCAACGTGCCGGGCCACGTGGCGATGCGGCGCGGCGCGCTGTCGCCCTTTCAGATAGAACCGTGTCGCTACTGCCCCGGCGATCAACTCGTGCTGTGCGCACAACAGACCGATGACCTCTGGTTCACCATCAAGGACTTCAGCGCACGCGCAGGCGGCCGCAGCCCCAGCGGCATCCGCATGCAGCCGCGCTCGCAGGCCGCATCGTTCGCCCGCACGGTGCACTACTTCAAAAAGATCAGCGGCGACCGCTTCTGGTCCGGGGGCATCGCCTACGCGGGGGATCTGGCCGTGTACTCGGCCAAGACCTGAGGCCTCACCCCGGCATTCGCGGCGATGCCTTGGCCCGAATATGGACAACAACGCCACACAGCGGAGGAGATCGTGTCGAAGATCATCGTCATCACCGGCGCGGGGGTGGGCCTGGGACGGGCACTGGCGCGTCGCTTTGCCGCCGAGGGACACGCGATCGTGCTGCTCGGGCGCACCGCCTCCAGGGTCGAGGCCGTCGCCGCGGAACTTGGAGACCGGGCATTGGCAGTGGCCTGCGATGTGTCCTCACCCGATTCGGTACGCGCCGCCTTCGCCACCATCTCCCGGCGCCACACATACATCGACGTACTGATCAACAACGCCGCCGTGTTTGAGCCCTTCCAGGTGGTCGAGGCGAGCGACCAACAGATCCTGCAGACCGTCGCAACCAACCTGGTAGGTCCGATTCTGTGCGCCCGCGCCGCCATCCCGCTGATGCGGCATGGCTCGCAGATCATCAACGTCAGCAGCGAATCGGTCGAGGTGCCGTTCCCCCACCTGCTGGTCTACCAGTCGGCCAAGGCCGGCCTGGAGCGCTTTTCCGAGGGGCTGCACACCGAGCTCGAGCCCAGCGGGATCCGGGTGACGACGGTGCGCGCGGGACAGATGTTCGAGGAAGGCAAGGTGTGGAACGTCGACCCGCAGGCGCAGATGCGCTTTGCCAAGGCGGCAATGGCGGCGGGGATCAACCTGCGCGAACGTCCCATATCGCAGTTCGACTCGGTCGCCAATATCTTCGGCGCGCTGATCAACCTGCCGCCCGACCTGACCGCCACCCACATCTCGCTGCACGCCCGCAAACCCGGTTGAGGAGGGAGAGCCCGACGATGGACCAGACCTTCGACTTCGTGGCGGTCGGCAGCGGCGGTGGCTCGATGTGCGCAGCGCTGGCCTTGCGCGCGGCCGGCAGGAGCGTCCTGATTCTCGAGAAGTCGGGCCTCGCCGGCGGCACCACCGCGGCGTCCGGCGGCGTCATGTGGATCCCCAACAACCGTTACATGAAGGATGCGGGCGTCGTCGACAGCCTGGAGGCGGCCACCGCCTATCTGGACGCAGTAGTCGGCGAGCGCGACGACTGGCCCGGCGCCAGCCGCGCCCGCCGCTGCACCTATGCCGAGCAGGCGCCCAAAATGATCGACTTCCTGGCCGATCAGGGCATCCGGCTGCGCCGCATCCCATCGTGGCCCGACTACTATGATGCCCCCGGCGCGTCGGTACCGGGCCGGGCCGTGGTGTCCGAACTGTTCGACATCAATCGGCTGGGCGAGTGGGCGGCCAGGCTGCGCCCCGGTTTTCTGCCGCTGCCTGCCAACCTGGACGAAGCGATGCAGCTACCGCTGCTCAAGCGCAGCTGGACGGCAAAAAAGGTACTCGCCCACATCATTGGCCGCACCGTCGCGGACAAGCTGACCGGTCGCCAGCGGCGCACCGCGGGACAGGCGCTGCAGGGTCAGCTTCTGTACGCATCGCTCAAGGCGGGCGCCGAAATCCGCCTGGACACCGCCGTGCGGCAACTGGTCGTGGAAGAAGGCCGCGTGACCGGCGTTCTGGTCAACCAAGGCCAGGCCGAGCACCGCATAGCCGCGCGCCTGGGGGTGCTCATCGATGCAGGCGGCTTCGCGCGCAATCAGCGCCTGCTCGACCGCTACATTCCGGGAACCCTGGCTCAGTGGTCCAGCACGATTGCCGAGGACACCGGCGACATGATCGAGGAAGGCCTGCGCATCGGCGCGGCGGTCGCCCAGATGTCCGAGCGCATCGGCATGCAGATCGCGCTCCCGCCGGGCAGCGCCGACAAGCTGCTGCAGGCCGGGATGCAGAACGATATCTGCAAGCCGCACGCCATCGTGGTCGACCAGTCCGGGGTCCGCTACGCCAACGAGGCCAGCTCACATCCCGAGTTCAGCCGCCGGATGCTGGAACACAACCGGACCGCGCCGGCCGTGCCGAGCTGGATGGTTTTCGACAGCCAATACCTGTGCACGTACATGCTTGCCGGCACCATGCCGGGAACCCGCAAGCCGCCATCCTGGAGCCAGGAGAAGTTCCTGCGCCAGGGCGACACGCTCGAGAAGCTGGCCGCCCAGTGCGGCCTGGAGGGAGCGCGGCTGCGAGCGACGATCGAGCGCTTCAACCGCTTCGTCGGCAGCGGTCGTGACGAGGACTTCCAGCGCGGAGACCACCCCTATGACCGCTGGGTGGGCGACCCCCTGCACAAACCATCCAACACGCTCGGCGCCATCGACCGGGGCCCGTTCTACGCGGTGCAGCTTTATCCCGGGGACGTGGGCACCTACGGCGGCTTGCTGACCGATACCCACGCGCGCGTACTGCGGCCGGACGGCACCGTGATCGCGGGACTCTACGCAACCGGAACCTCCACCGCTTCGGTTATGGGCGGCGTGGAGGTAGGTCCCGGAGGGAGCATCGGCCCCGCGCTGACCTGGGGCTACCTGGCGGCGCGACATGCCATTGCCGAAGGGACGCAGGCTTAAGGGCTTTCAAGGCCTGTTGCGCCGACCCGGCTCCGGTCGTTGATCCGCCGCGGTCGCCGGTGCAACGACCAGGCGATCGAGATACCCGGCAACCTGCTCCACCGAATAGGCTCCGGCAGGCTGGTGCAGCCACCACGCCAGGATCTCGATGGTCGCGGCCACGCCATAAACGGCGCCCAGTTCGACCGGGATCCAGCGGCTGGAGCGCACCCTGGACGCCCCCTCCTTGGCGAGCCGGATGAATTCGGCCCGCAAGGTCGCGGCGGCACCGCCAGCAAGCAGGGCCGACCACAGCGTCCTGTGGCGATCGATGTAAGTGCACAGCGCCAGACAGGAGATGCTGGTATCGCGTGAATCCAGCAGCGGCAGGGTCAGCTCCATCAACTGCGCGATCTCCTCCGCGGCGATGGCGCCGAGCAGATCCTCTTTCGAAGGATGGTGCCGAAAGAACGTTGCATAACCGACTCCGGCTTCGGCGGCAATGTCACGGATCGTGATCTGCTCGAACTGCTTTCGCTCGAGCAAGGCCAGCAATCCCCGGCGCAGGGCATCGCGGGAGCGGATCATCCGGGTATCCAGCGGTGCCGGCGCCGTCTTGCCTCGATGAGACAGGCCGGGGGGGCCGACCTTGTCGACCGGCTTGGATGCCGACTGCGCCGGAGAGCGCTTCGGCGCCGCCCCGGACAAATCGCCCGTCCGCCTTGCGCGAGGCTTCTTCATTTTCCCATTCACCTCAAGAACCTTCGACCCGCCGCCCTTCATCGTCGTCGCCGGCGCGTGCCCATGTGGATATCCGCATACATTAGCAAAATGCCCTTGCCATCCCTGGCGACGACGCCTCGTACCAGCCCTGCCACACAGCAGCAGTGCGTCGGCCGCACCGGGCGCGTTGACAGCGCTTTCGCGGCGCGCCGATACTGTGAGTCACCATGTATCATATGGCCGCCTGCCCCGGGACCTCCAAGCACCGCGGGACGCCTGACCTTCCAACCGTGAGGCATTCACCATGAGCACAAACGACAGCAACCCTATCCTGTTTGATCCTTACCGGGTCGATATCAGGCAGAACCCCTACCCGACGTACAAGCGCCTGCGCGACGAAGCGCCGCTGTACTACAACGCGGAATACGATTTCTACGCCGTCAGCCGGTTCGAGGACTGCGAGCGCGGCCTGATGGACCGCGAGACCTACATCTCGGGACGCGGTGACATCCTGGAGATCATCAAGTCCGATAGCCGGTTCCCCCGGGGCGTGTTCATCATGGAGGACCCACCGTTGCATACCGTCCACCGCGGGGTGGTGGCGAAGGTGTTCACGCCCAAGCGCATGAATGCCCTGGAACCCAGGATCCGCGAATTTTGCGCGCGCTGCCTCGACCCCCTGGTCGGTGCCGACCGGTTCGATTTCGTGGGCGATCTCGGCGCCCAGATGCCGATGCGCGTGATCGGCATGCTCCTGGGCATCCCCGAGAAGGACCTGGAAGCCGTGCGCCTGCAGGCCGACACGGCCCTGCGCACCGAGGCCGGCAAGCCGATGGCGTACAGCGTGGACCACACGATGGGCGGAAGCTTCGACGAATACGTCGAGTGGCGCACCAAGCACCCCTCCGACGATCTGATGACCGAATTGCTCAATACCGAGTTCAAGGACGAGACCGGCACCCTACGCAAACTTACGCGCGAGGAAATCCTGGCGATGGTCAACATGATCGCCGGCGCCGGCAACGAGACCACCAACCGGCTGATCGGTTGGACCGGCAAGGTGCTGGCCGAGCACCCGGATCAGCGCCGCCAGATCGCGGCAAACCCGGCGCTGGCGCAGGCCGCGATCGAGGAAATCCTGCGCTTCGAGCCGCCCGGCCCCCAGGTCGGCCGGTTCGTGAACCGCGACGTCGAGGTCCATGGCCAAAAGATCCCCAAGGGCAGCACCATACTGTTCCTGATCGCGTCCGCCAACCGCGACGAGCGGCGCTATGAGGCGGGCGACCGCTTCAACATCCACCGCCCGATGCCGCCGCACATGGTGTTCGGCTTTGGCATCCACCACTGCCTGGGCTCGGCGCTTGCGCGCCTGGAAGGACGCGTGGCCCTGGAGGAGGTGATCAAGCGCTTCCCCGAATGGGAGGTGGACTACGACAATGCGGTGCTGATGTCGACATCCACCGTTCGCGGATGGGATGCGATGCCCGTCTTTACCCGCCCGGGGCATCGCCCGGCGGCCCCGAAGAAAGAGGAGAAGAAGGTCGAGGCGACGCCGGCGACGCCGACAATGCCTGCTACCGTGGAGGGAACCTGGAACGTCGTCGTCAAGGGTCCGACCGGTCCCCAGCCCTCCACCCTGGTACTCACGCTTGCCGGAGGCGAATTGAGCGGAACCCAGACGGGACAGGGCGTAACCACGCCGGTCACGGACATCAAGCTGGAAGGAAACAACATCCGCTGGGTCAATCATGTGACCAAGCCGATGAAGCTCAAGGTGGAATTCTCCGGCGTCATCGAAGGCAACCAGATGAGCGGCAAGGTCAAGGCGGGATTCATGGGCTCGTATCCGTTCACGGGAGCCAAGCAATAGGCAATCGGCCCGCGAACGCCGCTTGCCGCGTCCGATACAGGCATACCGTCGACACGGTTACACAGTAATCAACAACATTGTCGATCATGCCAAGTTCGTGCATATAATGAGGCTCGGCTATTGCAGGGAGACGAGACGTGTCCGAGGCTCTGATCATCGACGCTGTGCGCACCCCACGTGGAATCGGCAAGCCCGGAAAAGGCGCGCTCGCCAGCCTGCATCCGCAACACCTGGCGGCCACGGTGCTGAAGGCACTTCAGCAGCGCAATCAGCTCGACACCGCCGACATCGATGACGTGATCTGGGGCACCAGCGCGCAGAAGGGCTTGCAGGGCGGCGACATGGGCCGCATGGCCGCGCTGGACGCCGGGTTCGACGTCCGCGTCTCCGGCGTCACGCTTGACCGCTTCTGCGGCAGCGGCCTCACCGCCGCGAGTTTCGCGGCGGCGCAGCTCAAGGCCGGCATGGAAGACCTCGTCATCGCCGGCGGCACGGAGATGATGTCGCTGATCACCGCGCTGAGCCAGCAGGAGATGGCGGCCGGGTTCAAGTCGCCCGGACTCGGGACAGGCAATCAGCGGCTGCAAAAGAAGCACCCGCAATCCAACCAGGGCGTGTGCGCCGACGCCATTGCCTCCATGGAAGGGATCGGCCGCAGCGCGCTCGATGCGATCGCGCTCGAGAGCCAGCGGCGGGCCGCGCACGCCATCGCCTCGAAATACTTCGATCGCTCGATCGTCCCGGTGCTCGACGACGAGGGCAAGCTGATCCTGGCCAGGGACGAACACCCGCGCCCGGACACCACTGCGGCCGACCTGGCATCGCTCAAGCCGAGCTTTGCGCAGATCGCCGACATGCCCTCGGGCAGTGGCCCGACCTTCCGCCAACTGATCAATCAGCGCTATCCGGACCTGAAGATCGAGCATTTTCATCACGCGGGCAATTCGTCGGGGGTGGTGGACGGGGCCTCGGCACTGCTGATGGCCTCCGAGAGCTACGCGCGCAAGCGCGGACTCAAGGCGCGCGCGCGTGTGGTCGCCACGGCGAACATCGGCGACGACCCTACGCTGATGTTGAACGGCCCGGTCCCGGCGGCGCTGAAGGTACTGGCCCGCGCCGGGCTGTCGCCGCAGGACATCGACCTGTGGGAGGTCAACGAGGCCTTTGCGGTGGTGATCGAGAAGTTCGCGCGCGACCTCCGCCTGAGCCGGGAGAAGATCAACGTCAACGGCGGGGCCATCGCCCTTGGACATCCCATCGGAGCGACCGGGGCAATACTGATCGGCACGCTGCTCGACGAACTGGAGCGGCGCGACCTCCGGCGCGGGCTGGTCACCATGTGCGCCGCCGGCGGCATGGCGCCGGCAATGATCATCGAACGCGTCTGACTGTCCTCCATCTGGAATGTCGACCCGGACCGTCCGTGATGGAGGATGAGTGTCGGAGCGACTTGACAACTACCGGCTGCTGGGCCGCTCCGGTCTGAGAGTCTCTCCGCTCGCCTTGGGGACCATGACCTTCGGCGTTCCCCAGGCCTGGGGAACGGACCAGGCGGAAGCGAGTCGCATCTTCGAGATCTACGCCGAGCAGGGCGGCAACTTCGTCGACACCGCCAACTTCTATGCCGACGGCGGATCGGAGCGGATCGTCTCCAAGCTGGTACACGGGCGGCGCGAGCGCTTCGTCATCGCCACCAAGTACTCCCTCACGATGCGGCGGGGCGATCCGAACGCGAGCGGCAATCACCGCAAGAACATGGTCCGGTCCGTCGAGGACAGCCTGCTGCGACTCGACAGCGACTATATCGATCTGCTTTATCTTCATGTCTGGGATGAACGGACGCCGGTCGAGGAGATACTGCGGGCCTTCGACGACCTGGTGCGCGCCGGCAAAGTCCTCTACGTGGGCCTGTCGGACACGCCGGCGTGGCAGGCCTCACGTATGCAGGCGATCGCCGAGCTGCGCGGCTGGAGCCCGCTCATTGCACTGCAGATCCCTTATAACCTGACCGAGCGGACGGTGGAACGCGACCTGATCCCGATGGCGCGGGAAATGGGCATGGGCGTGCTGCCGTGGTCCCCGCTCGCAGGCGGCGTGCTCGCCGGCAAGTACGTCGCGAACGACCTGGAACGGCTTCCCGGTCGGTCCAACCCGACGCTGGACACACGCAAGGACATCAACCTGGCGACCGGGCGTTTGAACGAGCGGAATCTTGCCATCAGCCGGGTCGCCAACGCGGTTGCCGCAGAGCTGCGCTGCACACCGGCGCAGCTTGCTCTTGCGTGGACCTTGCTCAACCCCGCCGTCGTCGCACCGATCCTCGGCACGCGTACGCGGGCGCAATTGCAGGACAACCTGGGCGCTCTGGATGTTTGCTTCGGCGAAGAACAGGTGGAGCGCCTCGACGCGGCAAGCCGCGTCGAACCAGGCTTTCCGCAGTCCCTCCTGCGCTCGGCGGCGATGACCTCCATGTTCGGCGGCGTCAGGGTCGCCGAACGCTGAGGGTGCTGTGGGTGCGCCGCGCGCGCACCCGCAAGCCTCACGCAGGGACCCGCTTGCAGGTCAGGGCCTCCAGGGACAGGAACTTGGTGGTCGACCAGCCGCCGTCGAGAGCTATGGTCTGGCCGTTGATATAGCTGCCTTCCTCGGAAACCAGGAAGTAGACCGTATTGGCAACGTCCGCCACGGTACCCTCGCGGTTGAAAGGCGTCATCTCATGATTGGTGCGCCGGAAGCCTTCGCTATCCCAGTAGTCCCTGGTCATATCGGTCTTGATCACACCGGGCGCCACCAGGTTGGCGCGAATGCCCCCTGCGCCGTATTGCACCGCCAGCGCCTGCGTCATCCCGATCAGTCCCGCCTTGACGGCGCAGTAGATGCCCCCGTTAAGGCCTCCGACCAATCCGTACACCGAACCGATGGTGATGATCGAAGAGCCTGGCTTCATCACCCCCAGCGCCTCCCGCGAAAAGCGGAAGGGCGCCTTCAGGCTGATGTCGATGACCTCGTTCATCATCGCATCGTCGGTCTCGCGCGGTGGAGCCCAGCGGCCGGAACCTGCGTTGTTGACCAGGCAGTCCAACCGTCCGAAGGCTTTCATGGCCAGCCCGACTGCGCGCTGCGGCGCGTCATCGGCGGCCACGTCGGTCGCCAGGATTTCCACCGCGGTGACGGATCCCAGCTCGTGAGCGAGCTGCGCCAGCCGGTCCTGTCCGCGCGCGACGGCCACGATGCGATACCCACCGCGGGCCAGGCGCCTGACGATCGCATCGCCAATGCCGGCACTGGCACCGGTGACCAGTGCCACCGGCTTGTCGGAAGCCTGTCCAACCATTGATCTCCTCCCAATCCCAGGTATGTATTCGGGGCCAGCGCAGCGTATCGCTGCGATGCCCCTTCCGGGGCGCCCTACTGCACCCATGGACTCGACTGGGAGCGCGGCTGGACCAGATCAGTTGCAGGTGTCCCTCGCGGCCGCGCCTGACCCGCCGGCGGCATCCGTTGCGCCTAGTGTCGAGAGTTGTACACGAAATGTCAGGACCCAAGCCGGATTGCGGTGCTAGCCTCGCAAGTCATTCCCTGGGCAGACCGTTCTTCTCGGGATCTGGCCCGGCCTGACCGGGCCCCAAGGCTCCACAGCCTCCAGACGATTGCAACCCAAAGGGTGATCCGCCTCGCCATGATCGATATCGACGAGCTGAAACGCGAAGCGAAGAAATTCATTCGCTACGAAAAAGACCGGAAGAACAAGATCGCCTATCTCACCTTCGACCGCGCCGATAGCCACAACGCCACCACCATCGGCATGCGCCAGGTCTATGCCGACCTGGTGTTCCAGGCCAATATTGACGACGACGTCAAGGTGCTGGTGATCCGGGGCGCCGGCCCGCATTTCGGAACCGGCGGCGATCTGCCGGAGCAGGAAGAGATGCTGTCCGAATCGGACCAGGACGTATCCTTGCTCCACGAATTCGGCATCAAGGACCCGGACGTCAAATATCCGCCCAAGAACAGCTTTCGCTTCCTGCACGGCCTCACCGACCACTATTCCAAGGCCAGGGCCGGATGCCGGCCGCTGCAGGAGTTCAAGAAGATCAGCATCGTCGAAGCCAAGGGATACTGCTACGGCTGGCATTTTTACCAGGCCGCCGACGCCGACCTGCTGGTGTGCTCCGACGACACTCTGTTCGGGCATCCTTCGTTCCGCTACGCCGGCTGGGGCCCGCGCCTGTGGACCTGGGTGGAGACCATCGGCCTGCGCAAGTTCTCCGAGATGCTGTTCACCGGCCGCCCCTTCACGGCCAAGGAGATGGACGCGTGCAACTTCGTCAATAGCGTCGTGCCCCTCGATCGGCTGGAGCAGGAGACCCGAAAGTACGCGCTGGCCTGCTCACGCAGCCGCCCCACGGACGTGGTGGCGGTGCAAAAGACCTTCCTGGAGCTGTACAAGCAGCATCGGGGCGAATACATGGGCAGCCTGCTGACCGGCTTCGTCGAGGGCATGTTGCCGATGATGAAGAGCGACAGCGCCGCGGACGTCCAGCTGGGCGCCGAGGTGTTCGGCAAGGGCCTCAACAACGTGGTGAAGGACCTGGACCTGGAATATCCGCCGGAGTGGCGCCTGAGCCGCTCCAACCGGCGCAAGCCCTGAGGCGCAGGAGAACGCCGTGTCATTCGAGCTCAACCGCAAGCTAGCCGCCAGGCGCAAGCCGCTGCCGACCGCGGCCAAAGTCGATCCGGTCACGGCGGGCATCATTCGCGGGGCGCTGGAGACGATCTGCTTCGAGGCCGCCACGCATCTGGGGCGATCCGCCTCCTCGCCGATCATCAACCAGTCGAACGAACGCAACGCCAGCATCATCGACGCGCAGGGCCGGCTCGCGTCCGGCTCGATCGGCACGCCGCACCTGACCTTCGTGTCCCAGCTCACCGTCCGCTACGGCCTGGACTACGTCCAGGAGTATGACTGGGGCCCGGGCGACGTGTTTCTCGGCAACGACCCCGACTGCGGCGGCGGACACCTGCCCGACTACAACGTCTACGCGCCGGTGTATGACGACCACGGCGAGCTGATCCTGGTCCAGGCCCTGCAGGCGCATCAGGGTGACACCGGCGGCAAGGACCCCGGGGGATTCACGCTGGAGGCGACCGACATCTTCACGGAAGGCCTGGCCATCCCTTGCGTCAAGCTGGTGCACCGCGGCGAGAAGCGGCGCGACATCATCCGCCTGGTCGAGCGCAACAACCGCTTCGCCACCTTCTCCGGCGACCTCGCCGCGATGATCAGCGGCGTGCAGATGTCGGTGAAACGGCTGCAGGACCTGATCCGCAAGTGGGGCCCGGACGTCGTCAAGGCGGCGATCAACCACAGCATCGATCACACCGAGCAGCGTTTCCGCGAGGAAGTGGCGCGCTGGCCGGACGGCAGCTACGAAGGCACGGTATACATCGACCACGACACCCTCGGCACCAAGGACGTCAAGGTCCACGTCACCTGCACCGTGCAAGGCGATCAGCTCACGGTGGACCTGGCAGGCACCGACGACCGCCGCGAGCTCGTCGGCGTCTGGAACACCTTCGCCAACAGCCGTGGCTATGTGATGGTGCAGCTGGCCGCCATGGTCGACCCCGGCATCGTCAAGAACGAGGGCCTGTTCCATGCGGTGGATATCCGCATCCCGGAAGGTTGCATCGCACAGCCGCCGCCCAACGCACCTGCCGCCCTGGGCTCGTTTCACCCGGCCTGCGAAATCACCGAGGCGGTCGCGGTGGCCCTGTCGAAGGTCGTCCCGGGACGCTGCCAACCCCAGGTCTACAAGATCGGCATGCCCAACGCCGTGATCGGCTTCGACCAGCACGGCATGTGGCTGGACCAGGGCGTCGACGCGCGGTCGATGGATGTATCGGCCGTCGCCGGCATCGACGGCTGGGGCTCCTGCCCCGCGGCCCTGGGCAACCTGCTGCTGTCCGAAGCCGAGGATGCCGAGCTGCGCTTCCCGGTGCTGAACATCAGCCGGGAGATGACCACCGATGCCGGCGGCCCCGGCCGGTGGCGCGGCCAGCCCGGCAGCCTCAACGTGAAGAAGGTGCTGGAGCCGACCATGGCCATGGCCTGGATGGTGTCCGCCGCGCATCCGCTCAGCGGCATGTGCGGCGGGGAGGATGCCAGCCCTTACCTGAATCACTTCGAGGTCGGCAGCCCCAACGAGCGCCGCATCGAACTCACCGCCCGGGCCCAGCTGCCCGCCGGCGCCGTGATTGCCTACCAGCACGGCGGCGGCGCCGGATTCGGCTCTCCCCTGGAGCGCGATCCGGAGGCGGTCAAGGAAGATGTGCTCGACGAATACGTCAGCCTTGAGGCCGCCCGCACACGGTACGGCGTCGTCCTGACCGGCACGCTCGAAAACTACGATCTTGCGGTGGACCTCGCGGCGACGCTGGCGCTCAGGGAACAGATGAAATCCGCCAAGGCGGCAAAGGCAGCCTGAGGAGCGCACCAGTGGGATATCGCGTCGGCATCGACATCGGCGGCACCTTCACCGACTTCGCGCTGCTCAAGGGCTCGCAAGTCGTGCTCCACAAAAACCTGAGCACGCCCGCAGACCGCTCGGTCGGCGTCATGACCGGCCTCGGCAAGCTGGCGGAGCTCGAAGGAATGCCGCTGTCCGGCTTTCTCGGCAAGTGCGACGCCATCGTGCACGGCACCACGGTGGCCGACAACACGCTCATCGAGATGAACGGCGCGCTCACCGGCCTGATCACGACGGAGGGCTTTCGCGACGAGATCGAGTACCGCCGCGGCTTCAAGGAGGATATCTGGGACGTGCGCCTGGCGCCTCCCAGGCAGATCACGCCGCGCCGCCGCCGCCTGACCGTACCGGAACGCATGCTCGCCAACGGCTCGGTCTACAAGCCGCTGGACGAGGCCGCGGTGCGCGAGTGCTGCCGCAAGCTCCGCAAGCAGAACGTGCAATCGGTAGCGGTCTCCCTGCTGTTCTCGTTCGTCAACCCCGCGCACGAACAGCGCGTCGCGGAAATCGTCGCGGAGGAGATGCCCGGCGTGCACATCTCGCTGTCCCACCAGGTGCTGCCGCGGGCGCCGGAATACGACCGCACCAGCACCACGGTGGTCGATGCCTACGTGGCGCCGCGGGTCACCTCCTACCTGGAAAAGCTGGTGACACGGCTGAAGGATGGCGGCTACCGCAACCGCCTGATGGTGATGCAGGCCAGCGGCGGCGTCATGACCCGTGAATACATCGCCGGCTCGCCGATCCGCGTGCTGGCTTCGGGCCCGGCGGGCGGCGTCATCGGTTCGGCCCATGTCGGAGCCGCCAAAGGCTATTCGAACCTGCTGTGCGTGGACATGGGCGGCACTTCCTACGACATGTCGGTGGTGCTTGGCGGCGCCGCCCCGGCCGAGGCCGGCTGGAACATGCACCACCGCTACCTCATCGGCGTGCCGATGGTGAAAGTGGAGACACTGGGCGCCGGCGGCGGCTCGATCTGCCATGCCGACAACGGCGCTCTCGAGGTCGGCCCCGCCTCGGCCGGCTCCGAACCGGGACCGATCTGCTACGGCCGCGGCGGCACCCGGCCGACCATCACCGATGCCTTGCTGATGCTCGGCATCCTGACGGCGGACAGCGGCTTTGCCGGCGGCAGCTTCTCGCTGACCCGGCGCGGCGTCGAGGAGGCATTCCGGGCCATCGGCGAGCAAATGGGCTACGGCGCCGAGGAGGCCGCACTGGACTGCTGGCGCGTGGTCAACGCGAACATGTCGCAGGCGGTGCGCAGGACCACGGCCGGCAAAGGCATCGACCCCAAGGACATGGTGATGCTCGCCTACGGCGGCAACGGACCGGTATTCGCCGCCATCCAGGCCGAGGACCTCGGCATCGACAAGGTGCTGGTGCCCAGGGCATCGCCGGCGTTTTCCGCACTCGGCGCACTGGCCGCCAAACCCAGTATCGACGAGGAACGCTCATACATTGCCCCGGCCCTGGGCCTGGATCGGCAGAAGCTCAAGGCGCTGTGGATGCAGCTGGGCGAACGCGCGGAACGTTACTTTGCCGAGGCCGGCTTTGCGGCCGATGCGATCGAGGCCAAATACCAGCTCAACATGCGTTACCGCGGCCAGAACTGGGCGCTGACCTTCGACATGCAGAGCCAGCAGGGTGTGCGCGACCTGTCGTTCGTCAGCGACAATATCGGCGCCGTTGCCATCGAAGCGTTCAACAAGCGCCACATGGAGGAATTCGGCCACATCCGCGAGGGTGAAACGCCGGAGGTGACCGGCGTGCGTCTGGCCACCTCGGTCGACACGCCCGTCCCCGTGATCGGCAAGGGCCTCGATACACCGGCGCTGGCCGCACGGCCGGATAAAACCCGCCGTGCCAATCTCGGCGGCGGCTACCAGGATACGCCGATCTTCCGCGGCAGCCGCCTCCAGGCGGGCCACGAGGTGGTGGGACCCGCGATCATCGAGGAGACCTTCACCACCATCGTCGTGTATCCCGGCTGGAAAGCCCGTGTCGACGACGCCGGCGACTACGAGCTGACCCGCGCCGCAGCGGCCCGCTGAGAACGCGCGAATGTCGGCCTTGAGCGGAACCCGGGTGCTGGAACTCGCCGAGGACGTCGGCGGCGAATACTGCGGCAAGCTCCTGGCCGACTTCGGGGCCGAAGTGGTCAAGCTCGAGAAGCCAGGCACCGGCAGCCCCACGCGGCAGCGGGCGCCGTTCGCGCCCAACGGCGGGCCCGGCGAGAACAGCGGCCTGTTCGCCTACCTCAACACCAACAAGCGCTCGTGCGCGCTTGACCTTGCGTTGCCCGCCGCGCAGGCGGCGCTGTTCCAGCTGGTCGAGCACGTCGACGTGGTGATCGAGGACCACCCATCCGGCTGGCTTGCCGGCATCGGCCTGGACCCCCGGTCCTTCCAAACCCGCTGGCCGCACCTGGTGCTGTGCTCGATCACCGCGTTCGGACAATCTCCTCCGGACGACCGCCGCCATGCCGAGGACCTGAACGTCTTCCACGCCAGCGGATGGGGCTATCACACGCCCAGCCAGGCCGACGAGCGCAGGCCGCCATTGAAGGGACCGGGCCGCTTCCTGCCCAGCTACGAAGCGGCGCTGGATGCCGCGCTGTGCGTGGTCGCGGCCCTCTACGAGCGCGACGTCACCGGCCACGGCCGCTTCATCGACGTGTCGAAACAGCAGGTGCTGGCGTCGCGCATCGATTACGTGCTCGGACAGATGGTATCCGGCGACATGGATGTGAGCCCACAGCGCAGCGCCTTCGACCTGTTCGGGCCGGCCAGTATCTTTCCCTGCCGCGACGGCTACTGCTACATCTGGATGTCGGCGCCGGCCCACTGGGACGCGCTGGGCAAGCTGCTCGGCCATCCGCAGTGGATGCGCGCCTTCCCCGAACGCTGGCTCGAACGCGAATGCACGCCCGAACGCGTCGCCCAGGTCAGGCATCACATTGGAGACTGGCTCAGGACCCAGGACAAGCACGAGGCGGCGCAAAGGGCCCAGGAACTCGGGCTCACGCTGGTGGCGGTCAACAACGCCCGCGACCTGGAGGCTTCGCCGCAATACCGGCATCGCGGCTTTTTCGTTCCGCTCACCCATCCCGCGCAGGGTCCCGGGCGCTATCCGACCGTACCTTACAAGCTCAGCGTAACACCTGCGGCCTTGCACACGCCGGCGCCCCGCCTCGGCGAGCCGGTGAGCGGGCTCTCCGGCGCGCAGGGGCTCGGATCATGAGCCCGGCTGCGCGCGGCGGACCCTTGCAGGGCGTGCGGGTCATTGAGCTCACCAAGGTCTGGGCCGGCCCTTACACGGGCAAGCTGCTGGCCTTCCTGGGAGCCGAGGTCATCCGCGTGGAGAGCCGTGAATCACTCGATGTCACGCGGACCTACGGGGTTGCGGACATCGACAAGGCGCCGGGCTTCCAGGCGGTCAATCCGCAGAAGCTGAGCGTCCAGATCGACATGAAGACCAAGGAGGGGGTCGGGCTGATTCTCGCGCTGCTGGGCAAGTCCGACGTGGTCATCGAAAACCTGCGGCCCGGAGCCGTGAAGAGACTGGGCCTGGGCTACGACACCGTGAAGTCCGCCAAACCCGACATCGTCTACGTCTCCATGGGCATGTACGGCAGCGAGGGGCCGCTGAGCTACCAGACCGGCTACGCCCCCTGCTTCGCGGCGCTCGGCGGCCTGAGCGCACTGGTCGGTTACGAGGGAGAAGCACCCGGCGGCATGAACGTGCGCTACGGCGATTCCACCTACGGCACAGCGGCCGCTTACGCCACGATGGTGGCCCTGCTGCATCGCCGTCGCACCGGCGTCGGCCAGTACATCGACGTATCGGCCGTCGAAAGCATGACCAGCATGATCGGCGACACGGTGATGGACTACACCCTGAACGGGACGGTGCAGCGCTGCGAAGGCAACCGCCATCCGGAGATGGCGCCCCATGGGGTCTATCCATGCCGTGAACAGCAGTGGATCAGCATTGCCGTCGCCTCCGATCCGGCCTGGTCGGCCCTGGCCGAGGTCATGGCCAGGCCCGAGCTGGCGCAGCACCCGGATTTCAGGACCCTCGCGGCGCGCAAGGCCCGCGAGCCCGAACTGGATCGCCTGCTGGCGGCCTGGACCGCCAGCCAAGACGCCCAGGATCTTGCCGGGCGGCTGCAGGCGCGCGGCATCGCCGCCGCGAAAAGCCAGAGCTCGGTGGACCTGGTCGCCGATCCGCAGCTGTGGGCCCGGCAGTTCTACCGCACCGTCAGCGACCGGGATGGCGATACCCGCACCGTCGTCGGCCCCGGCTGGAGCATGACCGGAGAGGCCTCCATCGCCGATGCCGCGCCGCGCCTGGGCGAACACAACGCCTATGTCCTGGGACAGCTTCTGGGGCTGTCCGCAGCCGAACGGCAAGGCTTCGCCGACGCAGGCGTCACACGCTGACGGCAGTCCTGCCGATCGTCGTTTTGCGCCGGTTCTCGGCGGTCCAGGGCACCCGTCCGCAGTGCGCCAAATGTAGATGGCCCCGCGCAAATTGCGGGGATCGCCCGGGCAATCGCGAGGATAATGTCGATCGATGCACGGCTTGGGATTCCAGGCCAAAGGCCCGGCGTTTCAAGCGCAGCGGGCACCTGGGCCGCGGCGAGCAGGAGCGGCGCCCTGCACGCCCTGAATCGGAGGAGGCACAAAGGTGGCCGAGACGCTGTTTGCATTCGACAAGCGCAACTATCGCGACTGTCAAACCGCTTTCCGCGGGACCAGGAACCAGGAGTACTACCTGGGCGACTACACGATCGATCCTGGCTCGGTCATCGACGTGCGCGCCGAGCGCAAGGCCGTCGGCACCTGTTCGATCATCCGCCTGCGGTCCAAGACACGCCTGTTCTTCCGGCGCGCGTGGCCGCATATCCAGCAGGACGCCACCGACGTGGCGGTGCTGTGGTTCGTCAAGCGCGGACGCCTCTGCGTATCGCACCAGCGCGGCCACACCGTCGCCCAACCAGGCGATTTCGCCATCACCCAGTCCATGACACCGTTCGCGATCGAATGCCTGACCGACGCGGACTCGGTGCACGAGGTGCTGCACGTCATCGTCCCCACCCACGTCCTGCGGCGCTTCCTGCCCTACGACCTGACGCCTGGGTTCTGCATGCACGCCCAGGGGCGCGACTTCGCCATCGCCGAACGGCTGCTGTCGGACCTGTTCGAGGATACCGGCGAACTCGCCGACCATATCGCCGAGGCGCTGCTCGACAGCAGCCTGCTGGTACTGAGCGAAGCGATCAAATGCCGCGGCATGGACGGGCCGGCACGGCTGTCGCTGTCAGAAAAACGTTTGCAGGACGTGCTGCGCTACATCGACGTGCACGTGTCGGACCCCAAGCTGAGCATCGCCACCGTCGCCAAGGGCTGCGGTATTTCGCCCCGTTACCTGTCGCTGCTGCTCAAGCTGCATGGGACACCCTTCTCTACGCTGGTGTGGGACAAGCGCCTCGCCATCGCCCGCGACTGGCTGACCCGTTCCAAGCCAGGCGAAGCGTCGATCAGCCAGATCGCCTACCGCGTGGGCTTCAAAAGCCCGGCGCACTTCAGCCGCATGTTCAAGCGCACCTTTCACGTCAATCCGCGCCGCTACCGCGCCTGCGGCACCTCCGTGGCAGGACCGGGCCCGGCCGGGCAGGCCGCGTCCGGCGCCGAATCATCCCACTAGAACGGAGTCCTCCATGGGGCAGAGTAACGCTGAAACGCAAGCTACGGCCTGCCCCGCATCGGGCGGCAGCCTCTTCGACCTGGCCGGGTCATCGTTGACCCAGCCGGAGATCCAGGCGCACCCCAATGCGTTTTATCAGGCGATGCGCAGGGAAGATCCCGTCCACTATGACGAAAAGCTCGGCATGTGGCTGGTGTCGCGCTACGAGGACATCGTCACCGTTCTGCGCGACCCGTTGACCTACTCCGACAAGCACGGCTACGCCGCCCAGTACGCCAGCGGCTTCTTCGCCGAGTTCAAGGAGATCCTCGAGCGCGAGGGCGGCGGCTTTTTCCCCGACGTGATCAAGGACGATCCGCCTGCACACACCCGCGTGCGGCGGCTGCTGGAGAAGGCCTTTACGGCGCACCGCGTGGCGAGCCTGGAGCCCGGGATCACCACCATCATCGCCGGCTTCGTCGAAAAGCTCGCCGACCAGGCGGCCGGAGGCAGGGTGGTCGACGGGGTGAACGATTTCGCCATCCCCCTGACCATCTCGGTGATCTGCGAGCAGCTCGGCTTGAGCCACTTCAGCGCCGACAAGATCAAAGGCTGGTCCGCCGCGGTGACGGCCCAGATCGGCCGCATGCAAAACCGCGAACAGATGATCGACAACGCCAGGCAGATCTGCGAGCTGCAGAACTTCATCATCGAGCAGATGAAGCAGCGCGAGGCGGCGCCGCGCGAGGATATGATCTCGGACCTGGTGCATGCGCACACCGACGACGGCGGCAAGCTGAGCTTTGCCGAGGCGGTGTCGCTGATCCGCGCCCTGATCATCGCCGGCAACGACACCACCGCCACGGCCATCGGCAACCTGCTGTTCATCCTGGCCACCCGGCCCGAGGTCGCCAAGGCCCTGCAGGGCTCGGCTGCCGACGATCGCCTGCTCAACCGCTTCGTCGAGGAGCTGCTGCGGGTCGCGCCGCCGGTCCGCGGGCTGGCCAAGATGACGACGCGCGAGGTCGAGCTGGGCGGACGCAAGCTGCCCGAGCACGCGCACCTGCTGGTGCTGTACGCCTCCGGCAACGACGACGAGACGCACTTCACCTGCCCGCGCGAGGTCGACCTGAATCGCGGCAACCTCAGCTCGCACGTGGCCTTCGGCGTCGGCATCCACCGCTGCGTCGGCGCCTCCCTGGCCCGCATGGAGATCAAGGTCGCGGCCAGGGAGATCGTCAAGCGGCTGGGCCAGATCCGGCTCGCCGTGCCAGTCGAGCAGATCCGGTACCTGCCCACCGTGGCCACCCATTCGATCCAGTCGCTGCCCCTGACCCTGTCGCGGCGGCAGTAGCCGCAACGCACGGACCCCGGCATCCCGGCGCAGGCCTTTCGCGCCAGACCCACGACAACCCATTCGGAGATCATCAGTGGAGCAGGAACTCTCCGGCAAAGTCGCCATCATCACCGGCGGGACGGGCGGCATCGGCAGCGCGACCGCCGAGCTGTTCGTCAAGCACGGGGCACGGGTGGTGATCGCCGACGTGGATGCCGAGCGGGGCGAGGCGCTCGCCACGCGACTGGGCGAGGCCGCCGTTTTCAAGCGCACCGACGTGGCCAATGCCGACGAGGTGAAGACGCTGGTCGACTTCGCGGTGGACCGCTTCGGCGGGCTGCACATCATGTTCAACAACGCCGGGATCGCCGGCACCATGTACGACCGCTTCCTGGACGACGACCTGAAGGACTTCAGCCGGGTCATAGGCATCAACCTGTTCGGTGTCATGGCCGGCAGCCAGAACGCGGCCCGCCACATGTCCAGGCACGGCGGCGGCGTCATCATCAACAACGCCTCCATCGCAGGGATCCTGCCCGGCCACGCCCTGATGAGCTACCGGGCCTCCAAGGCCGCGGTGATCCTGTTCAGCAAATCAATCGCCATCGACTTCGCCGAATACGGAATCAGGGTCAACTGCCTGGCACCGGGGCATATCCGCACGCAGCTGACGGCGTTCGCCGAACCCGGCATGTCGGAGGAAACGGTGGCGCGCGTCAAGGCGGCGGTAAGCCCGGTCATGGATTCCAACCAGCCGCTCAAGCGCCACGGCACCCCCGAGGACGTGGCGCAGGTGGTCCTGTTCCTCGCCAGCCAGCGGGCGGCCCAGGTGACCGGCATCGTGCTCCCCGTCGATGGCGGCATCACCGCCGGCGATCCGGTGAATCACCTGAAGGAGATCATGGAGGCGCGGGCGCGGGCGATGTCGTCCTGAGCGCCTGTTCAGGCTTGCACCAGGTTCAGGCACGCCCGCCGGCCATCGCGCCAATGCCGCCGCGCAGGCGGGCGCAGGGGACGGCCCGGCGCCAACCGGGTTGCGCCCGCGGCGGTTCGACGCCACAATCAACGCTGTTGATTAGTTTCGATCATCGACCCGGATCGCCAGGCGCATCCGACCGCAGGAGACCGAGTGCTGTGGCAGCTCTTAAAGTGACGTACATACAACTGGATGGGATCGAGAAGACCATCGAGGCCGAACCCGGGCAGTCGCTGATGACGATCGCGCGGGACAATATGGTGGCAGGCATTCTCGGCGACTGTGGCGGCTGCTGCTCCTGTGCGACCTGCCATGTCTACGTGGAGCCGGAGTGGCTGGAACGGGTGGGCGCGGCCGACGAGGTCGAAAGCTCGACGCTCGACATGGTCTCCGACGCCCATCGCGGCAACAGCCGCCTGTGCTGCCAGATCACGCTCAGAGCCGAATTGGATGGGGTCAGGGTGGCCGTCGCCCCGAGTGAATAGAGCCGGCCGGCACACCGCTGTCTTGGCGAGGAGAACGTAATGGGCACTTCCGAGACCTATGATGTGGTCGTGGTCGGTTCCGGCGCGGCCGGGGCCACGGCGGCGCTGCGCGCGGCGGAGTCCGGACTTTCCGTGCTCATCGTCGAGAAGGCGCACAAGTACGGCGGCACCTCCGCCACCTCGGGCGGGGTGCTGTGGGTGCCCAACCATCAGCTCACGCCGAACGACGACAGCCGCGCCAAGGCGCTGGAGTATCTGGACAGCCTGATCAAGGTCCCCGTCGACCGGGAGCGGCTGGACGCCTATCTCGGCCAGGCGCCACAGATGGCGCGTTTCCTCAAGGAAGCCGGGATTCCCATCGCGCCGGCCGCCTGGCCCGATTACTACACCGCCGCCCCCGCCGCCCGCGCCGACCGTTCGCTGATCTGCGACACCTGCGACGGTCGGACCCTTGGCGAACACTTCACGCTGATGCGCGAGCAGTACGCACGCTTCAAGCTGCTCAATCGCTATTCGATGGACGTGATGCAGTTCTTTGCCATCTCGACCCGCGCCAAGGGCTGGGTCGTCACCTTCCTCAGGATGTTGTGGCGCTACTGGACCGACTTTGACACGCGTCGCCTCACCCGCCGCGATCGTCGTTTCACGCAGGGCGCGGCGTTGATGGGCTGGATCTACAAGAAACTGTTCGACCGCCGCGTCGAAGTCCGGCAGGAGACCCGGCTCGAGGAACTGGTGCTGGGCGACGGCAAGGTGAGCGGCGTGCTGGTCAGCCATTTCGGCCGCCGCTATACCATCCACGCACGGCACGGCGTGGTGCTGTGCGCCGGCGGCTTCGAATGGAACCAGGAACTGCGCGAGCGCTTCTTCCCGGTACCGGGCCTGGCGCGGCACAGCAGCACGCCGGAGGATGCCAACCGCGGCGAGGCCCTCCTCGCCGGCCTCAAAGTCGGCGCCGCCACCGCCCATACCGAAGAGGGGTGGTGGATTCCCACCATGCACATCCCGATGCGCCAGGCCTCGAACTTCGAGGACATCCACCAAGCCGCTTTCGACGTCGGCCGGCCCCACAGCGTATGCGTCAACCGCAACGGCGTGCGCTTCGTCGACGAAGCCTGCAGCTACGACGAGTTCGGCAAGGCGATGGTCGCCGATCAGCTCAAGACCGGCGCCAATACGCCTTGCTGGCTGGTGTTCGATGCCAGCTTCCGCACCAAGTTCACCGCCGGCGGCATCATGCCGACGGTGCTCATGCCGGACCGCAGCATCCCGGTCGACTGGTGGGATCACTATATTTTCCGCGCCACTTCCATCGATGCGCTGGCCGCCAAGATCCACGTTCCGGTCGACGCCTTGCGCAAGACGATCGCGAACATGAACGCCTATGCCGCCAGCGGGGTCGATCCGGAGTTCGGCCGCGGCGGCAACAGCTACGACCAGATGTTCGGCGACGCCAACGTCAAGCCCAATCCCTGCCTCGGCACGATCGCAACTCCGCCCTACTACGCGGTGGCAATCAACTGCGGCGACCTGGGCACCAAAGGCGGCCTCAAAGCCGATGCACAGGCGCGCGTTCTGGACACCGCCGGCAACCCCATCCCCAAGCTGTACGCGGCCGGCAACAACGCGGGCAGCCCGTTCGGCAACTGCTATCCGGGCGCCGGCGGGACCCTCGGTCCGGCCATGACCTTCGGTTACGTCGCCGCCCTGCACATCGCGGCCCAGGCCCGCGGGCAAGGCCAGCCGTCCGAGGTCCGGGCGGCGGCCTGACCCGAGCTGGCCATGAGCACCGCCGGCGCCCCGACCCCACCGCGCAAGCGCACCGAGGTGTTCTACGCCAAGGATGCCAGGGCGCTAGGTCCGGAAACGATGTCGACCGAAAGGCCTGGCGAGGCGCTGCAAGCGGTGATGGCCAGGTTGGCCGAAGCGGGAGTCAAACCCGGGATCGGTGAAAAGAACCTGGTCCTGTTCAGCGAACCCGGTGAAACGGGACTGAGCCTGGTGTACGTCTGGTTCAAGAGCCACTACGTGCTGGCCCCTCATAGCCACGACAGCGACTGTCTTTATTATGTGCTGGACGGCGAGCTGCGCATCGGCTCACGGGTGCTGCAGAAAGGCGACGGCCTGTTTGTCCCCGCCGGCCGCGTCTACGCTTACGAAGCGGGTCCGGACGGCGTCGAGGTGCTGGAGTTCCGCAATGCCACGCGCTTCAACATCGCCCTCTCCGACCGCGACGCCGGCCGCTGGGATCGCGTCCTCACCACGTTCCGCGAGCGCGCCGATGCGTGGCGGACGGAGACGACCCCACCCTCGCAGCGCAAAAGGACCTGACCCGATGACGCAGCCGCAGGATCAGCCGGTTCCGACCTACCAGACCATCGTTCTGCAGCGCTCCGGGCGCCTGCTGACGATCACGCTCAACCGGCCGGAAGCCCTCAACTCGGTCAACCTGGCGATGCACGAAGAGCTCGCCGCGGTGTTTGCCTTCGCCGTGGCCGACCAGCACTCGGACGTGGTCCTTCTAACCGGCGCCGGCCGCGCCTTCTCGGCCGGCGGCGACGCCCAGCACATGGCTCACAACGCGGCGCACCCCGAGCTGTTCGACGAGGAAGTCCGGCTGGCCAAGCGCATCGTGTTCGCCATGCTCGACCTCGACAAACCCCTGATCTGCCGCCTCAATGGTCACGCCGTTGGCCTGGGCGCGACACTCGCGCTGTTTTGCGACGTGATCTTCGCCGCGGATAGCGCAAAGATCGGCGATCCCCATGTCGCCATAGGCCTGGTCGCCGGCGACGGCGGCGCCGCGATCTGGGCCCAGCGCGTGGGCCTGGGGCGCGCCAAGGAATACCTGATGACTGGCGAGCTGCTGAGCGCGAAGAAAGCCGAGGAGATCGGACTGGTGAACCACTGCGTGCCGGTGGCCGAGCTGGATGCGGCAGTCAACGCATTCTGCGAGCGGCTGCTGGGCGGCGCCACGCGCGCGATCCGCTGGACCAAGCTGCTTACCAACCTCGAACTGAAGCGCGTCTCGCATGCGCTGATGGACGCGGGCCTGGCTTACGAATCCCTGAGCGTGCGTTCGGCCGATCACCGCGAGGCCGTGCAGGCCCTGCTGGACAAGCGCAAACCCGTGTTCAAGCCTTAAGGCTGGCCACGGAACGTCACCCGGGGACCCGATGGCATCCTGCTACAAGCTCATGGTGCTCAGCCAGCCGGTGGCTGGACGCGAGGACGAATACCATCGCTGGTACGAGGACGCCCACATGCGGCAGATGCTGGCCTTGCCCGGAGTCAAATCCGCGCAGCGTTTCCGCCTCGCGCGCGGCCTGGGGGAGCGCCACACCTGGCCGTACCTGGCGATCTACGAGGTCGAGACCGACGATATCGACGGCGTGCTGCAGGAGCTTTCGCGCCGTGCCGGCGGCGAGCATCTGGTCATCTCGGATGCCCTCGCAAAGGATTCCGTTTACGCCGCCGTCTACGAAGCTCTCGCCCCGGCCGTGGTGAAATAGCGCCGGTTACCGTCCTCAGCCGAGACAGCCGGCCAGGCGGCCGCGAATGATGTCGCGCGCCTCACCCATGATCCGCCCGATCAGCTCCGCCACGGTCGGGATATCGTGAATCAACCCCTGCACCTGCCCGGCCCAGATGAGGCCCGCGTCGAGATCGCCGCTGTCCAGCGCCACCCGGCCCTGCGCCCCCTTGACCAGATGGGCAACGTCCTCGAACTTCGCCCCCGGCCGCTTCAGGATCTCCACCACTTGCTCCGACACGCTGTTGCGGGCAACCCGCGCCGTGTTCTTGAAGGCGCGGAAGATCAGGTTGGTGCCGCGCTCGTCGTTGTCGACCAGCAACTGCTTGACGGCCGGATGGATCGGAGCTTCCACAGTGGCGCAGAAGCGCGTGCCCATATTGATCCCCTCGGCCCCCAGCGCCAGGGCCGCAACCAGGCCGCGTCCGTCGCCGAAGCCGCCGGAAGCGATCATCGGGATCTTCACCCGGTCCGCCGCCGCCGGAATCAGGATCAGCCCGGGGATATCGTCCTCGCCGGGGTGACCGGCGCACTCGAAGCCGTCGATCGAGATCGCGTCCACGCCAAGGCGCTCGGCCGACAGCGCGTGCCGCACCGCCGTGCACTTGTGGATCACCTTGATGCCGTGCGCCTTGAACTCTTCGACGTGTTCCCGCGGGTTGTGGCCGGCGGTCTCGACGATCTTCACGCCGCTGTCGATGATCGCCCTGCGGTACTCCGCGTACGGCGGCGGCTTGACCGAGGGCAGGATGGTCAGGTTGACCCCGAACGGCTTGCCGGTCATGCCACGGCAGCGCTCGATCTCCTGGCGCAGCGCGTCGGGCGTGGGCTGGGTCAGCGCTGTCAGGATGCCGAGGCCGCCGGCATTCGACACCGCCGCCGCCAGCTCGGCGCGGCCCACCCACATCATGCCGCCCTGCACGATCGGGTAGTCGATTCCCACCAGCTCGGTGAAGCGGGTCCTGAAATTCATGCCGCGCATTTCCCGTGACACCGCCCCCACCTCTTTGACGTCAAATACATGCACTCCCTCGTTATGGCCACCGCTCAAGCGGCGCGCGCCCGCCCTTGCACGGCGGCGGCCTCGAAGGCCTGCTGCAACGCAGGCAACCTGGCGCGATAATCCTGGATCGCGGCCTGCTTCACCGGCCCGTAGCCGCCGATATCCCGTGCCGCCCGCAACAGCTCGACGCCGGCGGCGACATTGAGCGCATCGAGCCGGCCGACCGTCTCGGTCACGAGGGACCGGTATTCGTCGACCAGCCGCCGCTCGACGCGCCGTTCCGGAAAATAGCCGAACGGATCCAAGGCCGTGCCGCGCAGACCCCGCAACCGCGCCAGCAGCCTGAACGCGACCATCATCCAGCCGCCGAAGCGGTGTTTCCTCGGCCGACCCGAAGCATCGCGGCCCGGCAGCATCGGCGGCGCCAGGTGGAAGCTCAGTTTGACGTCGCCGGAAAACTGCGCTCGCAGGCGCTGCATGAAGGCAGGGTCGGCATACAGTCGCGCCACTTCGTACTCGTCCTTGTAGGCCATCAGGCGCGCCAGGGTCAGCGCCACTTCCCGCACCAGCAGCTCGCCGTCCCTGAGCTTGAGCGCAGCAACCCCGGCGCGGACTTCGCCGACGAAATCGAGATAGCGCGCGGCATACGCACGGCTCTGGTAGGCGGTCAGCAGGCGCGTGCGGCTGGCCAGCACCTGGTCCACGGTATCCAGCGGCGCCGCCACCGCCTTCCCGCCCACCTTGCCATAGAGGGCAGCCGGCGCGTGCGCCGCCACCCGGCCCAGCGCGAAGGTGCGCAGATTGCCCTCGACGAACGTCCCGTTCAGCCGGATGGCTTCCTGCAGCGCTGCGATGGTCACGGGCAGCAGCCCGCGCTGGGCCGCGTAGCCGAGCATCAGGACATTGGTGCCGATGCTGTCCCCGGTCAGCTCGGTGGCCAGCCAGCCCGCATCGACTTCGGACAAGGGTCCGCCGCCGAGTGCCTCGACCATGGCCACTCGCATCCGCCCCTCGTTCAGATCGATATTCTTATTGCTCTGGAAATCGCCCGTCGGCGCCACGTCCGTGTTGAGCACCGCCGCCGTGTGGTCAGGGCGCAGCGTCCTGAGCACGGCGACGCTCGCGGCGACCACCATGTCGCAGGCCAGCAGGACGTCGGTCATGCCCTCGGACAGCCGCGAGGTGTAGATGCCGGCAGGGTCCGGGCCGATGCGGATGTGGCTGGTGACCGCGCCGCCCTTCTGCGCCATGCCGGTCATGTCGAGGATCGTGCAGCCCTTGCCTTCGAGGTGCGCCGCCATGCCCAGCAAGGCGCCGATGGTCAGCACGCCCGTGCCGCCGATGCCGGCCACCAGGATGTTGCAGCCCCGTCCGTCGAGCAAGGCGGGCGACGGCTCGGGCAGCTCGTCGATGAGCTGCTGCAGACGCCCGGGGCCGGCGGAGGAGCGCACCGCGACCTTGGCCCCGCTGACGGTCACGAACGAAGGGCAGAAGCCCTTCACGCAGCTGTAGTCCTTGTTGCAGCTCGACTGGTCGATCCTGCGCTTGCGCCCGAACTCGGTCTCCAGCGGCACCACGCTCAGGCAATTGGACTGCACCGAACAATCGCCGCAGCCTTCGCACACCTCGGAGTTGATGAACACCCGCTCGTCGGGGTCCGCCAGCAGGCCGCGCTTGCGGCGGCGCCGCTTTTCGGCGGCGCAGGTCTGCTCGTAGACGATCGCCGACACGCCCTTGGTCTCGCGCAGCATGCGCTGCAGGCGGTCCAGTTCGTCGCGGTGATGCAGGCTCGCCTGCGGCGGGAGCTTCACCTCCGCGTACTGCTCCGGGTGATCCGACACCAGATGAACCGGCCGCACCCCTTCCGACAGCAGCTGCTGCACCATGTCCACCGGCGTGATCTGCTGCTCGACCGGCTGGCCGCCGGTCATCGCCACCGCGTCGTTGTACAGCAGCTTGTAGGTGATGTTGGCCTTGGCCGCCACCGCCGCGCGGATCGCGAGGATCCCGGAATGGGAGTAGGTGCCGTCACCCATGTTCTGGAACACGTGCGGCGTATCCACGAAGCGGCCCACCGACACCCAGGGCGAGCCCTCGTGCCCCATCGGCATGAACTGCAGGGTGTTGCGATCCATCACCACCGCCGCCAGGCCATGGCATCCGATGCCGCCCAGCGCCAGCGAACCCTCGGGAATCCTGGTGCTGGTGTTGTGCGGGCAGCCCGAGCAGAAATACGCCGGGCGGCTGGCGGGGCTGCCGAGCTTCGCCGCGCGGCTCTCCAGTCCACTCCATTCCTCCAAACGCGAGCGGATGCTCTCCCTTTCCAGGCCGAGTTGCTCGAGCAGGCGCAGGATGGCCTGCCGCACCGCCGGCACCGCCAGCTCCCCCGCGGCCGGCAACAGGGGCGCGCCGCGCAGGTCCTGCTTGCCGGCGAGGGCCGGCCGGCGATCGGCGGCGAGCGCATACAGGTGCCGGGCGATCTGGTCCTCCATGACCGGACGCTTTTCCTCCACCACCAGGATCGCGGCGCTGCCCTGGGCGAACTCCACCAGCCGCTGACGGTCCATCGGCCAGATCAAGCCCGGCTTGTACAGCCGCACGCCCAGCCGCGCGCAGGCGGCCTCGTCCAAGCCCAGGTCGGCGAGCGCCTGCCGCACGTCAAGATACGCCTTGCCGGCACTGACGATGGTCAGGCTGCGCCGCTCGCCGTCGATCACCACGCGGTCGATGCCATTGGCCCTGGCGAACGCCGTGGCCGCCGGCAGGCGCTGGTTGACGAGCCGGTCCTCCTCCACCAGCGGCGGCAGGTTCGGCCGCAGGTTGAGGCCCTGCGGCGGCAGCTCGATGTCGGTGGGAAGCGCGTAGGGCCGGCACGGGTCCGGCAGATCCACCGTGCCGGACAGATCCAGGGTATCGGTGATGCACTTGAGACCGACGTAGCAGCCGCTGTAGCGCGACATGGCCCAGCCGAACAGGCCGAACTCGATAATCTCACCGATGGTCGCCGGATACAGGATCGGCAGGAACGCCGCGATCAGCGTGTGCTCGGACTGGTGGGCGCTGTCGGAGGACTTGCCGCCATGGTCGTCGCCGGCCACCGCCAGGAAGCCGCCCGCAGCGGAGGTCCCTTCCAGGTTGCCAAGCTTCAAGGATTCGCAGGCGCGGTCCACCCCGATGCCTTTGCCATACCACAGGCCGAACACGCCATCGAGATCCGATTTGCCGAACCACCGCAGTTCCTGCGTGCCCCGGATCGCGCTGACCGCCAGTTCCTCGTTCAGCCCGGGCGCGAAGCGGATGCCGTGTTCGTCGAGCAGCGATTGCGCACCCCACAGCGCCGAGTCATAAACCCCCAACGGCGAGCCACGATAGCCGGAAATGTAGCCGGCGGTCTTCAAGCCCGCCGCCCGGTCCCGGCGGATCTGGTCCAGCGGCAGGCGCACCAGCGCCTGGTTCGACGAAATGAAGACGCGCCCGCCGGCCTGGCGGTACTTGTCCTCCAGAGTGACCGCCTGCTTGAGGCTCTTCACCAGCGCGCGCTCCCCGCCCTTCCGCTGCCGGCGAAGCGCACTTCACTGCCGCAGCAGGTCGAGACGGAAATCACAGTGCGGCGCCGTCTGCTGCAGCTCGACCAGGTTGCCTTCCGGATCGCGGCCGTAGATGGACTTCACATGGCCGACGTCGATCGGCCCCGGCTGGCTGAAGCTCATGCCCAGGCCCTTGAGGCGCTCGAACTCGTGCTCGATATCGGTCACGTCGAGGCAGAAGTGGGTGTAGCCCTTGTCGTATGGGCGCAGCGCCCGCGTCACCGTGGGAGCCGGCACGCTGTACTGGAATAGCTCCAGGTAGCAGGTGCCGGCACGCAGCATTGCGCCGCGGGCCGCCGAGCCGGGGACATCCACGATCCTGTCGATGAACTCACTCTCCTGCCAGCCGAACGGCTCACCCACCACCTCGAATCCGAATGCCTCGCGGTAGAACCGCATCATCCGCTCCAGGTCGTGAACGTGGACCGCCACGTGGTGGATGCCTCTGATCATCTTTGCCTCCCTCGCGGACACGTTCCGGCCATGGTCAACGCCTGAGTCTAGCCAGGGACGGCCCGCTGCATGGAGCCTGTGGCGGAAACAGGCAAATGGAGCTGCGTGTCCGGTCATCCGGGCGAGGCCGACGATTGACTTTCGCGTCCGGCGCAACCGAGAATGAACAACACTGTTCATTACAACAATAAACCCGGCAGCACCCAAGCACCTGATGAACCAGCTTCTGCCAGCGCCTCATGCGGCCATGCCGGCGCAGGAGCGACAACGCCGTCGCCGGGAGTGGGCCGGTTACATGGCGATGGTCATCGGCAACTTCATGGCCGTGCTCGACGTGCAGATCGTCGCCAGCTCGATCAACGAAATCCAGGCCGGGCTGTCGGCCAGCCCCGACGAGATCCAGTGGGTGCAGACCTCGTACCTGATCGCGGAAGTGATCGGCGTGCCCTTGTCCGGCTACCTGTCGCGCATGCTGTCGACGCGGGTGTACTTCGTCGCCTGCTCGCTCGGCTTCGTGCTCGCCAGCCTCGGCTGCGCCGCTTCCTGGAGTCTGGGCTCGATGGTGGTGTTCCGCCTGCTGCAGGGCCTGCTCGGCGCCGGCATGATCCCGACCACCTTCGCCACCCTGTTCATCCTGTTCCCGGAGCAGCAGCGACGCATCCTGCCGCGCGTGCTGCTGGGCATGACCACCACGCTGGGCTCGACCCTGGGCCCGACTCTCGGCGGCTTCATCACCGAGTTTTCCTCCTGGCACTGGCTGTTCCTGCTCAACCTGGCACCGGGCATCCTGTGCGCCTCCACCGTGTGGCGGCACATCGACATCGACAAGCCGCAGCCGCAGATGCTCAAGCTGACGGACTTCCCGGGCGTGCTGTTGATGGCCCTGTTCCTGGGCGGCATGGAGTACACCCTGGACACGGGCCCGCGCAAGGACTGG
This sequence comes from Nevskia sp., assembly GCA_031291075.1. Lineage (GTDB taxonomy): Bacteria > Pseudomonadota > Gammaproteobacteria > Nevskiales > Nevskiaceae > Nevskia. The sequence goes on along the minus strand of JARLJS010000151.1, from coordinate 44,142 downwards.
CTGTCTGACGACACGGTGGCCCTGACCACCGCCGTTGCCGCCGTCGCCGGCGCCCTGTTCTTCTGGCGGACACTGACCACCGAGCACCCCATCGTCGAGCTGCGCACCATGCGCAATCGCAATTTCGCGATCGGCTGCCTGTTCGCCGCGGTCCTGGGCGTGAGCATGTACACGCTGATCTACATCACGCCCTTGTTCCTCGGCCAGGTCCGTGGCTATAACCCGGTGCAGATCGGCGAGATCATGATGGTCCAGGGCGGGTCGATGTTCGTCGCCGCACCTCTGGCCGGACGGCTGTCGCGGGTGATGGAGCCGCGCGCCCTGGTGAGCGTGGGCATCGTGCTGTTGTCCATCGGGGGCTTGATCAACGTCCGCCTGACCGCCGACTGGGGTTTCTGGGAGTTCGCACTGCTGCAGGTGCTGCGCGGCTTCGGCAACCTGTTCTGCATGATTCCGCTGACCGATCTGGCCATGGGCACACTGGGCATGCGCGAGGTGAAAAACGCCAGCGCCCTGTACAACGTCACGCGCAACCTCGGCGGGGCCATCGGCCTGGCCCTGGTGAGCACGCTGATGAACCACAACACCTGGGCCCACTGGCAGGGCCTGGCCGAGTCCACCCGCCTGTCGCGTGAACCGGTGCGCGAGGCCTTGTCCAGCCTGACCCGAGCCTTCACCCCGGCACTCGGCAACAGCGCCTCGGGTGCCGCGATCGGCCGGCTGGCGCAGATGGCGGGCCAGCAGGCCGCCGTGATGGCCTACAGCGACATGTACCGCTTGCTGTCCTGGGGCGTGCTCACCTTGCTGATCCTGGTCCCGCTGCTGGCCAAGCCGGGCCGGCACCTCGAAGCCGAACCGGCTTGACCCGCAGCAATCCCGGGCCGCCGCCGGGAACCCGGCGCCGCGCGCGCCCGGCGACTGGCCGGGGCAGACAAAACGCCTTGCGTGCCCGGTCATTCTGCCCCCCCGTACCAACGGCATAATTCCTAATCGTTGCAATGGCTTTGCGTAGCGCGGTGAGGTGCGGTCCGATGGCGAGAACAATCTTTGCGGGCGCCAGGGTGTGGGACGCCACTGGCGCTCCCGCATTCCCCGGCGACGTGCTGGTCGAAGGCAATCGCATCGCCGCGGTGTCCAGATCCCCCGGACAACTCACGCAGGGCGGCTGCGAGGTCATCGACGCGCGCGGCATGTTCCTGATGCCGGGCATGACCGAGGGCCATGCGCACCTGTCCTTCGAAACGGTGGCCGCCACCGAAGACCTCATCACACCGCCGCCCGAGGAGCACACCCTGCTGACGGCGCGCGTCGCCAAGGTGCTGCTCGACCACGGTTTCACCAGCGCCTGGGGTGCCTCGGAAGCCAAGATGCGGCTGGGCGTGGCGGTGCGCAACGAGGTCGATGCCGGCCGCCTGCCGGGCCCGCGCATCCGCGCCGGCTCGCCGGAAATCTCCGTCACCGGAGGCATGGGGGACGAGAGCCGGCTGCACAATCCGCGCCAAAGCCCGTCGATCATCGTCGACGGCCCCGAGGAGATGCGCAAGGCCGTGCGGCTGTGTTGCCGCGAGGGCTGCGACAACATCAAGCTCGACGTCTCCGGCGATCCCTTCTACCCGAGCACACCAGCCCACACCACGCCGATGTCGTTCGAGGAGATCCGCATGGCGGTGGAGACCGCCCACGCCTACGGACGCAAGGTCAACGCGCATACGCGCTCGATCGCCGGCACCCAGGCCTGCCTGCGGGCCGGAGTGGACGTGCTGTTCCACTGCGAATACTCCGACGAGGAGACGCTGGACCTGTTCGAGCAGGCCAGGGACCGGGTCTTCGTCGCGCCGACCGTCAGCCTGTTCCACACCATCGTCAACAACGAGGCGGCGCCCAACGGCCTGAGCGCCGAAGTCGGCGGCTACATGGGCATCCCGGCGCTGCTCGAAGCCTCGGTGAAAACCCATACCGAGCTGCGCAAGCGCGGCATCCGTCATCTCATCGGCGGCGACTATGGCTTCGCCTGGAGCCGCAACGGCACCAACGCCCGCGACCTGGAATTCTTCGTCAAGTACTACGGCTACACGCCAGCGAGCGCACTTCAATGCGCCACGCGCAACGGCGGCTGGCTGATGAGCCGGGGCGACGACCGGCTCGGCGAGATCAAGGAAGGCCAACTCGCCGACCTGCTCCTCGTCGACGGCGATCCGCTGACGGACCTGACAGTGCTCCAGAACGCCGACCGCCTGGCGGTCATCATGAAGCACGGCGCGGTCTACAAGAACACCAGCGCCGCCGTGAGCCGGCGCGCGGCGGCATAGCAAACATACCCTCAAGAAGCTTGCGGAGAAGCACCCATGGCTGGCGAGACGATCGAAGCAGGCAAAAACACCACGCCGCCCAAAGGCGAGACCCGCTGCCCGGGGGCTCCGACCACGCAGGAGATCATCGCCCGCGACAAGGTGCCGGCGCCGGCCTGGGTCCGCTCTGAGTCCTACGAGTTCATGGGCGACCAGGACATCCCCACCGACCGCTACATCGATCCCGCCTACGCCAGGAAGGAATTCGATACGCTGTGGAAGAAGACTTGGCAATTCGCCTGCCGCGAGGAACACATTCCAGAGGTCGGCGACTACTACGTCTACGACATCGGCCCCTATTCGTTCATCATCACCCGCGTGGCGCAGAACGAAATCCGCGCCCACTACAATGCCTGCCTGCATCGCGGCACCAAGCTGCGCGCCTCCGGCACCGTGGGCAACGCCGAGGAGTTCCGCTGCAGCTTCCACGGCTGGTGCTGGAACGTCGACGGCTCGCACAAGTCGACCACCTGCCACTGGGACTTCCCGCACGTCGATCCCAAGAAGTTCACCCTGCCGCAGGCGCGGGTCGAGCGGCTGGCGGGCTTCGTGTTCATCAACATGGACCAGGCGGCGCCTTCGCTGGCCGAGTACCTGGGCCCCGAGGCCCTGGCCCACATCCAAGCCTGGAAGCTGGAGGACCGCTACGTCTACCTGCACGTGTCCAAACGGCTGCCGGCCAACTGGAAGCTGGTGATCGAGGCCTTCATGGAGGCCTACCACGTCATCGAAACGCATCCCCAGGTGGCCGTTTCCAACGGCGACGCCAACTCGCAGTACGACGTCTACGGCGACCACGTCGACCGCTTCATCTCCACGCTCGGCGTGCTGAGCCCGCACCTATACGGCAAGCACACCGAACAGGACATCCTCAACCAGTTCACGCTCGGCGACAGCGGCGCGCTGGGCAGTGTGCAGCGCACGCTCTCCGGCGGCGCCACGGCGCGCGAAGTGATGGCCCAGATGTTCCGCGGCATGTTCGAAAAGGCCACCAACACCGACCTGAGCAAGGTTTCGGATTCCGAGCTGCTGGACTGCTTCTCCTACACCGTCTTTCCGAATACCTTCCTGTTTCCCGGCATTTCCCTGCCGATGGTCTACCGCTTCCGGCCGGACCGCTTCGATCACCGCAAATGCCTGTACGAGGTGCTGTTCCTGCGCCCGGTCCCGCTCGACGGCCAGCGTCCCGCCCCGGCCGAGCCGATCGAGCTGCGCGACGACCAGTCCTTCACCGAGGCCGCCGGCATGGACCAGGGGTTCGGGGTCATCCTCGACCAGGACACCGACAACCTGCGCCTGCAGCAGGAGGGCATCGAGGCCAGCGCCAAGCGCGGCCTGACCCTGGGCAACTACCAGGAGATCCGGGTGCGCCACTTCGAACGCACGGTCGACCAGTACCTCGGCCAGAAAAGCTGAGGTGGCGGACTCGTTTCACCGCGTACTGAGCGCCGCGGAGGTTCCGCCCGGAACCAAGAAGGCGGTACAGGTCGGCGACCGCTGCATCCTGATCTGCAACTCCAACCAGCGGCTTTACGCGATCTCGAACATCTGCACACATGCGGAAAAGCCACTGGAACGCGGCCGCATGTCGGCAACCTGGATCGCCTGTCCCACCCATGGCGCACGCTTCGACCTCGCCACCGGCAAGGCCTTGAACCCGCCCGCGGTCAAGCCGATCGCCACCTACGAGGTGCGCGTGGTGGACGAGTGGATCGAGGTGCTGATAAAAGAGGTCGCAACTTGATCGGCGAAGGTTCGGCCAGCATGACCCAGCAGCAGGATCCCGAACTGCTTCGCCTCGGCGTCAGAGCCTGGCTGGAGCAGAACGTCCCGCGTAACTGGCGAGCCGCCATGACGGGGACCGGTCAGGACACCTTCGTACGCGCCCAGCGCGAATGGTTTGCCAGGCTGGTGGAAGCCGGCTACGCCACGCCGCATTGGCCCGCCGGCTGGCCCGGCGGCGGCCGCTCGCTGGCCGAACAGAAAGTGATCTACGAGGAGGTGGCGCGTGCCGACGCGCCGCGCCTGATCCTGTATTTCGTGGCGCTCTACCACGCCGCCTGCACCCTCATGGAGTGGGGCACGCCGGAGCAGAAGGGCCGCTACCTGCCCGCAATCATCCAGGGCGACATCTGGTGCCAGGGCTTCTCCGAACCCAACGCGGGCTCCGACCTGGCCTCGCTGCGGACGCGCGCCGAGCTGCGTGGCGATCGCTACGTCGTCAACGGCCAGAAGACCTGGTCGACCATGGCGCAATACGCCGATCGCTGCCTGCTGCTCGTCCGGACCGGGGCCTCCCAGCCTCCCCAGGGGGGACTGACCTACCTGTTGCTGGATATGCGCAGCAAAGGCGTATCGGTACGCCCGATCGCGCAGATCACCGGCGACGACGAATTCGGCGAGATCTTCCTGGACGACGTGGAGATCCCCATCGAAAACCGGGTCGGCCGCGAAGGCGAGGGCTGGGCGGTGGCCCAGTCCACGCTGGCCTCGGAGCGGGGCCTCACGCTGGTGGAGCTGACGCAGCGCATGCGCTGCTCGCTCGGGCGCATCGCGGCGCTGATGCAGGAGCGCGGCTGCGCCGGCGACCAGGCCCTGCGGCGCGACCTCGGCCGGCTCGTCGCCAAGGTCGACGCGGCCTGTGCGCTGGCGGACCGCTACCTGACGAAGCGCATCTCCGGGGAGGAGGCGCCAGGCGACGCCTCGATCGTCAAGCTCTGGTATTCCCGCACCCTGCGCGAGTTCGTCGCGCTCGGATTGCGCATCAGCGGCCTGCCGGGCCAGTACCGCGAGGACTTCACCCGCGGCGGCAGCCAGGAAACCGGCAACTGGGCGGTCGACTTCATGAACTCGTACAACTGGACCATCGCCGGCGGCAGCGACGAGATCCAGCGCAACATCATCGCCGAGCGCATGCTCGGCATGCCGCGCGAACCGAAGACCTGGACCGCACCGTGAGCGAGACCTTGCACCAACTGCGCGAGTCGGCGCGACATGTGCTGGCCGAGCTTGGCCTCGCTGCGGCGGAACCCAGCACCTGGGACCTCGTCACCGAACTCGGCTGGTTGCTGGTGGCCGTGCCGGAGGAGCTCGGCGGCCTGGGACAGGGTCTCAGCGGCGCCTGCGCCTTTCACACCGAGCTGGGCCGCGGCCTTGCCAGTGTCCCCTACGCCTCGGCGACGCTGGCGATCGACGCGGTCTGCCGGATCGGGGCGGGCCGACGCGCCGACTGGGTGCAACGCCTGACGGCGGGCGAATACGTCTGCACGCCGCTGAGCGACAGCACCCAGATTGCACGCGTCGCCGCCGGCAAGCTCACGCTGCGCGGTGTGGCATCGGCTGTTCCATCGGCGGACAAAGCCAGTCACATCCTGGTGTGTTCCTCGGCGGCGGACTGCGTCGCCCTGGTGCCGCTCGACCGGGCCGGCGTGCAGCTCACCTATCGCCCCACCTGGGACTCCACCCGGCGCTTGTTCGACGTGCACTTCACCGACGTAGCGCTGGACGAGCCGCTGATGCTCGCCCGTGAAACCGATGCACAAGCGCTTTGCCGCGCACTATCGATCCAGCGCGACCTCGCCCTTGCGGCCGATTCGGTCGGCGGCGCCGGCGCCCTGCTGGAACGAACCGTCGATTACCTGCAGACCCGCCGGCAGTTCGCCCGGCCGCTTGCGCTGTTCCAGGCCCTCAAGCATCGTTGCGCGGATCTCAAGACCCAGCTGGCTGCGGCGGAGGCCCTGCTGATCGGCAGCCTCGACCGCATCGGCGACTCGCTCGATGCGCCGGGTGCGGAAGCGGCGGCAAAGGCGGCCAAGTACCTGGCGTGCTCGATGTACGCAAGCCTGGCGGAAGAGGCGCTGCAGCTGCACGGCGGCATCGGCATGACCGTCGAGCATCCCTGCCACCTGTTCCTCAAGCGGGCCCTGCTGAACCAGCAACTGGGCCGGCGCCCGGACTGCTACGAACCCGACCTCGCCGACGCCCTGCTGGGCGGCCTCTGAATACGTCCATGCCCTCTCGCGGCTTGCCCCGCACTGCCATTGCAATTGCCGATTCGCGAAATCGGCCGGCCCTGCACCGTCGGCTTCCGCGCCCGGTGTTACTATTCAACAATGATGTATAGTTATGGCAGCGGGATGCCCGGCCGCAATGGACGGTGCCCGCATCCCTCCCGATTCCAAAGCCAGGGGCTTTTATGTTCGCTGCAGTGTTGATCAAGAAAGGTGAATCCGGCCAGACCGTGGAGCTCACCCAGCTCGACGAAGCGCAGCTGGTGGAAGGCGACGTCACCGTAGACGTGGAGTTTTCGACCCTCAACTACAAGGATGCGCTGGCCATCACCGGCAAGTCGCCGGTGGTGCGCAAGTTCCCGATGGTCCCGGGCATCGACTTCGCCGGCGTGGTCAGGCACAGCAGCCACGCCGACTGGAAGGCCGGCGACCACGTCATCCTCAACGGATGGGGCGTCGGCGAAACGCACTGGGGCGGCCTGGCCCAGCGGGCCCGGGTCAACGGCAACTGGCTGATCCCCCTGCCCGCCGGGCTGAGCAGCCGGCAGGCCATGGCCATCGGCACGGCCGGCTACACCGCCAGCCTGTGCGTGGAAGCCCTGCTGAGACACGGCCTCAAGCCCGATCAGGGCGAAGTGCTGGTCACCGGCGCCACCGGCGGCGTCGGCAGTTTCGCCGTGGCGCTGCTCAGCAAGCTGGGATTCGGCGTCGCCGCGGCCACCGGCAAGGCAGCGGAGGGCGAGTACCTCAAGCAGCTCGGCGCCAGGACGATCATCGATCGTGCCGAGCTGGCCGCGGCCGGCAAGCCCCTGCAAAAGGAGCGCTGGGCCGGCGTGGTGGACTCCGTCGGCAGCCATACCCTCGCCAATGCCTGCGCCCAGACCCGTTATGGCGGCGCCGTCGCGGCCTGCGGCCTGGCCCAGGGCATGGATTTCCCGGCCAGCGTGGCGCCGTTCATCCTGCGCGGCGTGTCGCTGCTCGGCGTCGATAGCGTGATGGCGCCCAAGCCGCCGCGCCTGGCGGCCTGGCAGCGCCTGGCGCGCGACCTGGCCCCCGCCTCGCTCAACCTGATCGCCACGGAGATCGGTCTTGCGCAGGCGATTCCCACCGCGGCCGACCTGCTGCAGGGCAAGGTGCGCGGACGTGTCGTCGTCAACGTCAATGCCTGAGCAGGCTCCATGTCCGGTTCCAGCGAAAGCAGCGGCGATGTGAAGCTCGACCTCAGCGACGTCGACAAGTGGGTCGGCAAGCCCGTCATCTTCGCCGAGCTGTGGCAGCCCTGTAACGGAACGGATATCCGTCGCTGGGTGCAGGCGATGGATTATCCCAACCCCATTCACTGGGACGAGGAAATCGCCAGAAGCTCGCGCTTCGGCGGCCTGGTGGCGCCGCAGTCCTTCACCGTGGCGATGGACTACGGCCACGGCTGCCATCCGGCCTGTGTCGGCAGGATCCCGGGCTCGCACCTGATTTTCGGCGGCGAGGAGTGGTGGTTCTACGGCTCCCGCATACGGCCCGGCGACAAGCTGTTCCAGGAGCGCCGCTTCGACGGCTACAAGGTCGGCGACACCAAGTTCGCCGGGCCGACGGTGTTCACCCGCGGCGACACCGTGCACCGCAACCAGGACGGCGTGCTCGTCGCCAAGGAGCGGGCCACCGCGATCCGCTACCTGGTCGAAGAAGCAAAGATGCGCGGCATGTACGACAAGCAGCAGCGCCTCCCCCGCAAGTGGAGCGCCGCGGAGCTCGACGCCATCCAGCGCGTGCGCATGGACTGGATCCTGTCCAATCGCGAGGGCCGATCGCCGCACTACGACGAGGTCCAGGTGGGCCAGAAGCTCCCCCGCCGCGTGATCGGTCCGCATTCGATCATCACCTTCGCGCTGGAATGCCGCGCGCACCGCCAGAACATCTGGGGCACCTGGCGCTGGAACCCTCCGGCCGGCGTCTACGACCCCGCCAAGGAGGACGCCGGTTTCGACCCGAACATGACCTACGATCACGAGGCCGGCAGGATCGATCCCCGCAAGAAGGACGGGCTCTTCTACGGCCCATCGAGCGGGCACATCAACGCCGACAAAGGCGAGAAGGTCGGCATGGGCGGCACCTACGGCTACGGCTCGTCGATGAACGCCTGGTGCCTGGACACCATCGCCTACTGGGCCGGCCACGAAGGCTACATCTGGCATTCCCAGACCCAGTTCCGCAGCCCGGCCTTCGAGGGCGATGTCACTTACATCGACGGCGAAGTCGTCGAGAAAACCGCCCTGTCGCCCTACGGCTTCCCCGCCGTCAAGGTCCAGCTGAAGATGACCACGCAGGACGGCGACACCATTCTCACCGCCAACGCGGACGTGCAGCTGCCCTGCTGAGAAAGCGAAAGCGCCGGACCTTGGATCCAATGGACACCGTCGCACCGACTCCAAAGCTGTCGATCGTTCACGGCATCCCGCTGCAAGAGGAACCCGGCCTGGGTGCACTGACGATCCCCGGCTATCTGCGCGAGGTGAGCGCCCGCCATGCCTCGCGCGAAGCCCTGGTGATGCACACCCCGGAAGGGGTGGAGCGCTGGACCTATTCCGTGCTGTGGCACAAGTCGGTCGAAGTCGCCAAGGCTCTGATCGCCCTGGGGGTCGGCAAGAACAGCCGCGTCGGCATCCTGATGACCAACCGGCCGGAGTACCTCGCCGCGGTGTTCGGCACCGCGCTTGCGGGCGGGGTATCGGTGGGCCTGAGCACCTTTTCGACGGCGGCGGAGCTGGAGCAGCTGCTCGCGATGTCGGGCGTATCGGTCCTGCTTTTCGACGGCCGTATCCTGAAGAAGGACTTCGGCGCCCTGCTGGCGGAACTGGAACCAGCCATCCATGGCGCGGATCGCGGCGCGCTGCAATCCTACAAGTTCCCGTTCCTGCGGCACCTGGTGCGCCTGGAATCCGTGACCGGTCGCGGCGAGGCCGACGTGCAGGCGCGCGCCTTCGAGTCCTGGGCCGAGTTCCTGGCCGCCGGACGCGACATTCCCGACCGCGTGGTCGAAGCGCGGGCGCAGTCCATCACGCCTGCGGACGCCGGCGGACTGTTCTTCTCGTCCGGCACCACCAGCCTGCCCAAGGCGATCCTGCACACCCAGCGCGCCTTCGCCATCCAGTGGTGGCGCTGGCCGCGCGTGATGAGCGTGGAAGGCCCGGTGCGGAGCTGGACCGGCAACGGCTTTTTCTGGTCCGCCAACATCACCATGATCGTCGGCGTAGCCCTCTCCACCGGCGGCTCGGTCGTCCTGCAGCCTTACTTCGAACCCGCATGGGCCCTGCGGCTCATGCAAGCCGAGCGCGTGAACTTCCTGTCCGGGCGCCCGCACCAGTGGGCGCGCCTGAAGGAAGCCCCCAACTGGGCGTCGAGCGACCTGAGCAGCCTGCGCTACATCACCAACTCCGAACTACTCAAGACGCATCCGACGGTCGAGACCGACTGGCGCCTGCCCATGTCGTTCGGCGCTACCGAGACCATGACGATCATCACCTCGTACTCGGCCGACACCACGGCGGAACAATATGCCGGCAGCGCCGGCGTGCCCCTGCCCGGCAACGTCCTCAAGATCGTCGACCCGCTCAGCGGCGCCGTGGTCCCACGCGGCCAGCGGGGGGAAATCTGTGTCAAGGGCCCGACCCTGATGACCGGGTATAGCGGCAAGACCGCGGAGGAAACCTTCGACGAGGACGGCTACTACCGCACCGGTGACGGCGGCTATGTCGACGACGTCGGCCGCCTGTATTGGGAAGGCCGCCTGACCGAAATCATCAAGACCGGCGGCGCCAATGTCTCACCGCTGGAAATCGACGCCGCCCTGGCCTTGTTCCCGGGCGTGCGCCGCGCCCAGACCATCGGCATACCGCACGACACGCTCGGCGAGATGGTGGTTTCGTGCATCGTCCCGCAGGATGGCGTCACGCTCGAAACCGCTGCGATCACCGGCTTCCTCAAGGAACGCCTGGCCAGTTACAAGCTGCCCCGCCACATCCTGCTGCTGCGCGATGACGAACTGGCGGTCACCGCCAACGGCAAAGTCAAAATCGGCGACCTCAGGGAGTGGGCCGCCAGGCAGCTCTCCGGCCCGGAAGTCAAAGCCTGAACTCGCAGCCGGTCAGGCGGAACCCGCCTGGCTGCCCAGGTAGACGTCGATCATCCCGGCCAGGCCGCTGGTGAGCTGTGCGTCGTCGGTCAGCGGTCCCGCGATCGCAGCCCGGGCAGCTTCGGCAGGCGTCAAGCCTTCGGCGACCAGCCGGCCGGCGGCGATCAGCACCCTGGTGGATGCGACCTCGCGCAACCCTCCGCCCTCGAGCCGGCGGATGGCCTGTCCCAGGCGGACCAGATTCGCGGCTTGTTCAAGGCTGACGCCAGCCTCGTTCACGACGATTCTTTCCTCCACGTCGGGTGCCGGAAAGCCGAATTCAATGGCCACCATGCGCTGACGAGTGGAATCCTTGAGATCCTTGAGCACGCTCTGATAGCCCGGGTTGTAGGAGACGACGAGGCAAAATCCCGGCGCGGCCGCCAAGGTTTCCCCCAGGCGCTCGAGCGGCAGCTGGCGACGGTAGTCCGCCAAAGGATGGAGCACGACGGTCGTGTCCTGCCTGGCCTCCACAACCTCGTCGAGGTAGCAGATGGCACCTTCGCGTACCGCCCTGGTCAGCGGGCCGTCCACCCACTTCGTCTCGCCGCCCTGCAGCAGGAAACGCCCGACCAGATCGGCGGTGGTCAGATCGTCGTGGCAGGCGACAGTAATGAGCGGCCTGTCCAGGTCATGGGCCATGGCCTCGACGAAGCGGGTTTTGCCGCAACCGGTCGGCCCCTTGAGCAGGATCGAAAGCCCCTGCTGAAAGGCCGCCTTGAATACCCGCTCTTCATTCGCCACCGCAACGTAATACGGCCGAATGTGATCTTGCATGCCGCGGATACTCGCATCGTGGTTGTGTGGTGCCATGGGGTGGCTGGGACCTCCGATGTTCATGCAGCCCGACGCCTTAGCTCCGCGCTTCGCAGGGCCAGGCGGAAGAGCGGGCCGATCAGCAGATCAAGCTGGTCGGCCCTGTGGATGATGGCGTGCGCGGCACTTCCGAACACCCGTCCCAACGATTCAGCGTCCGTGTTCGCACCGACGCTCAGGCACAGGCACCCGACTCCGTCGCGGCGGGCCTCCGCCAGGGCCTGTCGCGCATCCGCCGCGCCGTATGCAGGTTCATAGCCATGGTCATAGGCAAGCCCATCGGAAAGCACCAACAGCAATCGCCTCGATGTTCCACCGCGCTCCATCAACACCGTGGCCCCATGGCGAATCGCGGCGCCCAGCCTCGAATAAGCGCCGGGGACGAGGCTGTGGAGCCTGCGCATGACCAGGCTGTCCAGCCCATCGTCGAAACGCTTGACCGGAACCAGGTGAACCGCCGATCGCCCCTGCGAGTGGAATGCATACAGGGCTACGCGATCCCCGATTTCATGCAGCACCGTGGCGAGCCCGGCAGCGACCTCGCGTTGCTGCTGGTGAACGTCGCGGCCCGCCGGGCTGGTCTGCCTGACGGAACCCGATATGTCCAGCAGGATCAGCACCGACAGGTCGCGCCGATGCCGCCGGCTCTCCACATAAGTAGCTTCGTCCGGCACCGTACCCGCCAGCAGCTGCACTTGCGCCTCGACCGCGGCATCGATGTCGACGTCGTCACCCTGGGCCTGGCCACGAAGGCGGTCGAAGCCCATTCCCAGGCGCGCGAGCGGGCGCCGCCATCCATACCACTCCAGCCACTCCACCGATGCATGCTGGTCCATCGGCGCGTCCACTTCCTTCACGGTGCACCACTCGGGCCGGTAGCAATGCCGATGGACATCCCACTCCGGATACAGGATTCCGCAGCTTGCGCCAAGCACGTCGGCGACCGCTTCGGCGGTTGCCGTGGAAGGCAGGGAACGCACGCCGCCTCGCGGCCTCGACCGGGACCAGTGCGTCGGGGCATCGGCGCCCGGAGGTCCGCCACCCTTGAGCTGCCGTACCACCTGGAACATCTTCTGCAGCAGCCGGCCCAGCCCCCCGCCGCCACCCACCGGGCTGGTGGCAACATCTTCGGCATCCTGGCCGTCCTGATCTGCATCATGAGCCAGTTCGGCAAGCTCTTTGTCCCGCCGCTCACGCGCGATATGCAAGCCGGGAGAAGCCACCTCTCCGGCACGAGGCCGTGCAGCCAGCAGTTCCCGTACCCGGATCGACCCGAACACCGGCGGTGGATCTTCGATACCTTCCCGGCTCAGGGCAATATGCAGCGACGTCACCGGTGATTTTGAGAAAGATGCCATCGAGTGGTCGATGAGCGGGAGCATCAACGGGGGCAACACGCGCTCCAGTGCCGCCAACACGCGGGCCCCTTCGACGGCCAGATATCGCCTGGACAGTTCCGGCCGCCGCGCCAGGCGCTGTACAAGCTCCCTGTCCAGACTGCCTGCCGCGAGCAGAGCGCTTTGAACGCAAAGTTCCTTGATCTGCGTCTGGACGTCGGCGGCGCCGCTGACAAAGATCACCGCTCCATTCGTCCACGCCGGCATGCCGGCAGCGGCGTGGTCGATGGCAATATCCCGGCCGGAGAGAGCTGACGCCAGCATTCCCAGCCGAGAAATGCTTTCGCCTTGCGCCATGTCGTCCAAGCCGGCTAAAGCTTCTGGAGATCGTCGACGATCGTCTGCAACCGCTCGGGCGGCATCTTCGCCTGCGGAAAGGCGGAGATTTGCCTGAGCGTCAGGCCGCGTCCCATCCGCAACAGCGGGCCCGCGTTCGCGATCTCGGGATAGTGCTTCGCCATGACGGCTTTGGCCTTCGGGTCGTCCAGAATCGCGGCAAGCCTGGTCTCCGCGGTGAATCGCGTCTCGGCCTCGTTGCCAGGTGCGCCGCCCTGGCCCAAGCCCCGCCGCAAGCTGATCTGCATGACCTCGTCAACGATCGACGAGGGGACCGTGAAGGGCTGGGTCGCCGACACCTCGTCGAGATTCCCCGCGATGTCCTCCGCCGTCGGCTCGCTCCCCGGTGCCGCGAGCCAGCCTTCGCCAAGTCCGACGAAGACGCGGGCATAACGACCCGCTCCGGTCGAGTAATTGTGATGGGTCAGCTCACAGGTACGACTCGCCAGGAAGACCACCATGGGCACGACGAACTTGGGGTCGATCAGTTGCAGGAACGGGAACTGCGCGGCGGCATCGTCGCCGCCCACGGTCTCGGTCACCATCCGCGAGTGCCCGAACGGCAGGACGCAGTTGGCCTTGATACCGCAGGCCTCGCCCTCGATTGCGATGACGTTCGACAGTCCGACGACCCCGGCCTTGGCGGCGGCGTAGTGTGCTTCCTGTGGCTGCCCGAACATTCCCGCGGACGACGAGGTGAAGACGAAACGGCCGTAGCCTTGTGATTTCATCACGCGAAACGCGGGTTGGCTCAGGAAGAAGCTACCGTCGAGGTGAACATTCAACATACGCCGCCACTCCTCGGCTGTCAGCATTTCGAAGTCGACGGAGCCGAAGATCCCGGCATTGCTGACGACGGCGTCGAGGCGCCCGAACTCCTCTACTGCCCTGCGAACGATGGCCTCTCCGCCCTCCGGGCTGGCCACCGAGTCGTGAGAGGCAACGGCCCTGCCGCCCTCGCGCCTGATTTCCTCGACGACCTGATCGGCCACGCCGGCATCCGCGCCCTCGCCGTGCATGGAGCCACCCAGATCGTTGACGACGACCGCCGCGCCGCGCCGCGCAAACTCAAGCGCATACAGCCGGCCGAGACCTCGACCGGCGCCGCTGACGATGACAACCTGATCCACGAAGTCGATCTTTCGCCCGGCGCCCCCGGCAGGCGCACCGGACGCCTGCACGGTCACCAGGCCCTGCGATCCCGTATGCAGTGCGCCCTTGCGGGGAATGCGCATCGCCACTCGAATGATCTGATGCACGAGCCAGCCCGGAAGCAGCCGGGCCATGAATGCGAGTGCCGCCGCGTCGGCTCCGACGGTTCGGCGCGCGATGGGCGCTTCGTCTTCCAATGCCGCCGCCAACGCGCGGGCAAAGCGCGCAGGCGGACTGGCCTTGCTCACCGCCGCTTTGCCCGTGCTGTGAATTCCCTGGTAGAGCGACGCGTATGGGCCATTGTGATCGCCGTAGTCCGGCGTCTGCTCCGTCAGGATGTCGGTGTTGAACGTCCCGGTGACCAGGATCGTGACGCCGAGTCCGAACGGTGCGATTTCCTGCGACAGCGCTTCGGCCCAACGTTCAATCGCTCCCTTGGACGCCGAGTAGGCACTGATGCCGGGCATGCCTCGGATAGCGCCTGCGCTTGATATCGCGACAATGCGACCACGCCCTCTTGTGCGCATGGCCGGCAGCAAGGCCTTGGTGAGTGCGACGGGCCCGAACAGATTGGTTGCGAACAGCTGCTCCCAGACTTGGTCCGGGGTTTCTTCCACACCGGCAAATGCGGCGACGCCCGCGTTATGCACGACCACATCCGGGGCACCCACGGCGGCCTCGATAGCCCGGGCGGCGGCCGGGATCGAGGCCGGATCCGTCAGGTCCAGCTTCACTCCGATCAGGCGCGGATCGTCGACTGGCGCCCCGCTTGAAGCGCGCAGCCGTGCAAGACCCGCATCGACCGAGCGCATCGCCGCAACGACACGCCAGCCCTGTTGATACAGGTACGTCGCGGAGGCGAGACCGAGACCTCGCGACGCGCCCGTGATGACGACGCTACGCACCGGACACTCTCGCCGGCAGACAGCCGGCGTTTTCCTTGAGCGGGTTCGCCTGCGGCCGCCCGCCGGGCTGGCCCGTCATCCATGTATCCCAGCGTCCCCCGAAGTAGGGACCGGGCTGTCCCTCCCGCTCGTAGAAGCCCTGCGGGTCGTAGACTTTGGCTTCCGGGTATGGATAGGGGCAGGCCACTGCCGTGGCGACGCCGCTGGCACGGATGGCGGCGAAGGCCGCGCCGTACATGAAATAGGCGATGTTGACGATGCCGAACATGACCAGGAATGTGGCCAGGACCGGACGCGACTGAAATATGCGAAGTCTTTGCGCCAGCTTTTCGGCCACCGTGCGACCGGTATCGTCCCGGTAGCAGAGCACGCCCGCCGGGATCATCACGAACGTGACAAATGTGGACTCCCAGATCAGCGGAAACTGAAAGGTGGTTCCCGCAAACAGCGAACCCCAGGGAATCACCTGCGAATAGACGTAGAGCCCGGTGCGGACCAGCGTCACCTCGAGCAGCATATCGATGACGAACCCGAATACCAGGATCAAGGCGGCCAGGCTCAGCAACGGCCTCCGCCAGACGAATGCGTCCATCGGCCGTCTGGCCTGCAAGCGTCTTAGAACCCAGACGGCGGGGAAATAAGGTCCGAAATAGAACAACGCATACCCAACCACGATGAAGGGCTCGACCGTAGGCGACAGCGTCACGAGGGGCCAGTCTTCCGGCCAATGCCAGAGCTGCGGGTTGTAGACCGCATAGGGAGCCCAGTTCATGACCGGGTCCTGCCAGACGATCGCTGTCGAGGCTATTGCCATCAGCACGTACGGATGCCCCGGATTACGTCGCCAGGCTGTGATACAAATCACCAGGAGGGCAACCATCGCCACCACGGTCAGGTATTGGTGGAACTCCACCCAATGACCGAAACCGAACAGGAACTCGACCGGGCGGGGAACCCCCGTCACTTCCGGATTCGCAATGCGTGGCGATACGGCACCCTCGCGCGCGAAATGGGCAATCACGCCGATAACAGCCAGGCAGATCGGCCCCCACATCCACGTCGCCGAAGCTTTGTCGGAAGACGCCACATTGGCATCGATACGATTCGACATCCCTGCTCACTCCAGTGCGTTGATAACGGCCGGCTGAAACCGGCTCTCTCCTGGTTTAAACGGCTACTTTTTGCTCACGGCCTGCCGGCCGTGCGGAATGCCCAGCAGATGTCGTGCTGCAAACACCGCTTCCCGCTTGTGAGCCGCCACCTGCTTTGGATCCAAGGGCTCGAACTCGCCTTGCGGTATCAAGGTGGCCAGTCCGGATACGTAGAAAACCGTGGTCCCGATGATGGCGCTCGCAACGTGAAACGGATCGTCGCTGACCGGTCGAAGCTCTCCGCTCCTGCGTCCTTGCTCGAAGAGGGACCAGAAATTCAGAAGGATGTTGTCGGGAAGCATGTGCTGCGGCGGTTGCTCCTTCGCATCCGCGACGTAACGAAGGATCAGCCGGGCAAGGGACGGACGGGCCACGATCGCGTCCACCCAGGCCTCCACAGCCAGCTCGATGCGCTGCGCGATGGTCCCTTTTCCCGCCAGCACGTCCTTGAGCTGTGTGGTCAGTGACGCAAACGCATTCTTGAGCATCGCGTCGTAGAGCGACTGCTTGTCGCGGAAATAATAAAAAAGCGCGGCGCGGGTCAGACCTACCGCATCCGCCACATCCTCCAGGCGGGCAGCCGCGTAGCCGCGCGTCGCAAACAATTCCTCGGCGGCGGCAAGAATGGTCGACCGGCTTCGCTCGGCCTTGGCACCGCTAGGTTCAGGGGCAGCCAAATTGATCACGGCTGATCGCTCGCGGACCCGCGGTCACCGGGCCGGTTGTAATAGGAGTCTAAATTTTACTGACTCGCCAGTTGAATTTCAACTTGCGCGCAAGTAGAATTTCGATCGCAGTAAATCAACAGTGTTGTCGTAATGGATCAACAAGCGTCTTTCGAAGAGGGTCGCGCGCCGCCCTCGTTCGCATACAAGGCGCCTGCGAGGAGGGTCTGATCATGCTTCTGGACATCTTGCGTCTTGCCGCCGCGTTCGGGCTTGCCGGCGTGATCATCGTCTTCTGGTACTGGTTCATGGATTCGGTTGGAACCTTCTAGCCCCCGCGTGCGGAGCGGCAAGGCGATGAATTCCTCCGGCAATGGCCACGCGCTCGGGGTCGAACGCGCTTGCGCCGTGGTGGCAACCGCGCTCTCGGCGGGGCGCTGCGAAATCGTCCGCCTGATGTCAGGCGAGCGTCGCAGCTTCGGCATGAACGCCGGACGAACCGTGGTGAATGTCCCCTACCCTGCGATCGCCCCGGACTGGACACTGCGGACCTGGACCTGCGGGATCGCGATGCAGTGCTCGCCGTCCAAGAGCCGTATCGCCGCGTATACGCTGGCGGCACTGTCTCCCCGGCAAATCAAGGCGCTTTCGATCGTCGAAGGAGGAGTTGCGCTCGGCTGGGTCGGCTCACGCTGGCCCGGCCTTCTACCGGAGTTTCGGCGCCTCCTGCCCGATTTCGAGATGCACGACGACGATCTCGATGGTCCCGCCATACTGGACCGCGCGATGGCCCTCGCACGGTCCACGCGGGAGCTGCATTGCCATCCCTTGCTCGGGCAACTGCCGCTGGGCATGCAGCCCAAGGGTGGGCTGCTCCAAGCCCTTCGAAGGGCGCAGGCGCGCATGCCATGGTCGAAGACCAGGCGCTACCTCTCGCCAGAGTTCGACACGGTCCCGGTCGGCGGCGAAAGCAATATTCGAAGCTCGCGCCTGCCGCCTCCAAGCCGTCCCGAGGATGACGACATCGAGATTCGTTCCGACCGGCGTGCGGGCATTCCCTACCCGGAATGGAATCTTTGGACGAAGAAATTTCTTCCCGATCATGTCGCCGTTCTCGAACGTGGGCGGGCACCCACTGCGAAGCCCGCCGGGCCTGTCCCTGCGGACTTGCGTCGCTGGTTCGAGGAACACACTCATCGGGTCATGAAGAGCCGCCTTGAGGACGGATCCGACCTCGATATCGACCGCTACATCGAGTTCCATGTCGACAGATTGACCGGCAAGGCTTCGGAAGCCCGGGTGTTCAGGGATCTGCAGCCCGGACTCCGCGACGTCACCACGGCGCTTCTACTCGATGGCAGCGCCTCCCTGGGAGCCAGCAACGGCCGGATCTTCGAGCTGGAGCTCGCCTGTGCCGATGCGCTGTGCCGTGCCATGTCCCTGGCCCGGGAACGCCACGGCCTGTTTGTCTTCAACGGCAAGACCCGGCATCGGGTGGACGTGACCTGTCTCAAGGACTTCAAACACACCCACGCCGTTGTGCCGAGCGATCTGGGCCTCGCCACCGGCGGCTACACGAGGCTGGGCGCTCCGTTGCGGCACCTGACCAGCCGACTGCTCGAACAGCCATCGGAACGGCGCCTGCTCATCGTCATCGGCGACGGCCTCATATCGGACGAGGGCTACGAGGGCAGATACGCGTGGGCCGATGCAGCTCATGCGGTGGAGGAGGCCGACGATGCCGCGGTCTCGGTCTATTACATCGGGGTCGGGCAGACGCGGGTGGATCCCCTTCCTGACGTCTTCGGTCCCCGCCGCTCGACGCGAATCAAGCGGGTGGAAGATCTCCCAGGGGTCCTGGCCCGCGTCCATCGCGAGCTGGTGGCCGCCTAGCCCAGATCGAAGCGATATGAAATCCGACCATTACCACGTCAGCGGCAACGAAGTAGAACTGTTCACGCGGGCCGCGGAGCAACGCGTACCCCTGATGCTGACCGGCCCGACCGGATGCGGCAAGACGCGGCTCGTCGAGCACATGGGAGACTTACTAGGCCGCAAGGTCATGACCATCAGCTGTCATGACGATCTCACCAGCGCCGACCTGGTAGGGCGGTTCATGGTCACCGGCGGTGACGTCGCATGGAACGATGGCCCCCTCACCCGGGCGGTCAGGGAAGGCGCCATCTGTTACATGGACGAGGTGGTGGAAGCGCGTCACGACTCCCTGGCCGTCCTGCACTCGCTGACCGACCACCGGCGCACGCTCTACCTCGACCGTGCAGGCGCGGCTGTCGAAGCCCCCGACTCCTTCATGCTCGTGTGCTCGTACAACCCGGCGTACCGGAGCTCGCTCAAGGAGCTGAAGCCGTCCTTTCGCCAGCGCTTCGTCACCGTGGCGATGGACTACCTGCCACCCGAGCGGGAGGCCGAAGTGCTGGTCGCCGAGGCGGGCGTCGATCCGGCCGTCGCCCGACGCCTCGTCGCTTGCGCCATGAGCATCCGCAAAGCGGACGACGTTTTTCATTTCGACCCTCCCTCGACGCGGGTCCTGGTCACGGCAGCAAAGCTCGTTGCGGCCGGGGCAAGCGAGCTGGAGGCAGCCGAAGCCTGCATTCTGGCGCCGCTGAGCAACGACGGCGCCATCACCGCCGGATTGCGGGAAATAGCCGCGGCGAGCCTGCCTTCCGCCCGCAAGTCCGGCCAACCAGCACGTGTCAGCACAGGAGGAACCTGACGTGAACGACAAGTCCATTTCCGATCAAGACCGCCGGCGCAAGAAGGCGCTGATCGTCTTTCAGATTCTCATTTACGGCTATCTGCTGGGGTTGTTCCTGCTCCAGCTGCACATGTATTCCACTCGCGACTGGTAGGCAATCATGGCCACAAGAGCTCAACAGACCTCCGGCGCGTTTGGCGCCTACGATGCGCACCAGAACACCAGCTCCGACGCTCAACGGCGAGCCGATAAATGGATGATCGCGGGAACGCTCCTGATGGGCACCGCGATCCTCGGCTTCATCGGCTTCCCTCTCTTTCTCAGGGGATTGTGGCTCCAGAAAGAGGCGGCCAAGGCAGGGCTTTCAGTCCGCCCGCTCATCGTCACCCTGATCGGCTACCTGGTCATCATCGATTCGGCCCTGAACAGCATCGGCTGGACCCTGGACCTCATCGCGAACCACACCTTGATCAACCGCGTCATCACCACCTCCTGGGGAGCCATGGTGGATGGCGGTTACTTCTGGCACTACAACGAGCTCTGGCTCGGCGGCGCCGGCGCGCCGGGCGAGAAGGCCTGGGAAATCGCCCTCATACCCGTCGTGTTCTGCGCGCGCCTGGCTGCGGCCATCGGCTTCCTGCAGATGAAGCGTTGGGGCCAGCAGTGGCTGATCGTCACCTGCTGGATGGGTCTTATCGTATGGGTCGGCTACAACACCAACATGACCATTTTCGCCGATGTCCGCTACGCACACGTGACGTTCCCGGTGTGGGGATGGTGGCTCTACGACATCTTCTACATCACCCCATTCCTCTCGATTCCTTACCTGCACACGGTGAATCGCGAGATCTTCTCGGACTGATCGGTCTGCCTGCAATCTGCCTGAGGACGCACAGATGAAGAACTCTGCCGAAATTAGCCTGCCGCTTGGCACCACGGCGCCATTCGCCACCATGCACAAATGGCTCCAGCGCGGACTGTTCGTCTGCCTGACGGCGCTGGTCATCGAGGGAACGTTTACGGTCCCCTTCCTGATGGTCTGGATGGGATGGCCGACGTTGTCGCTGGTAGACATCTGCAGTGAATTGGAAAAGGTGCGGTATTCGGACGATACGCGTGAATGCCTGTACCCCTACCCGCTGTTCGGTCCGTCCGAGGGAGCGGGCCAGACGACGGCCAAAGACATCTGGGGCATCCAGCCAACGCCGCAGTACAAGCGCATCGGCTTCCGCGACCTCGTCAAGTTCCGCGACGAGAGGCTGGCCCGCCAGGCCGCGGCCACCAAGACCGATGCCGGGGCGCGTCCAGCTGCAAGACCGTCGCCCTGAGGCAAGAGCAATAGCGCATTTTTCCCATGGAGACCCGTAAATGAATAGTGCCGCTATGGCCAACAAGGTGAGACGGCCGGCCCACGTCACGGACTCCCTTGTTTATGAGTTCGACTACAACAAGGACGCCGAATACTGCAAAGACCCGCACGCCCGGGCCGCCGACCTGGCCAGGAATGCGCCGCCGATATTCTGGACGCCATTCAACGGCGGCCATTGGATGTTCCAGGCATATGGAGCGGTGGCCGATGCCCTTCGCGACTACCAGGCGTTCTCCAGCGAGCATTTTTCGCCGGAGGCATTTGCCTCGATGATGGTGGCCCTGCCGGAGGAGGAGCGCATACCCGCCCCCGTCCCCATTTGCATCGATCCGCCACTGCACGCAAGGCTTCGCCACCCCCTGTATTCGACATTTTCGCCGAAATCGGTGTCGGCCCGCGAAGGGGAAATCCGCGCGCTTGCCGAGCGTCTCATCGACAGGATCGCGGGGACAGGCCGATGCGAATTTCAACACGAGGTGTCCGACATATATCCCGTGGAGATATTCCTGGGCATGTTCGGTCTTCCCGTCGAAAAGGAACGGGAGTACCGGGAACTGGCGAAAAGGCACTTGTCGGTGATTTCACCGGATCTTGCCGAAAACATGATCATGATGAAGAGCATCGCCACGGTCATGCGCGAGACGATTATCGAGCGCCAGGACAATCGCAGGAACGACATCATCAGCCTGCTGTGGTCGCTCGAAATCGACGGCGCGCCGATGACCCTCGATCTCATGCTGAGCTACTGCGTCATCCTCTTCATCGCCGGACTCGACACCGTGGTAAACGCGCTCGGATTCGGCGTGCGTCATCTGGCGCTGGACGCCGCTCTGCAACGGGAGTTGCGCGCAAATCCGGAGCTTATTCCCAGCGCCTCGGAAGAAATACTGCGCCGTTATTCCTTTGTCGCACCGATCCGCATCATGAAAAAGGATTACGTGTTCCACGGCGTGCAGTTGAAGGAAGGCGAGCGGGTCATGATGTTCATTCCAAGCGCGAGCGTGGACGCGAGCATCTACCCCCATCCCACCGTGTTCGATATACGGCGCGAAAGACTCTCGCACCTGGCGTTCGGAACCGGACCGCACATCTGCCTGGGCTCCCACCTGGCCCGGCTGGAACTCAAGATCATGTACGAAACGATATTGAACAAATTGCCGGAGTTCCGTCTGGACCCGGACCACCCGCCAACATTTCACGGCAGCATCATCGCGGGACCGTCAAGCATTCACCTGGTCTGGGACGTGTGATGGCCGGTGAGATCTTCGCAGCAACCGGGGGGAGAAAGTGATGGATAAGAATGCCGGCATTGCCGGATCCGGTTCCGCACCGGTTTCGGTGGAAGGGAAGTGGACTGTCACCATACACGGTCCGACCGGCCCCCAGGAAACCTCGCTGGAGGTGCAAACGGTCGACGGCGTGCTGGGCGGCACCCAGTCCAGCCTTGGTCAGGTCGAGATGATCGACCAGATCACCTACGACGGTGCGAGCGGTGAGGTCATCTGGGTCAACAAGATCAAGAAACCCTTGCCGCTCACGCTGCGGTTTCAAGGCGTTGTCGAAGGCAACACCATGAGTGGAAAAGTCGCTGCCGGCTTCATGGGGTCATTCCCTTTCACCGGCGTAAAGCTCTAGTCGGCTCATCCGGACCGGGCGGATGGCGTGGTGCAGCCCGAACGCATGGTTCCCCGATCCCGGAATCCGGGATACCGCCAGCGTCCGACTTGACAAGGATTTGGGAGGAGAAGCTGCAGAAACGAAAGCTCGCCGCCGCGGCCCGCGCGGTGGCCCCGAGCCTCGTCCCGCGGCGATGACAGCAAGGATAAGCACTAAAAAGCGAAGAGCGGGAGGAGGCAACGATGCACAAGGTGGTCGGTACTGTTGGCCTGTCCATTGGCATCTCCGCGGCGCTGGTATGTCCCCTGGCGGTTGTTGCACAGGGCGCGAACAAGGCTCCCGACGCCGGCACAGCACCGGCTCAACCGGCGGCTTCCGCGCCACCTGCCGCGGATTCATCGCTCGATCAACTTCTGGCCGCGCCGCCGGCGCCCACCACAACGGACAAGCCGGAACCGGCCGAACCCGTTGCGGCCGCCGCGCCAGGCGCGGACAAGGCGTCCTCCCCGGAACCGCCCGCGGCGGCCCCGCCAAACGCGGCCTTACCCACCATTCCGGTTCCGCAGCAATCGGCCGGGACGGCCACAGCACCAGCAGGCTCGGAAAAGATCGAAGAAATCGTCGTCACCGCCCGGCGGACGGCGGAAAACATCCAGAGCGTGCCGACGGCGATCACCGCCTTCAAGGCCGACGATCTCGAACGCGAAAAAATCAACAGCACCCAGGACCTGCAAGGGCGGGTGCCATCCTTGACGGTCAGTGCGTTCGGCCAGACGCGCAACACCGAACTGCCGACGATCCGCGGCCAGGGCGCGACTTTCGGATCCAGTCCCGGCGTGGTGATCTACATGGCCGAAGTGCCGGCGCAATCCCACACCATCACCAGCGGCCAGGGCGGCCCCGGCAAGTTCTTCGACCTGACCAACCTGCAGGTGCTGAAAGGGTCGCAGGGCACCCTGTTCGGCCGCAACACGACCGGCGGCGCACTCCTGCTGGAACCACACAAGCCGGACGATCGCTACGTGTTTTCGATCAAGGAAGACCATAGCCAGTTCTCCGGCGACACCGTGGAGAACGTCATCAACCTGCCGTTGTTGGACAACACGCTGACGATGCGCCTGGCGACGCAATATGTAGGCCGCGGCGGCTTCACCCACGATGTCGCGACCGGCGAGGACTACGACAACAAGCACTACCTGACCTCCCGCTTCGGACTCATGTGGAAGCCGACGGACCGGATCGACAACTACTTCCTCGCGTCCTACACCGACAGCAGGGACAACGGCAGCGGCTGGGTTCTGGGAAACATCAACAGGCCCGGGCTCAACTACGGCATCCTGGAGGAGGCGACGTCGCTGCTGAGTCTGCCGAATCCGACCACGCAGCAGCAGATCGCCAGCTTCCAGACCCTGGCCAACACCCTGAATTTCGGCTGCCTGTGGATGGACATCAATGCGCCATCGACGAACTGCGGCCAGAACCTGCTCGCGGCCCAGCGGTCCCGCGGCATTCGCCAGGTGGATTTTGGCCATCTGAACGAGATGTACGATTATGTGAAGACCGGTTCCGCCATCGACCAGTTCAAGTTCGACGTGACCGATCAGATCGCGTTGCGCAACATCACGAGCTACAGCTTCCTCCTGCACAGTTACAACTGGAACCTGGCGGGCACCTATGCGGGTCTGAACTACACCAACAACAAGCACGACCAATATTCCACCAACACCGGACAGTTCACCGAGGAAATGCAGCTGCAAGGCGCGGCCCTCGAGAACCGGCTCAAATTCGCCACCGGCGTCTACTACCAGAGCGTCCTGCCGATCGGGATGCAGGAGGAGACGACGGCCGGACTCTTCTTCGTCCTGCCGCCTTATATCTACACCGTCAAGCAAATCTCGTACGCGCCGTATGCGCAGGGCACTTACGACCTGGGCGGGCGGCTCGATGCCTTGGACGGATACAACTTCACGCTGGGGGCACGCTATACCACCGACAACACCACCGGTTCCTCCAACGCGGGCCTCGGACCGCACACCGCATCGACCGGCAAGTCGGTGCCGACCTGGACGGTGGGTCTGGACAAACAGGTCGAAGACACCCTGCTATACGGCAAGGTCAGCCGCGGCTACAAGGCCGGCGGTTTCGAGGTGATCGCCGCCAATCCCGCCGACTATACCTTCAAGCCGGAATACGTCACCAACTTCGAGGTCGGCCAGAAGTCCGATTTCCGCATCGGCGACGCTCCGGCCCGCCTGAACACCGCGGCCTACTACACCAACTACAGCGACATGCAGAGGGACGCAACGGACAGCGCGGGAGGAAAAGCCAGGTTTCCGCCAGCCATCGGCGAATCCACCTTCACCGCCGGCAAGGCCGAAATGGCCGGCCTGGAGCTGGAGGGCACGGTGCGCCCGCTCCCCATCCTTACGCTGTCGGCGAACTACGCCTTGAACTATGGCAAGTACCGGCAATATCACCTGGTGAACAACGAGCTGGCCGCGGTACCGGATTGTAGCGGTCAATTGATCCCGGTCAACGATGGGAAGAACACCAGCGCCGCGATCGAGGACCTTCATTGCATTCCGTTCGCCAGCCTGCCCAAGCACCAGGCCAGTTTCACCGGCATCTTTACCCTCCCGCAGGAGGTGGCGGGCGGCAGGATCACCGGCTCCCTCACCTATGCCTGGACCGACCGCCAGTACTCCTCCACCTACGAGGTGCCGCAAGCCGAGCCGACCGCCTGGCTGTCCCCCTCGGGGCTGCTCAACGCCAGTTTGAACTGGGACCGGCTGTTCGGCGAGAAGCACGCGGCGGAACTGCGGTTTTACGGCACCAACCTGACCAACAGGGTCTACCGCATCGCCAACAGCAACGTCTGGAACACCGTGTTCTACCAGTCCTCGCTCTACGGCGAGCCGCGCATCCTGGGTCTCCAACTCAGCTACGGATGGGGGGAGTAGCACTCCGCTCCGGGCGCCAGTCGCTTCGCAAAGCGCGGCAAAGCAAACTTTGGAGGAAACATCTTGGGCGCATTGATCATGCTTGGCACGCTTTTCGGACTGATTGTCCTTATCTTCGCCCTGGTGCTTCGATATGACCCGGAGGCACGTGGTCCTTCAAGGAATAAAGGAGCCCAACAATAAATGCCTGAACTAAGTCCAATCGCGAAAGCGGCTCTCAACTCCAGCTACGCCTGCGCGTTTTTGCTGGTGGTCGTTGGCCTGGTTTTGAGTTTCCGCCGAGGCCGTCCCCACCCACTCCTGCTGGTGTGCATATCCGCCCTCTCAATCTCCTGGATTGAGGCCCCCTATGATTGGGCGGTGTATGCACAGTTCCCTCCCGCTCTTCCGCGCATGCCGTCCTGGTGGCCGTTGAACATGACATGGGGTGGCGGGCTGCCGCGAGCGGTTCCCCCCGGTTACATCGCGTATTTCGTCTTTCCTGCCGTGATAAGCGTCGCTCTGGCGCGCTGGTTGAACGCCAGCTTCCAGTGGCGTGCACCTGTCACGCTGCTGACTGTAGGCCTCGCTGTCGGCAGCCTGTGGGCTTTCGTAAACAATGCGATCATCGGGGCGCAGCTTGGCGTGTGGCGCTATGGCCGCGTCATCGAGGGACTTGCCCTGTGGCCAGGCACGACTCACCAGTATCCGCTTTATGACGCCCTCGCGATGGGCGTGCAGATGATGGTCATCACTTATGTTCTCGGACGAACTGATTCGGTCGGGCGCACATTCATCGAGGCATGGGCGGATTCAAAATCGAAGGGCCGACTACGGTCCTCCCTCCTCTCAATTGCGGCCGTCATCGTCATCGGCCATGTCATTTATCTTTCGGTCTTCGCGCCACATCTCGCCACCAAGTTGCTGCATCTGCAGACCGTTGCGCCGACCGAGCAATTGTACGAAGGTGTGCCGAACCAACCGCTCTAGCTAGCAGGCGCGCCGGAACCGGCCTCTCTTTAGCGTGTACCGGATGGCGGTGCCCAGAGGCTCTTGGGCAGCACGATATTGGCCCTGCCCGTCCAGCCAGGCCTTGAATTGATTCAAGGCTGGGACCGAGCGGAGCTGCCGCTACCGGTGGCGTTGCTCGTCGCCCGCCGTGCATGCCCATCCTCCGTCTCGCCTGACGAAGCTCGGGATTTCGTGGTCCATTCCCGATGGATAGCGACCAGTCATCGCCGATTGCAAATACCCGATTGAGTTCCTCTATCGTGAAATGCTTGGCGGCATTGGATCCCGGATTGAAGTTTGCCGTTCCGGAAGCGCGGACCCGGCCGGTGACTCCCAACTTCTGCCCTTCCAGAAGCAAAGCCGTCTCCTCGCTGTCCCGTGAAATACTGAGGAAATCATTGGGATTGACCGGGCTCTCCCGTATCTCAGTGCGGGTGAGACTCTGCAGTGCAAAACCACCGATTTCGGCATCGGGCTTGGCCGCCAACGATGTGAAGGCTGTAAGACCCACGGCGAGGGCGGCGGCACGGTTCACTTCTCCTCCAGGGAACGGGGATTGAACATGGAAGCCGGCAGCTCCGCCGGCTTCGGCACGCCGGATTCAACCAACGTCTCCCGTGTGTGATCGATTGCATCGATATACCTCATCAGAACAGCCACACGTTCTACCTTCACTATCCCAACGACCAGTTCCCGGAGTCGGGGCAAACCGACGTGCCGTACCGGGTTCTGGCGGAGGCCGCCGGCTTGAGCCGCGCGAGCGTGTCCGCCGGCTTGAAGGTGCTGGAGGCCCGCGGCCTCATTTCGCGGACGCATTCCGGCAGGAATGTGATTTACAAGCTTCATCGCTATAACGTCCCCGGGGAGTGGGCCAAACTGCCGGCCCGCGCTCTCTATTCAAGCGACTTCACACGGATTCTGCCCTTCAAGCACTTCACGTTGCGGAACAAGAATGAGCTGAACGCGCTGAAGCTCTACTACCTCGTGCTCGCGCTGCGGCACAACGCCGAGAACCTGGCGCGGGCTGCCTACGACACAATTCATCTATATACGAACATCCCTCAGAATGACATCCGTGGCGCAATCTCCTTTCTTGCCGCGGTCAACCTGGTTCACGTGGAAGCCAGTCCGCGCGTTGGCGAACTCGGTTATCGCAATGGGTACCGCCCGGTAGGAATATCCCCCCGAATACACGCCGGCACGGCGGGCCGGCGCGGGGATTGGGGAGACGGCAGTCCACTCCCAATCACGGACGCTTCCTAAGTCGTGCAGTACGACAACCAATAAGCGGCGCAGGTGCCCTGCGCTAAATGAGGGCTATATGTTTTTGGCCGAGCTGAAGATAGAGAATTTCCGCGTTTTTGGTGAGGGCGACAAGGCGCTCATCCTTCCGATGAAGCCTGGACTGACCGCCCTGGTTGGCGAGAACGACGCCGGCAAGACCGCCGTCATCGACGCGATCCGCCTGACCTTCGGCACCCGCGATCAGGAATTTTTCCGCGTAGAGGACTCCGATTTTCACCAGCCGCCCGATGGGTCGGATCGCCGCCGCGAGATACGAATTCGATGCAAGCTCGACGGACTCACCGCGCTGGATCGGGCTGCGTTTGCTGAATACCTGACCTACGAGGATCGTGCCGGGAAGAGGATTGCGGTTCTGTTCGTCACCTGGAAGGCGATTGCAGGAGGCATGGTAGGTGGCCCCCGCCGCTTCAACTTTGCCGAGGTCCGCTCCGGGACGGCGGGTGATGGGCCTCAATTTGACCAAGAGGCCAGAAACCTCCTGTGCGCGACGTACCTACGGCCGCTGCGCGACGCCGAGCGCGCGCTGTCGGCGGGCCGCGGATCGCCGGCAACGATCTCGCGCAGCGCCGCGAACCGGAACATCTGCCGCAAGTATTGCAGCAGCACGTTGGCATACCGGCCGACGCCGCGCTCCTTGACTTCATCGAGCACCTGCATGATGTGCCGCCGGCTGACCTCGTCGGCATACATGCTGCCGATGACCGGCAGCACGTCCTTCGCGAACGCCCGCCGGATTTCCGC
The DNA here is from genome assembly GCA_031291075.1 of Nevskia sp. GTDB lineage: Bacteria > Pseudomonadota > Gammaproteobacteria > Nevskiales > Nevskiaceae > Nevskia. The sequence goes on along the minus strand of JARLJS010000151.1, from coordinate 15,499 downwards.
GCCCTGGTCGCGGCGCTTGCTGGCCTCCTTCCGGTGCCAGTCCTCGAACAACATTTTCACGGTAGGGCGCGCCGCGCTGGCAGCCTCGGCGGCCTTCTGCTCGGCATCGGCCGCCGCGCGCGCGAGCGCGGGGTCGATGCCGTCGGCGATGAGCTGCCGGCTGGTGCCGGCTTTCTCGCGGGCACGTTCCAGCGACACGTCGGGATAGGGGCCGAACCCCATCTTGCGGCGCCGGCCGTCGCGCGAATAGATGAACAGCCAGTCTTTGCCGCGGGGGCGAACGCGCAGGAACAGCCCGTCACCGTCGGCGAGCAAGGTCTCGCGGGAGGGGGTTTTCGCCGCGCGGATGGCGGTGGCGGTGAGGAGCTTGGCGGCCATATCGCGACCTCTTGCCGGCGAGACAAGGGCTCTCACACGGCATTTCTGGGGGAACACTTGGGGGAACAGTATACGCCGGCTGCGCTCGGACGCCATCGGATGGTCCCGGACAGTGAATTGTCTATAATCAAACAGTTACGACGTTTACCTGGACAGTCCCGGACGGCTTCGGATAGACTTTGGCTTGCTTCGGGAGCAAGAGGTCGCAGGTTCAATTCCTGTCGCCCCGACCAACGTAAACAATGGTCTCCCGGTTTCCGCTCGGCGCGGTCCGGCTCGTGGGCGCCTACTCGGTGCGGGGAACTTCAGCAAGCTTGCTGCCCGCGGCAACAATCTTCTTGATCAGCGCCTCGAACACGACGGCCGGAAGTTCGCCGTAGGCGTATTCGCCCGTCGGCGTCGGCGTCAGATCCGGCCCGGGCCAGTAGAAGCTATTCACCTCGGTGGCCATGATCCAGTTCTTTTCTTCGTCCAGGCCTAAGCGACGCCGCGTGGCCGGCGTCATGGCAATGGCCTGTTCGGGATTCGGGGGCGGGCTGTGCGTGATCGGCGCCACGGTGACGATCTTCTCGCCGTCCACCTCCTCCACGCAGAGCACGACGACACAAGGCCGATGCTTCTGCCCCTCGATCTGGCCGCGGTCCGCCTCGCGCTTCCACAGGTAGGCGTAGCGGATCACCAGGCCGGGGATCGGAACCGGGTAGTCGGCCACCCGTTACGCTTCGTCATTGAAGGCGGCGGCCTGGGGTGAAGGTCGCGCCGCGGCGATCGCCGCGCGCAGGCTGGCCGGCAGTTGGTCTGTTGAATACACCCGGCGATCCTGGCGGCGTAGCCGCTCGTATTCCGCCGGCGACAGCATCACCATCTGCGGGCGGCCGTGTGACTGAACGCACACCGGCTCGGTTTGAACGATTTGGGAGATGGCGCCAAACTTCTTTGCCACCTCGGTGCTGTTGAAGAACTGCATGTCATTGTCCCCACGACGAGATCCGTATATTGCGTATTATACGGAATTAATGCAATGAGTGCTGCCTTGCGGAGACTCGGCAGGGACCGGCTGTGGACACCAAGCTTTTCCGTCCCACAGGTCACCCGCTGTCACCATCAGGGAGGCCCTGCCGTTAGTGCGGGAGAAACTTCTGCCCTCAATGCGTCGGCGAGGGAGCGAAAGCGCGTTATTGCGGCGGTGGTCCAGGTGCGGCCGCCCGCGAGGGAACGAGACGTTGTGGGCATGCTCGACGTGAGCAAGCGCCCGGTTCAACAAGCCCAGCTCATGCTTCACGGTCTGCGGCGAAACTAGGCGGTCCAGCTCCACCGTGCCTTCGCCCTTGCGACCAGCACCGCGGCGCGCGTGTTCTTTGAGGCGAGCATCGCGATACTCAGCCAGGTCAGCAGTGGTGAGGGAGGAAAGAGGGCGGTTGCCGAGTCGCCGTTTGAGATTCTTCGCGCTATACGGCAGCGAGTCCTTCGACTTCAGGTGAGGGACGACTTCGGCAATGTAGATGTCGAGCGCGCGAGCAACGGTCATGAGCTGTGCCGCCGACTGGTCTACCCAGCTGCCGCGTTCAATCTCGCTTTCGACATTGCGTGCCCACTTCTCAGCAGCAGCTTTCGTCGTGAAGGTTTTTGTCTGCCGCTTTGCTCCCTTCTTCGTAACCCACACGTCGTACCGAGACGCGGAGGTACCGTCCGGTCGCACGTAGTCGCGCTTTCGTATGTAGGCCATCAATCCCCGGTGCAGATATAGTGCAGATAAGCCATCTGCAAAAAATTTTACAGCAGAATACGGGCCGAATGGCGGCCTGAAATTCGTTGTAAATCAGGGAATTAATTGGTCGGGGCGACAGGAATTGAACCTGCGACCTCTTGCTCCCGAAGCAAGCGCTCTACCAAGCTGAGCTACGCCCCGCAAGGCCCCTTTCAACTGATCCGCTGGATGGCGAAATGGGCCAGATTCTGCAGCGCCTGCTTGTATGGCGAGTCGGGTATGTCGCCCAGCGCTGCAACCGCTGATTCACAATAGCGCTCAGCGAGGGCGCGAGTGTAAGGGATTGCGCCGGCCGCTTCAACGGTGGCGAGCACTTCGTCCAGTTTTTCCACCCGGCCGTGGACCACGGCGCCGCGGATCAGCTCGCCCTGCTCGGGGCTGCCCTTGCGCATGGCGTAGATCAGGGGCAGCGTGGGCTTGCCCTCGGCCAGGTCGATGCCCAGGTTCTTGCCGGTGATTTCCGGGTCAGCGGCGTAGTCGAGCAGGTCGTCCACCAGCTGGTAGGCCATGCCCATGGCGTGGCCGTAGGCGTTCAGCTGCGCCTGCTGGGCGGGGTCCGCCCCGGCGGCGATGGCGCCGATCTCGGCAGCGGCCTGGAACAGGCGCGCGGTCTTCAGCTCGATCACGCGCAGGTAGCGTGCCTCGTCCACTTCCGGGTCGTGGCAGTTCATCAGCTGCAGCACCTCGCCCTCGGAGATGGCGTTGGTGGCGTCCGCCATCACACGCATGACGGGCATGCTGTCGGCTTCCACCATGAGCTGGAAACTGCGCGAATAGAGGAAGTCGCCGGACAGCACCGCGCCGGAGTTGCCCCACACGGCATTGGCGGTCTTGCGGCCGCGTCGGCGATCGGAGTGGTCCACCACGTCGTCGTGCAGCAGGGTGGCGGTGTGGATGAACTCGATCACCACCGCCAGCAGGCAGGGCAGCGGGCCGCGGGCGCCGAGGGCACGGGCCGCCAGCAGCACGGTGGCCGGGCGCAGCCGCTTGCCGCCGGCGCCGATGAGATAGCGGCTGATCTCGTTGATCAGCACCACCTCGGAGGCGAGCCGCTCGCCGATCAAGGCGTCCACGCGACCCATGTCCTCTTTGACGGGGGCAAGGACTGTCTTGAGATCCAGGGGTTCCGGATCGGTTCTGAGCGGCCTCGGAGCGAGCAAGTTGGTGTGTCTCTGGGATCGATTGTTTGGAAGCGGGGCCGCCACGGCCATCCGCAGCGGAGCTCGCACTGCGGTTGCTCCCGCAAGAAACGAACCGGCGCGGCCGAACCACCCTCTGCGACTGCCCGCCGATGCGGAATTATAGCTGGATGGGATCGGGGGTGTCGCGGCGATATCGGGGGCTGCGAATCAAGGACTTATGTGCGCTTGTGCGGTCAATCCGCCCTCGCCGTCTGCAGCCCCTCCGGCTGCCCCACCCCGCCCAAGGCCTTGTAGATCGCCACCACGTCGACGTTGACCGCGGTCTCGGCCAAGGCCACGGCGTCCTCGGCCTCAAGCTGCGTGCGCTGGGCGTCTAGCAGGGTCAGGAAGTCGGTCACGCCGTCGCGGTACTGGATTTCGGCCAGCTCGGCGGCCCGTCGCGAGGCCTGCGCCTGCTCGCTCAGGCTCTTCAGCCGCGCCTGCTGGCGGCCGTAGGCGACGAAGCTGTTCTCGGTGTCCTCCAGCGCGGCCAGCACGGCCTTCTCGTAGGCGGCGGCCGCGGCGTCGGCGTCGGCCTTGCTGGCGCGCACCCGCGCCCGCACCGAGCCGATGTCGAACGCGGCCCAGCTCACCGTGGGCGTCACACCCCAGGCGCGGGCGTCGTTGCCGGCGCCGGCGCTGAACAGACGGCCCACGTCACCGGAGAGGAAGCCGACGAAGCCGGTGACGTTGACCCGCGGGAACAGCTCGGCCGTGGCCACGCCGACGCGCGCGGTGGCGGCGGCGAGCCGGCGCTCGGCGGCCCGCACGTCGGGCCGGCGGCGCAGCAGCTCGGCGGTGTCGCCGACTGGCAGGGCCTTGGCATAGGTCGGCACCTCGGCCGGGCCCAGCTCCGCGTCCAGCGCGCCGGGACGCAGCCCCAGCAACACGGCCAGGCGGTAGGCGGACTGCTTCTCGGCCGCTTCCAGCGGCGGGATGCCCGCCTCGGTGGCCTTGAGCCGCGCCAGGCTTTGCTGCACGTCCAATTCGGTGACGCGGCCGGCGTCGTAGCGGAGCTGGGTGAGCCGCTGGGTCTGCTCCTCGCTGGCCAGGTTGCGGCGCGCCACGTCGAGCCGCTTCTGGGTGCCGCGCAGTTCGAAGTAGTTGCGCGCCACTTCCGCGGCGACGCTGACCTGGGCGTCGCGCAGGTCGGCCTGCTCGGCGCCGAGATCGGCCCGCGCCGCTTCCACCGAGCGGCGCACGTGGCCGAACAGGTCGATTTCCCAGGTGGCGTCGAAGCCCAGGTTGTAGCTATCGATGTCGTAACGCTGGTTGCCGAAGCCCGGCTGCTGCTCGTCCGCGTGGGAATACGCCGCTTGCAGCGGTACGTGCGGCGCGTAGTCGAGCCGGTTCTGCACGAACAGGGCGCGCGCGGCGCCCACGCGGTCGACGGCGATGCGCAGGTCCAGGTTCGCGGCCAGGCCGCGGCGCTCCAGCGCCTCCAGCTCGGGATCGTCGAACTGCTGCCACCAGGCGCCTTCCGGGCTTTGCGCCACCGCGCCGGCGGCTGCGCTGTTCTGCACCGCGGCCGGCGCGGTCGGCGGCGCCCGGTAGTCTGGCCCCGCGGCACAGGCGGACAGCACCAGGGCGATCAGGGCTGTTAACAAGGATCGGTTCACGTTCATCTGAACTCCCGAAGCAGATGTCACCCCGGCGCAAGCCGGGGTCCAGTGCTGTTTGAAGCCACTGGATTCCGGCTTGCGCCGGAATGACGGGATGGGAAATGGTTCCTCATGGGTTTAGGCAGCCAAAGCCGGATAGTCGGTGTAACCCTGCGGCCCCGGCGTGTAGAGCGTGGCGAAGTCCACCGGCGCCAGCGGCGCGCCGCGGCGGAAGCGCTCCACCAGGTCCGGGTTGGCGATGAAGGGCTTGCCGTAGATGATGGCGTCGGCTGCGCCCGCCGCCAGCGCGGCTTCGCCGCTGGCCTGGTCGAAGCCGCCGTTGCGCATCAGCGCACCGCCGTAGGCGCGGCGGGCGATGCGCGCCAGCTCCTGCTCCTCCGGCGCGTCGTGGCGCTCGTGGCGCAGGTCGAGGAAGGCGGCGCCGCGGCGGTCGAACTGCGCCGCCACGTATTGCACCAGCCCGCGCGGGTCGGAATCGTGCATGTCGTTATAGGCCACCAGCGGCGAGATGCGCAGGCCGACGCGGCCGGCGCCGAACACCTCGATCGCCGCGTCCACCACCTCGAACAGCAGGCGCGCGCGGTTCTCCAGCGAGCCGCCGTAGCGGTCCGTGCGGTCGTTGACGCCGTCGCGCAGGAACTGGTCGAGCAGGTAGCCGTGGGCGCCGTGCACCTGCACGGCGTCGAAGCCGGCGTCCCTGGCGTTCTCGGCGGCGGCGCGAAACAGCGTGACGATGCCGGCCAGCTCGGCGGTGGCCAGGCGGCGCGGCGCCGGGTAGTCGTGGCTGCCCTGCAAGGTGCGGATCTTGTCGCCGCGGATCGGCTTGTCCGAGGACGACACCGGTTGCGCGCCGTCGTTGAGCAGCGGATGGGTGGCGCGGCCTGGATGCCAGATCTGCAAGGCGATGCGGCCGCCGGCGGCGTGCACCGCGTCCGTGACCTTCTTCCAGCCCACCACCTGGGCCGGGCTGTAGATGCCCGGCTCGGCGATGAAGGCGGAGGCATCGCCGGCGGCCATGGTGGCCTCGGCGATGATCAGGCCGGCACCGGCGCGCTGGGCGTAGTACTCGGCGATCAGCGCCCCTGGCACATGGCCGGGCTCGGCGCGGCTGCGCGTCAGCGGCGACATCACCACGCGGTTGGGCAGTTGCAGGTCGCCGGCCTTGAGCGGGGTCAGCAGCAGGTTGTTGTTCGACACGTCTGGAACTCCTTGGATGAAAGGATCAATGGGTAAGCGCTGGTTGCTGCGCGGTGGCTGTCACCGGGGTGGACTCGCGCGCCCGCCGGCGGCCGGTGAACCGGCGCACCAGCAGATAGAACAGCGGCGTCAGCAGCAGCCCGAAGAAGGTCACGCCCAGCATGCCCGAGAATACCGCCACGCCCATGGCGTGACGCATCTCGGCGCCGGCGCCGGTGGAAGTCACCAGCGGCACCACGCCCATGATGAAGGCCAGCGAGGTCATCAGGATCGGACGCAGCCGCAGGCGCGCCGCATCCAGCACCGCGCGCAGGGCGCTCTCGCCGTGGGCCTCGCGATCGCGGGCGAACTCCACGATCAGGATCGCGTTCTTGCTGGCCAGGCCCACCAGCACAATCAGACCGATCTGGGTGAAGATGTTGTTGTCGCCGCCGGACAGGTGCACGCCGGCGATGGCGGAGAACAACACCATCGGCATGATCAGGATCACCGCCAGCGGCAGGCCCAGGCTCTCGTACTGCGCCGCCAGCACCAGGAACACCAGCAGCACCACCAGCGGGAACACCAGCACGGCGGTATTGCCGGCCAGGATCTGCTGGTAGGTCAGCTCGGTCCATTCGAACCTCATGCCGTTGGGCAGCTCCTGCCGCGCCAGCCGCTCGATCGCCACCTGCGCCTGGCCGCTGCTATAGCCCGGCGCCGGGCCGCCGTTGATCTCGGCGGTGGGATAACTGTTGTAGTGCATCACCCGGTCCGGCCCGGAGGTCTGCTTCACGTTGACGAACGAGCCGAGCGGGATCATGTCGCCCGCCGCGTTGCGCGTCTTCAGGCGCACGATGTCCTCGGCCTGCAGGCGGAAGCGCGGCTCGGCCTGCGCGTTCACCTGGTAGGTGCGGCCGAACAGGTTGAAGTCGTTGACGTAGAGCGAGCCCAGGTAGATCTGCATGGTATCGAACAGATCCTGCAGCGCCACGCCCTGTGACTTGGCCTTCTCGCGGTCCACCACCGCGTCCACCTGCGGCACGTTGACCTGGTAGCCGGAGAACAGGCCGTGCAGGGCCGGGTCGGCATTGCCCTTGGCGATCAGGTTCTGGGTCTGCTTGTACAACTCCTCGAAACCGAGGCCGCCGCGGTCCTCGATCTGCATGCGGAAGCCGCCGATGGTGCCCAGCCCCTCCACCGGCGGCGGCGGGAACACGGCGATGAAGGCGTCCTGGATCTTTCCGTACTTGGCGTTGAGCGCGCCGGCAATGGCGCCGGCCGACAGTTCCCGGCTGCGCCGCTGCTCGAACGGCTTGAGCGTGACGAACACAATGCCGGAGTTGGGGCTGTTGGTGAAGCCGTTGATGTTGAGCCCCGGGAAGGCCACCGCGCTTTCCGCGCCCGGCTGCTCCAGCGCCAGCGCGCTCATGCGGCGGATCACATCCTCGGTGCGGTCCAGGGTGGCCGCGTCCGGCAGCTGGGCGAAGGCCACCAGGTACTGCTTGTCCTGCTGCGGCACGAAGCCGGTGGGGGTGCGGGTGAAGCCGAGCCAGGTCAGGCCGAGCAGCCCACCGTAGACGAACAGGGCGATGGCACCGGCGCGCAGCACCCGGCCGACGCCGTGCACATAGCCGTGGGAAGCACTCTCGAACAGCCGGTTGAAAGGCCGGAAGAACCAGCCCAGGCCGGCGTTGAGCACGCGGGTCAGGCGATCGGGCGCGGCGCCATGCTCCCTCAGCAGCACGGCGGACAGGGCCGGCGACAGGGTCAGCGAGTTGAAGGCCGAGATCACCGTGCTGATGGCGATGGTCAGTGCGAACTGCTTATAGAACTGCCCGGTCAGCCCGCTGATGAAGGCGGTGGGCACGAACACCGCGCAAAGCACCAGCGCGGTGGCGATGATGGGGCCGGTGACCTCGCGCATCGCCTGGCGGGTGGCCTCGATCGGCTTCAGGCCGTTGCCGATGTTGCGTTCCACGTTCTCCACCACCACGATGGCGTCGTCCACCACGATGCCGATCGCCAGCACCAGGCCGAACAGCGACAGCGCGTTGAGCGAGAAGCCGAACAGGCGCATCACCGCGAAGGTGCCCACCAACGAGACCGGCACCGCGATCAGCGGGATGATGGAGGCGCGCCAGGTCTGCAGGAACACGATCACCACGAGCACCACCAGCAGGATCGCCTCGGCCAGGGTGTGCACCACCGCGCGGATCGAGCCGCGCACGAACACGGTGGGGTCGTAGACGATGCGGTAGTCCACGCCCTGCGGGAAGTCCTTCTTCAGCTCCTCCATCTTGGCCCGCACTTCCTGCGAGATGGCGATGGCGTTGCTGCCCGGGCGCTGGAAGATCGGTATGGCGGCGGCCGGCTTGTTGTCCAGCAGCGCGCGCAGGGCGTAGCTGTCGGCACCCAGCTCCACCCGCGCCACATCGCGCAGCCGCGTCACCTCGCCGTAGTCGCCGGTCTTGATGACGATGTTGCGGAAGTCCTCCTCGGTGTTGAGGCGCCCCTTTGCGTTAATCGCCACCTGGAAGTCGGCGCTGCCGGGAGCGGGCGGCGCGCCCAACTGGCCGGCGGCGACCTGCACGTTCTGCTCGCGAATCGCCTTCACCACGTCGCCGGCGGTGAGGCCGCGGCTGGCCACCTTGTCAGGATCGAGCCAGACGCGCATGGAGTAGTTGCCGGCCCCGAACACCTGCACGTCACCCACGCCCTCCAGCCGCGCCAGCTCGTCCTTGACCCGCACCAGCGCGTAGTTGGACAGGTACAGCGTGTCATAGCGATTGTCCGGCGACAGCAGGTGCACCACCAGCGTCAGGTCGGGCGAGGCCTTGTTGGTGGTCACGCCCAGGCGCTGCACCACGTCCGGCAACTTGGGCAGCGTCTGCGACACGCGGTTCTGCACCTGCACCTGGGCCTTGTCCACGTCGGTGTCGAGGGCGAAGGTGATGGTCAGCGTCATCACGCCGTCGGCGGTGGCCTGCGAGAACTGGTACAGCATGCCCTCCACGCCGTTGATCGACTGCTCCAGCGGACCCGCCACCGTCTCGGCGATGACCTTGGGGTTGGCGCCCGGATAGGTCGCCTTCACCACCACCGTGGGCGGTACCACTTCCGGGTACTCGCTGATCGGCAGCCCCGGCAGCGCCAGCAGGCCGGCCAGGAAGATCAGCGTCGACAGCACGCCGGCGAAGATCGGCCGGCTGATGAAGAATTGGGAGAGTTTCATAACGGGTCTCCTTTGCGCCTGCCCTCTCCCCTACCCCTCTCCCAGAGGGAGAGGGGAACCGTCGCCTCTCCCTCCGGGAGAGGCCGCGCCGCAGGCGTGGGTGAGGGCAAGCCGGATATAAAAGTGGTGCTGCCTCGAAAAAGCACGACGCTCGAGCTACGGCTGCAAACGACCGGAACCGTGGCCGGCGCCGTCATGCGCCACCGCCACCGGCGCAGGCGTTGCCGCCACCTGTCGCAGGCCGGCGCGGTCCTCGTCCATTGCCACCCGTGTGGCCGTCACCGTCTGCCCCGGCTTCACGTGCTGCAGGCCGTTGACCACGATCACGTCGCCGGCGGCCAGGCCCTGGTTCACCACCCGCAGGCCGTCGATCTCCGGTCCCAGCTCCACCAGTCGGTAGTCGATGCTCTGGTCCGGCTCGAGCACCAGCACGAACTTCTTGCCCAGGTCGGTGCCCACCGCGCGGTCCTCGATCAGCACCCGCTCCTGGTCGCTCCCGCCGACCAGGCGGATGCGCGCGAACAGCCCCGGCGTGTAGCGTCCGTCCGCGTTGTCGAACACCGCTCGCGCCCGGATGGTGCCAGTGCCGGGATTCACCTGGTTGTCCACGAAGTCGAGCTGGCCCGGGTGCGGATAACCCTCCTCGTCCACCAGGCCCATGAACACCCCGGCATCGCCGCCGGCGCTGCGCGCCAGCCGCGAGTAGCGCAGGTAGGTCCCCTCGTCGGCGTCGAAGTAGGCGTAAACCGGGTCGTCCGACACCACCGTGGTCAGCAGGCTGCTGCTGGTGACCAGGTTGCCGGCGGTGATCAGCGCGCGCGAGACGTGACCGTCGATCGGCGCCCGCACCTCCGAGAACTCGCGGTTGAGTTGCGCCTCCTGCAGCGAGCCGATCACCGCACCCAGCCCGCCCTTGGCAGAGGCCTCGGCTGCCTGCAGGCGTTCGTATTCCTCGCGCGAAATGGCGTTGGCGCCGATCAGACGCTCGGCACGCGCGTAATTGGCCTTGGCCAGTTCCAGCTCGGATACGGCGCGGCTGCGCTCGGCGCCGAGGCGGTCGACCTCGGCCTGGAACGGCCGCGGGTCGATCTGGAACAGCAACTGCCCCTTCTTCACGCGGGCGCCGTCCGCGAAAGCGACGCGGTCGATGTAGCCGCTGACCCGCGGCCGCACTTCCACCGTGTTCACCGCCTGCAGGCGGCCGCTGAACTCCTGCCACTCGTGCACCGGCCGGTGGATCACTTCCGCCACCGTCACCTCCGGCGGCGGCGGAGCAGCCGGCTGCGGCCGGGCTTCGGAAGGGCCGACGGTGGCGAAAACCATGGCGGCCAGCAGCACCGGCGCGGTGAGGGCGGCACGGAGGAAGAAGCTGAGGTTCAACGGGCTTGTTGACGGCATGACGATCCCCTGCGGTCCTGAACGGAAAACGGCATGCCAGGCACTGATATCCGGTACGCCGCCGCGACCCACCAGGACATGCCTGATCCGCTACAAACGGACTTGACATATCGTCATAACAACCTGATGCTACGTAGGTGTGTTACCGGTAAGTCACATCTGGAGCAGTACGTTAGTGACCGGTCAGTAACATGTCAAGTGGAGGTTCATCATGAACCCGGTAAGGACCAAGCAAGTGGATGTAATCGAAGAAGATTTTCCAGAACAGCCGAAGCCGCGCGTGCGTGACCGCATTTTCCGCACCGCGCGCGAGTTGTTCTATCGCCACGGCATCCGCGCCGTCGGCGTGGATACCATTGCCTGCGAGGCCGGCACCAACAAGATGAGCTTCTATCGCAGCTTCCCGTCCAAGGACGAGCTGGTGGCCGAATACCTGCGCGACCAGGAACGCGAAGGCTGGGCATGGTGGGACGAGGTGGTGGCACCGCACGCCGGCAACCCGCGCGCGCAGGTCGAGGCGCTGTTCGACGCCATGGTGACCAAGACCTGCAGGGACGAGTCGCGCGGCTGCGCCCTGGCCAACGCCGCGGTGGAAATCCCCGACCCGACGCACCCCGCGCACGCGGTGGTGGAGCACTACAAGAACGAAATGCGCCAGCGCTTCCGCAAGCTGGCGTGCGAGATGGGCGCGAAGGAAGCCGACGCGCTCGGCGACGCTCTCATGCTGCTATGGGAAGGCAGCTATCTCACCCGCCTCACCTTTTCCTGCGACCAGGGCCCGGCGCACAGCGCCGGCAAGGCGGCGCGCACGCTGATCGGCGCCTATACCGGTCAACCGGCCCCTGCTCCGCTGCCGCGGCGCCGCGCCAAGGTGACCTGACGCGGCACCAGGTCCTTTCTATCTGCCAACCTGGCAGCCGGCGAACACCTTGGCCGCGGAATCGCCGGCAATGGTGTGCGCCGCGAACACCGCGTTGGAGCAATAGGTCGCGACCGGCAGGTAATCACCCATGGTCGCTTCGAGAGTGCCGTTCTCGGGCACGTCGAAGGCCGACTGGGTGAAGTTCGGCGAGGGTTGCAACTGGCGGTAGATCAGCACGCCCGGCTGCTCCGGCCCGAAGGTCATCCAGTTGAAACCATGCTTGGCGTCGGCGTTGGGCGGACGCTTGCCCGGGATGGACAGCACCAGGTTGAAAAAGCCGTCGCTGTCGATGGTCGCATCGAAGTCTTTCATGCAGGCGATGGTGTTGACGTTGCCGCCTTCGCAGTACGACCAGTAGCGCAGCTGCGGATCGGAGCCGCCGCCCGGCTGGGTGGAAAAGGTCGGAGCCCGCATGCGCACCACCACCAGGTCGCCCAGCATCTGCGACAGCGAGTCGGTGTAAACGTAGCGGGCGTCGCGGTTCACCGCCAGGTCGGTGGTACTGTCCGGGTTGCGCAACTGGAACACCGGCGCCGGCGGCACCGGCAGGGCCGGGATCGGCCCGGGATGCATCGGCAGCATCAACGCGGTGGTGATCGCCGCCACCGGCGTCACCACGAACGCGTCCAGGAAGGCGATCAGCGGCGCGCACAGCCAGGGCGTGAACAGCTCGTTCATCGGCACATAGCCCTTGGATGTGTCCATCGAGACATCCGGCAGCGGCACTCCGCCATGTTGCGCAATCGTCACGCCGGCGAAGTCGCCATAGGTACGATAGGTCAGGCTGATGGTGCCGCCGAAACCGCTGATCTTGGCCGGATCCACGTAGAGCGTGTTGGGCTCCGGGTTCGCCGGCTTGGCCGAGAACACCAGGTAGGCCGTGTAGTGCCCCCCTGAAGCAATCGAGGGATCCACGCTGTTGATCGCCGGATACGGCGACTGGCTGCCCACGTCCGGCACGATCGCAAAATCCGGCAGTTCCGCGATCGTCTGCAGCGACCTGGTGGCGTCGGTGGTCACCTGCAATGAGAAATACCGCGTGGCGGGATACTCGCCCTCGATCTTGAAGCGGGTGCCTGCGGCGAAGCCGGAGGAGATGTACAACTCCCAATATCCGGCGTTGATGTCCATGATCGTCGTGCGCGTGGCCCCGTCCGCCGGCGCGGAGCCGGTGTTGGCGAAGGTCCAGTTGCAGAAGGTCTGCTTGATCAGCGGAGCGGGCGCCTGGCCGGTCGTGCTGCCGGAGGCCGCAGCCTGTCCCGGCGCGGCCAGTGCCGCGAAGACTGCGACGACCGCCGCCGGAAAACAGGCAAAGCGGTACCAACCACCGATTCCTTGGCGCATGTTCCCTCCCCTTGGGTTTCCCGATCCCTTTCCGTTGCCGGCCCGCCCCAGCAAGCCCCAACGTGGTGCAAGTCTAGTAGCGCAGGGCGTAACAAATGTAGGGGTTTAGGAACCACTCGTACCCTGAAAGTGCGCCGTCCATCCGCATACGCAGAAAACCGGCCCCGCCAGAGGCTTTTCCCACTGGAAATTTATGGACGGTCCCGCCAACCCGTCCAGCGGCAGCCAACTTGCCGAAACAGCCGTCGCCGGTCGCAATGAGACAGCCAGGCTGATCGAAGACGTGCGCAAGCGGATGCAACCTTCCTGTAGTGACGCGGCACTCACGCGAGCTAGTGCCCAGTCCCGCGGCACCATCAACTCAGGAGATGATCCAATGCAGCTTGAAAAACGCTTGCTCGCTTGCTTGGCGCTGTCCATCGCTGCCACCGGCGCAGGTGCGCATGCCGCCGGCTCCGCGCCCTTCCTCAACAAGTTCAACACCATCAAGTCGCTGGCGTCGACCGTGCCCGGCAACGGCGACGTCAATCCCTACGGCGTGGCGGTCATCGGCACGTCGACGGGCAAGCTGGTGAAGGGGAACATACTCGTCAGCAACTTCAACGATGCCGCCAACCAGCAGGGTACGGGGACGACCATCGTTGAAGTGAGCCCGGACGGCCATACCACCCAGTTCGCCTTCATCGACGCGAACGCACTGCCCGGCACCTGCCCCGGCGGCGTCGGCCTCACCACCGCGCTGGCCGTGCTGCAGCGCGGCTGGGTCATTGTCGGCAGCCTGCCGACCACCGACGGCACCTCCGCCACCGCGCAGGCGGGCTGCCTGATCGTGCTGAACAGCAACGGCCAGGTGGCCGAGGTGTTCTCCGGCAACGGCATCGACGGTCCCTGGGACATGACCGACCTCGACCTGGGCGGCGCCGCCATCCTGTTCGTGACCAACGTGCTCAACGGCGACGCGACCACCGGCGCTCCGCACGTCGTCAAGCAGGGCACCGTCCTGCGCATCACGCTGGCGGTGCCGCAGCAGGGACAGGGCAAGCCACAACGCGTCGCCACCGCCACCATCGGCTCCGGCTTCCCAGAAAGCGCGGACCCCAACGCACTGGTGATCGGCCCCACCGGCGTCGGGCTGGCTCCCAACGGAACGCTCTACGTGGCCGACACACTCGGCAATCGCGTCGCCGCCATCCCCAATGCCCTCACCCGCCTCGGCTCGGCGCAGACCGGCGCCACCGTCAGCGCCGGAGGAGCGCTCAACGGCCCGCTCGGACTGACCATCGCCCCCGGCGGCGACGTGATCACCGCCAACGCCGGCGACGGCAACCTGGTGGAAACGACCCCGGCCGGCAAGCAGGTGGCGGTCAAGACGGTCGACACGGCCACCGGTGCCGGCTCGCTGTTCGGGCTGGCCATCACCCCGCAGTACAACGGCGTGTACTTCGTCGACGACGGCGACAACACCCTGAAGTTGCTCACTTCAAGTTACGAGTAAAGGCATGCTATACGCCGCAGCCGAATCCGACGGCTGCGGTGTATGGAACCAACCTGCCGCGGCGCGGCCACTGCCGCGAAGATCGCAAGCACAGTCGCGCCCGGCAGCTACGAGCTTGGCCGGCCGGAACTTCAGGCCGGAGGCGCTACATCCATGCTAGCGGTCAAACGTGGACAAACCCGTGCGCAACACGGTGCCTGCGAATCGCTTGTCTCAGGATGCGTATGACGATATCACGGCCGGCGAGCATGCGCCGCCGCCGGCTGTTGAGCTAAAGTAACCGAGAAATCCCTACGCAAATCGGCTTAAGCCCGGATTCACTCGCGGCAGGGATGGTAGTTACCTGCAGTCTCAACAGATCCGAACCATGTCCCTGACACCACTGGACTCATTCAAGAAGAATGTCTATTCACAGAACGGTGAGGACGGCCTCGTTGAGGAGATTCTGAACCGGATCCGCTCCGCGGTGACTGTCGACCGTTGGTGCGTTGAGTTCGGTGCGATGGACGGAGTCTACTTGTCCAATGCTTGCAATCTGATTCGCAATCATGGCTACCGTGCCGTTATGATCGAAGCAGACAAGAGCAGCTACAAGAAGCTGTGCCGAAATCTTTCCTCGCAAGAGGTGATCAAGATCAGACGATTGGTGTCCTTTGAAGGACCTTCTTCGTTAGAGAACATTCTTCAAACGACCCCCATTCCTATCGATTTCGATTTTCTGTCGATCGATATCGACGGTTGTGACTATTACATTCTAAAGTCTCTGCAGGCTTACCGGCCTAAATTGATCTGCATCGAGTATAACCACAGCATCCCGAACGAGGTCGAGTTCATACAGCCTGAGGTGCCCCCTGTTTTTCGCCTTCCAACGGGCCGCTCTCATGCCGCCAGGTTTTGTGGATGATGCTTGCTGATCCAGTCCTGCAGGAACTGAGTCGGCGAGCAGTAGCCCAGCGTGGAGTGGCGACGTCTCCGGTTGT
>JARLJS010000150.1 GCA_031291075.1 Nevskia sp. | reverse complement strand
GGTGCCGCTGTTCTACGTCGTAGCCAACCGGACCAAAGGCGGCATCAGGACCGTCATCGCGGTGCTGGCGCTGCTGTCCTTCGCGCTCGACATCTGGTTGTCGCTGCAGGCGCCGAAATACGCCTTCTTCATGATGCCGCCGCAGATCACCTATCCCGGCGCCTGGGCGCTGCTGCCAGTGGTGGCCGCCGGGCTGGTGATCTGGGGCCGCGCGTCGCTGTCCGTTCTGGAGAACCGCCCCATGCAGGTGCTGGGGCTGATCTCCTACTCGGTCTATCTGTGGCACTGGCCGCTGCTGCTCGCGACGCGGCTCTATCTGCTGCCGCCGAGCCTGCCGGTGATCGCGGGGCTGGTGGCGGCGACGCTGGCGATGGCCTGGCTGTCCTATGCGTTCATCGAGCGGCCCTTCCGCGGCAGCCGGACTGAGTTCCTGCGGTCCGCGCCGCGGCGCGCGGCGGCCGCGCTGGCGGCGGTCGGCCTGGTCTGCCTGCCGGCGCTGCTGATCTTGGGCTTCCAGGGCCTTCCCGGCCGCGTTGATCCACAGATCCGCCAGATCCTGCGCGGCACCGGCTATGAAGGCCAATTCCGTGACCGAACCTGCTTCCTGGGACCTGACCAAGGTGCGGAAGCGTTCACGCCGGACTGCGACCAGGTCCCGCTGCAGCCACCCCGCAGGCGCCTGATCCTGTGGGGCGATTCCTCGGCCGCCCAACTCTATTCCGGCCTGGTGGCACAGCCCTGGGCGGCCAATTACGAGATCGGCCAGCTGACGGCCTCACTCTGTCCGCCCTTCCTGCACCGCGCGATCGACGTGCGCCCCCATTGCGAGGCGATCCAAGCCGCGGCGCTCGAACGGATCGGCAAGGCACGTCCCAATACCGTGATCCTGTCCGCTCTCTGGCCAGGCTATGCGTCGGTCGCAACCGACCTGGTCAGGCTGCCAGCGCCAGAATATCTGGAGCAGCAGATGACGCAGACAGTTGCGGCGCTGCGGGCACGGGGCGTGAGCGAGGTGATCATCGTCGGGCCGGTTCCGATGTGGGCCAACAACTTGCCAGACCTGTTTTTTGCCTTCCGAAATTCCAACCAGACCGACCCTGCCCGCCTACCCAATGCTGGCATCGCCCAATCGCGGACACTCGACGCCGCCCTGGCCCGCGTACCGGGCGCCACCTATGTCAACCTAACCGAGCACCTATGCAGGGACACTGCCTGCAGGGTTGTCGTGCCGGGCATCACGGGCTGGAAGCTGATGCAGTTCGACGAGGCCCATCTGACGCCGGCAGGGTCGTCATGGTTGGCGCGTCATTTGATCGGGCCGGCCCTGAACGAAAAGGTGGTGGAGGACCGCGTGCTTCCCGGCCAGGCGGTCGGCTTTAGCGCCGGGGCGGAAGGGGTTCGCTACCTCGGCGCTGGCTGGATGCCGCCGGAAGGCTGGGGCGTGTGGTCCAGCCTGCGGCCAGCGACGCTGTTCCTGCCGGTCGGCGACGACTGGACGCCGTCAAAGCTGAAGCTGCGGTTCTGGGGACAGCTGGGCAACCCGCCGCATACCCGTGAGCGATTCCGTTTCGAGATCAAGGGTGACGGACCGGTCACCCTGGAGGTGACCAGCGCCCAGCCGATCGTTGACGTCGAGATTCCAGTCGGGCCGGAGGCCCGGGCCCTGGCCCGGGCCAACGGCGCGCTGGTCATCGAGGTGGAGGCGCCGGAGGCCAGGAGTCCGGCCGAAATGGGCCTCAACACCGATCAGCGCAAGCTGGGCTTCGGGTTGCGGCAGATCACCCTGGAGTAGGCCGGTGCCTATCCCCGTCCGCGCAGCTTCCGCGCCACGCGGCGGACCGCGCGCAGTGAACGCCGACCGCATCGCCGGCGCTTTGGGGCGGCCTTCTGTCGGACCTGCTTCGCACAAGGCTGGCTGCACCGCATCGACGGTACTCGCGCTGTCACGATAACTCCGGCGGGACAGAGCGCGCTCAAACGGGCATTCGACCTGTCCGGAGAGGTGTTATGCGCCTACCTGTAGGACCTCTGTCAGCACCTACCCAGGCTTCCCGTTCCATTACTCCTCAGCCCCCAGGAGCGAACGTCTTTTGACCCCTCTGTCCTTCTGGAAAAGCCGCCGCGTCTTCCTGACCGGCCACACAGGGTTCAAAGGAGCCTGGCTGGCGCTCTGGCTCGCGGAGCTCGGGGCAGACGTCACGGGCTTCGCCCTGGAGCCGGACAACGACGCAAGCCTCTTCACCTTGGCCGGCATCGAGGGGCGCAGCCGTTCCGTCATCGGCGATATCCGCGACGCGGCGGCGTTGCGGCGGGCGATGGCTGCCGCAGCGCCGGAAATCGTCTTCCATCTCGCGGCGCAGTCGCTGGTGCGCCGCTCCTACCGTGACCCCGTCGGCACCTATGCGACCAATGTGATGGGCACGGTCCATTGCCTGGAGGAGATCCGCCAGATGCTCGGCGTCCGCGCGGCGGTGATCGTCACCAGCGACAAATGCTACGAAAACCGGGAGACCGGGCAGGCCTATCGCGAGGCGGATGCGCTGGGCGGCCATGATCCCTATTCCAGTTCCAAGGCCTGCAGCGAGCTGGTTGCCGCGGCCTATCGCAGCAGCTTCCTCGCCGAGGGCTGCCGCGTGGCGACGGCGCGCGCCGGCAACGTCATCGGCGGCGGCGACCGCTCGGAAGATCGCCTGGTCCCGGATGTGCTGCGTGCCTTCCAGGCCGGGCAGTCCGTCGAGATCCGCGCGCCGCGCGCGACCCGGCCCTGGCAGCATGTGCTGGAATCGCGGCATGGCTAGCTGCTGCTGGCAGAACGCCTCGCAGGCGCCGATGGCGCGGCCTGGGCAGAGGCGTGGAATTTCGGGCCCGACCCCTCAGGCTGCCGGCCGGTGTCTCATATCGTCGACAGGCTGGCCGCCAGTTGGGGCGACGGGGCGGCCTGGCACCGATCGGCCGGCGACCACCCGCACGAGGCCGCTGCCCTGGCCATCGATGCCGGGAAGGCTCGGTCGCGGCTGGGATGGCGGCCGCGGCTGGACCTGGACCAGGCGCTGGACTGGACGGTGGGCTGGCATCGCGCCGTGCTGGCCGGCGAGGATGCGGCGACGGTCTGCCTCGCGCAGATCGCGCGCTATCAGGCGCTGTCCTGAGCCATTGCCGCGGCGATACTGTCGACCAGGCCGGCCGCAAGGTCGAAGCGCGGGAGAAACCCCGTCTCCTGCGACAGCCGGGTCACATCCGCCTCGATCACCGCGGGATCACCGACGGCCATCGGCCGGGCGCCGAATTGCAGCAGCCCGCGCCCGCCAAGCCGGTCGGCCAGGGTTCCGAGCAGGCTGCGCACCGTCACCGCCTCGCCTGACCCGATATTGACCGCGCCCATGGCGGCCGACCCCAGCAGCGTCACCAGGGCCTGCGCGGCATCGGCTACATGCAGGAAGTCGCGCCGCTGGCTGCCGACGCTGGTCGGGAAGGCTTCCCCCGCCCGCAGCGCGGCGATGGCGTCCGAGACCAGCCGCCCCGGCCGTTCGCCCGGCCCGTACAGAAAGAACAGGCGGGCCCAGGCCACCGACAGCCCGGCCTCGCGCGCATACGCCATGGCAAGGCGGCGGGTGGCGTCCTTCGCCGCGCCATAAAGTGTCGCCGGCTCGCACGGCGCATCCTCGGCCAGGCGCGGCGGCCCCCAGGCATACTCCGCGCAGCTGCCGGCCAGGACGGCGCGCGTGCCGCCGGCGGCGCCGAACAGGCGCAGCAGATCGAGGCTGGCCGCCACCCAGTCGAGATTGGCCGGTGCGCGCCAATAGACCCCGGGCGTGGCGATCCAGGCCAGGTGCAGCAGGTGGCTTGCCCCGGCCTCGGCGACGACGCGGCGACGCACCGCCGGGTCCAGCAGATCGCTGCCCGCGGGCACAGGCCAGACGGCATATCCCGCCGCCCGCAACGCCGGGACGGCATGGCGGCCGAGAAAGCCATGCGCGCCGGTGACCAGCACGCGCGTCATACGGGCGGCGTCATGCATGGACCTATAGGGCGGTCAACGCATGACGCTGCCCGTATGAGTCGTTTCCCGCGCGCCGCCGCCGGCCAACCCGGCGCGCGATACGGCCGGTGAAAGCCCATGGAAGAGTCATCAGCTTTCACCGGCCGTATCAGGGGCGAAAATCCGGGTAGTCGCGATCCCGCGGCGCCATCGTGCCGATCGCCAGCGGCCAGGCGGCGGCGACGATCGGGTCATTCCAGCGAAACCCGCGCTGCGCCGCAGCAACGAAGGGCCTGTCGATCATATAAAGCACCGCGCTGTCCGCCTGCAGCGCCTGGAAGCCATGCGCGACCCCGGCCGGGACATAAAGCGCGACATCGGCCGGACCGGCGAGGTCGCGCGCGACGGTGACGCCGAAGCTCGGCGAGCCCGGTCGCACATCCACCAGCACGTCGTGGACGGCGCCGGCCATGCATCTGACCAGCTTGGTCTCCGCATCGGCGCCGACGGAGTAATGCATCCCGCGCAGCGTGCCGGTCAGCCGGTTCGACGACAGCGAGACCTGCTCGAACTCGGCGACGAGGCCGGCGGCGGCGAATTCGGCCTTGCAGAACAGCCGCGCGAAGCTGCCGCGCTCGTCCGCCGCTTGTGCCTGCTCCACCAGGAAGGCGCCGGCGATCGGCAGCTTCAGGAACCGCATGGTCAGAACACCGCAATGGTCGGGATGGCGGTGACGAACCGGCCGCCCCAGCTGCGGATATGCTCCATTTCCCGCTCGATCTCGGATCGCAGGTTCCACGGCAGGATCAGCAGGTAGTCGGGCCGCAGCGCGGTGAGCGCCTCCGGCGCGACGACCGGGATCCGGCTGCCCGGCAGGAGGCTGCCCTGCTTGTGCGGCGAGCGGTCGGCCACGGCCTCGATCAGGTCGGCGCCGATGCCGACATAGTTCAGGAAGGTGTTGCCCTTGGCGGCGGCGCCATAGGCGCAGACCCGCTTGCCGGCACGCGAAGCGGCGATGAAGAACTCCAGCGCCGCGAACCGGACGGCGCGGGTTGCCTCGGCGAACCCGGTGTAGCCGTCCAGGCTGTCCAGCCGGGCGGCGCGCTCATCGTCCAGGACCCGCGCCAGTCGCGCCGTCGCCGCGTGCCCCGCGCCCCCGTGCGTCACGAAGACACGCAGCGAGCCGCCATGGGTCGGCAGCTCCTCCACGTCGAAGACGCGCAGGCCGCAGCGCGCCATCACGTCCTGCACGACCAGCAGGGAAAGATAGGAGAAATGCTCGTGGTAGATCTGGTCGAACTGCAGCCCGGCGATCTGGCGCAGCAGATGCGGGAACTCGAAGGTGGCGACGCCCTCCGGGGCCAGCAGCACGGCGAAGCCGGCGACGAAATCGAGGATGTCGGGGACATGCGCCAGCACGTTGTTGGCGATCATCAGATCGGCCGCCGGGCCGCTGGCGCGTAACTGCCGCGCGGTGGCCTCGCCGAAGAAGACTACCTCGGTCGGGATGCCCTTGCCGCGCGCCACGGCGGCGACGTTGGCGGCCGGCTCGACACCCAGCACCGGCACGCCGCGGGCGATGAAATACTGCAGCAGGTAGCCGTCGTTGCTGGCCACCTCCACGACGTGGCTCCGCGGCCCCAGGCGCAGGCGGGCCATCATGGCCTCGGCATAGGCCTCGGCATGGCGCAGCCAGCCGGAGGAGAAGCTGGAGAAATACGCGTAGTCCGAGAAGATCGCCTCCGGCGATTCGAACTGCGTCAACTGCACCAGAAAGCAATTTGTGCACACGAAGGCATGCAGCGGATGGAACATTTCGCCGCGGTCGCGGGCTTCGGACTTCACATAGGAATTCGACAGCGGCGACAGCCCCAGGTCGACGAAGCTGCGCGTCAGCGGGGTGCGGCAGACGCGGCAGGCATGGGTCGTCATTCCCAGACCTTCCATGGCGCCCGGCCATCCGCCCAGAGCTCCTGCAGGTGGCGCTGGTCGCGCAGCGTGTCCATCGGCTGCCAGAAGCCGTCGTGGAAATAGACGCCGAGCTGCCCCTCCGCGGCCAGGCGCTCCATCGGCTCGCGCTCCCACACGGTGTCGTCGCCGGTGAGATAATCGCCGATGCGCGGCGACACCACGAAGAAGCCACCATTGATCCAGCCCCCCTCGCCTAGGGGCTTTTCCTGGAAGCCGGTGACGCGGTCGCCCTCGAAGCGGATGGCGCCGAAGCGGGCGGGCGGGCGGGTGGCCGTGAGGGTCGCAAGCCGACCGGCGCGACTGTGCAGCGCGATCGTGGCGGTGATATCCACGTCGCCGACGCCGTCGCCGTAGGTCAGGCAGAAGGCCGCCTCCCCGGCGACATAGGGCAGGATGCGGCGGACGCGGCCGCCGGTCATGGTGTGCAGCCCGGTTTCGATCAGCGTCACCGACCAGGATTCGGCGGTGGCGTGGCGCACCGTCATCTCGTTGCGGCGGAGGTCGAAGGTGACGTCGGCGCTGTGCATCAGGTAGTTCTGGAAGAACTCCTTGATGGTGTAGCCCTTGTAGCCGAGGCAGACGATGAAGTCGGTGATGCCGTGAGCCTCGTAGATCTTCATGATGTGCCAGAGGATAGGGCGGCCGCCGATCTCGATCATCGGCTTCGGCCTGACGCTGGTCTCCTCGACCAGCCGCGTCCCAAGGCCGCCGGCCAGGATGACTGCTTTCACCGGCGATCCCTCCCTGCCTTCATCCCAGCTTCTTCAGCCATGCCCCCGGCCAGTGGGTAGGGGTGCGCAGCCCGCCGTCCTCGCTAAAGGGGCGCGGCGGCAGCTCCACCCGGAAGGCCGGGTTGGCGGCGGCGAAATTGGCGGCGGCATTGGCCGGGTTGTCCTCGCGCCAGGACGGCGTGCCGCGCGGCACGTCATGGAGCTCGCGCATGATGCCGTCGGTGGCGACGATCCAGGAGCCGGGCGAGACCAGGCCGGCATAGGCCTGCAGCTCCGCCATCACATGCGCGTAGCTGTGGTTCGAATCGAGCAGCACCAGCACCTTCTCGCCCGGCGCGATGGCGGCCCTCACCCGGTCGACGATCGCGGGGTCGGTGGAACTGCCTTCGATCAGGGAGATATGCGGCGCCATCGGATGCGCCTCGATCGCGGCACGGTTATGCGGCCGGATCTCGATGTCCACGCCGATGACGCGACCCCGGCCCATCGCGGCCAGCAGCGAGGCGTAGAAGATCAGCGAACCGCCATGGGCGACGCCCGTCTCCACGATCACGTCGGGCCTGATCTGCCAGATCGCCTCCTGCGTGCGGACCATGTCCTCCGGCAGCTGGATGATCGGCCGGCCGAACCAGGAGAAGCCGTAGGCGAACTTCTCATTCCAGCCGACCTTGACCCAGAGGTCGGAGATGAGGTCGAAGGCCGCCGGGGAATACAGCGCGACATCGCGCGTACCGCCGGCATCGCTGACCCGCAGGGTGGCGGCGTCGGTGTCGATCTCGAGTTTCACGGTGCGGCATCCATGATCGTCAGCTCCATCGGGCTGGGCAGATCCGCCACCATCGCGGCAATCTCGGACGCATAGTTCGGGTTCATCACGACGACATGGCGGATGCCCTGGCCGGCGGCCTCGGCTGGCGACAGGATCGGGAGGGCCGACATCGCGGCGTAGCTTCCCTGCTTCTTCGGGTCGATGTCGATCAGGCCGCGCACGGGAACGGCCGCGCCGATCAGCGCGGCGAAGGTGACGCCCTTCGCCCCGGCACCCCAGATGCCGAGAGGCTGCCGTTCCGCCAGGCGTTCGCGCCACCGCGCGACGAACGCCTCGAAGCTGTGCCCGAAGATGGCGGCGCGCTCGGCCACCGCCGCGCCTTCGCCGGGATCAGCGGCCTCCGCGGCGGGGCCGGCCTCGCCGGAGGCGGCGAGATACTGGCCGCCGAAGACATGCGTCACTGCCACTTTGGTGAATCCCGCCCGGCGCAGCAGCCGGGCCAGCGACGCCGCGGTGAAGTAGCTGCAGTGTTCGTAGAAGACGTCATGCCAGGCGTCGTGCTGCAGAATCCATTCCAGGCAGGGCGTCTCGATCAGGATCCGGGCCGGCTTGGCCAGGTCCATCGTCGCGCGGATCGCGGCCATCAGCTCGAACGGCGTGTCCACGTGTTCGATGACATGGCGCAGGATCACGAGGTCGGGCGCGGTGGCCAGGCTACGCGCGGCGGCGGCGTCGAACAGCCGGGCCTCCAGCCGCAGGCCGCCGGCGTCCACCGGATGGCGCAGGCTGGGGTCGAAGCCGACCGCCCCACCCAGCGCCCCGCCCGGCGCGGCCAGCAGATGGCGCAGGAAGCCGCCCTGGCCGCACCCGACCTCGACCACCAGCGCATCCGGCCGGTCGGCGACCATCGCCAGGGCCTGGCCGGCCATGGCGTCGACATGGCGGAGGAAATGCGGCGAGATGGTCTGGTCGTTCTCATAGGCCGCGTCGTACTGCGCCAGGTGCGGGTCGAAGGTGGCGTTGAAGCCGAAGCCACAACGCCGGCACACCGCCAGGATGAGGTGGCCGCGCGCCACGTCGCGGGCCGTGGCCGGGTCCGGATAGCGGGCGTTCTGGAAGACGGGAACACGGCCGCGGTCGGCGCAGACGACGATGTCCGCTGAGCCGCAGGCCGGGCAGGCCTGCTTGGCACCGGCAATTTGCATCGTCATAAGGTTATGGCTTCATCGATCCAGAACATTGCGGCTGCCTCGCCCGCTTGCAGGCGGCGGGGATCGCCCGCACCAGATACGCACAGGACCGGAGATCCGCAAGCGACGCGCGCCGACGGGATTCATTTCAACGCTGCTGCGAGCCTTCTGGTGCGTTCCACCAGCGTTGCCCGAACCTGTGTCAGATCCTCCAGCGTTACCTCCAGCGCCTGGCTGCGTTCGGCCAGCGCAGTGCGCACCTGTGTCAGATCCTCCAGCGTTACCTCCAGCGCCTGGCTGCGTTCGGCCAGCGCAGTGCGCACCTGCGTCAGATCCTCCAGCGTCGCCTCCAGCGCCTGGCTGCGTTCGATCAACGCCTCCGACAGCTCCGTGACCACTTCTGGCAGCACGCGCAGGTCGAAGCGCACGCCCTGCGGGTCGACCTGCAGGATGCTGTCCGCCAGGGCGACGGCGCCGCAGATGTCGGTGATGCCGAAACGCGTCGTGTCGAGATGCAGGAACTGCCCGTCGAACCCGAACCGGGCGGGCTTCAGGCGGAAGGGCGGGCACGGCGGCAGCTCCAGCGCCTCGGTATCGAACCAGGCCTGCAGGTCGGGACGGTCGGCCAGCGAGGCGCGGATCAGGCCCTTGATGCGCTGCCGCTCCTCCTCGCCCACATCGGGAATGGCGGCGAGATAGCGTGTCAGCATGACCCGCCGGTCGAGCGACAGCTCGGCGTCGTCCTGAAACAGCCGTGCCTTGGCCTGCTGGAAGCTGTCGTCGTTGTGTACGGGGAACAGTTCGAAGTCCGGCACCGTGGGATGGCGCGCATAGCCGGCATCCTGCTGCAGGCTGTAGAACTCCCGCGAAGCGTCGGATCGGCCGGCCTCCATGAGGGCCGCCACGCCGTTGCTGCGGGCGCTGAGGCCAGCGACGTGCATCGGTACGCTGGTCGTCACGAAGCTCTCGCAGAGATAGGCGAAGGCGAAGCCGGAATAGACGTCGGGATAGAGGCCGCCGAAGACGCAGCCCGCGCGCGCGCGGTGCTCCTCAATGATGTCGCGGCGGATGGTCGCGGTGTAGATCGACGGCAGCCGGTCGTAGCCGATCTCGAAACGCGCGGCGCGCAGCAGCTCGGTGCGTCCACACCGCTTCTCGATCGCCCGGCTCAGCGGGATGGCCAGGTAGTTCGCCTCCTCCGCGACCTTGATGGTCGGCCAATTGTAATGCCCGCAGCGCCAGTGCACGGCCGCCGGCCGATCGTGGCTGGCGACGATGCGGGCGAGTTCGCGCAGCGCATAGGGCATCAGCCCGTCGTCGTCGCCGAGCACGGAGACGTATTCGCCGTTGGCCGCCGAGACGGCCAGTTCCCAGTTCGCGCTCATCGCCAGCGGCGCCGGCGCGCGCAGGTAGACGATGCGGGGGGTGTTGGCCGCGTCCACCACCGCCTTGGTCTCGGGACCGCCGGCGTTGTCGCAGACGATGATCTCATAGTCGTCGAAATCCTGTGCGAGACAGGTCGCGAGCGCCTTGGCCAGGGTTTCCGGCCGCTCCCGGGTCGGGATGACAACGCTGAAGAGGGGTCGCGACATGTCACGTTCTTCCGTGCAATTCCAAATCTTGCCCGGGTGGGCCTTCATCCTGGGGCGGGCGACCTGCCGGCGCGTCAGCGCGCCACGGTAACATGGCATTCGCCGTTGCCAGAAGGTGCCCGAACCAGGATCGTCGAGGTCGAGGCGCCGGAGGCCAGGAGTCCGGCCGAGATGGTCTTCAACACCGATCAGCGCAAGCTGGGCTTCCGATTGCGGCAGATCACCCTGGAGTAGGCCGACTCCTATCCCCGTCCGCGCAGCTTTCGCGCCACGCGGCGGACCACGCGCATGCAGGCCACCACCAGGCGCCGCAACGCGCCGGGCATGGGCAGGCTGCCCAGCAGCCGCATCAGGATGCCGCGCAGATTGGCCCGCGACAGGTGGTCCAGGTAGAGCGCATCCGGCACCAGCCTCTTCTGGCCATCACGGATGGCCTCGTAGGCGGTGTGCAGGTTATGGAACGCCTTGTGCAGGATGTCGCCCGATGCCTGGTTGCGGGCATCGAGCTGCTGCATGTGCGCGCGGATCTGGTTCTCGCGCTGATCGGCGTCGAAGCGCGGCGCATCCAGGTCGCGGATCGCCTCCAGGTCCTGCCACACCTCGGCACCCAGCTTGCGCTCGGCTGCCGGGTCGGTGCGGATGCCCAGGTGACACTTGCCACGAATGTCGACGATGAGGCTGGCCCGCTTGGTGCTGGCACCGGTGGCGTAGAAGGCGAGGCCGGAGGCGGCGCGGATGTCCAGGCTTTCCAGCAGGTAGTCCAACTGCGTCGCGAAGGCGCCGGCGCGGAACATGAAGCGTGCAAGGCCGACCGGTGCCGCCGGGTCGCCGCTGAGCAGGTCCAGGCTGTGCTCGACGGCCAGGTGTGAGTCGCCCAGGCCGTCGGTGCCGTGGATGATGGCCTTGGTCCAGGCATAGTCCAGGTCCTGGCGGCTGTGCAGCGTGCCTGCCAGCATCGCCACATGGTCCTCGAAGATGGTCTCGTTTGGGGCGATGAAGCAGAGCAGCGTGCCGTCCGCCGCCGCCAGGAACTCCTGCCGCAGCACGAGACCGAGCCGGTTGCGCATCACCACCTGCGCCGCGACGTTGCGCTGGAAGAAATCGGCGCTGCGGATCTCGACGCCGGGACAGAGCTGGCCCGCCCGGCCGGTGGCGCGGTCGAGATCATGGCCGTCGACCAGCAGAACGGCCTGGAAGCCCTGCCGCACGGCGCCGGCTGCCACCTCCATCTGCCGGTCGAAGGCCGGGTCGGCCATGTCGGGCGCCAGACAGACCACGCGCACCGTGGCGCCGGCGGCCTTGTCCAGCCACAGTGACTTCAGCTCCTGCTTGCGCGCCGGCAGCCCGGCATAGATCTCGCCCAGCGAGCGGCTCATGATGAAGACGGACTTGAAGATGTCCTGCGCACGCGTCGCCAGCGCCACCGCCTCGGCCGGGTTGGCCCGCGCCCAGCGGACATGCGTGGCGATCTGCTCGGCCACCGTCTCGGCGCCGTCGCGCAAATCCACGTAGAGCAGCGTGTCGCCGAAATGCGTCCGCGCCCAGGGGTTCTCGTCGCAGATGATCAGTGCCCCGCCGGCCAGCCCCTCGAACAGCCGGCTGGACATCAGCACCGCATCCTTATGCGGCATCGACGACAGCGCCAGGCAGATGCCGGCGCGGTGGATCTCCTCGATGACCGAGACGCCGTCGAAGGGCAGCGGACGCTGGTAGCTCTGGAACCCCTCCCACACCTTGACGCCGCGCAGCTCGTCCGGCCCGTAGATGCGCAGCATCCCGGTCTCATCGAGCAGGTTGAGCACGCTCTGGTGGCGCGACTGCTTCTCGCCCAGCCGCTCCCAGTTGATGCCCATGTAGAAGATCTTCCACTCGCCCCCGTCCGGCTTCAGGACGGGCGTGGCCAGCGAATGGAACAGCTCGAATTTCGGTGGCAGGTGGGTGGAGTCGCCGTGGATGAGGCGGCGCAGGTGCAGGTCCGCCCCCGGCGAGCGGCAGCTCAGATAATCGTCATGTGTCAGGATGTTCTCGGCCATCGGCCGGTAGCCGAAATCGTGGAAGAAGCTGGTCGGGTTCCACAGGGTCAGGAACGAGAACACGTCGTAGCTTTTCGGCGTGCTGAAATGCAGGTGGATGACGAAGTCGAGGTCGCGGCCGGTCAAGGGCGCGCCGGGATTGCGCAGGTCGCGGCCCATATGGTCCAGGATCACGCATTCCAGGCCCATCAGCTTGGCGGTGTTGACCAGCCGGGCGATCACCTCGTCCTCGGCGACCTGGATGTCGGGCCAGAGCTTGATGACACCGAAGCGCCCGAGCAGGCCGGCAGGTGCGTTGAAGGTCACCGGGAAGTCGTTATGCGACGGCAAGTTATGTATTCTCCAAATGCGGCATCGGCGTGCCGGGCCGGGACACCGCCGGCCCGTGCTCCGGCGCGGCGCAGGGCACGCCCGCGGCGCTTAGATGTGCAACAGCGGGTTCATGCGGCGACGGAGGTAGTCCACAGGCCTGCGCTCCGGCAGCGTTTCCACCCAGACGTCGCGCCGCACGAAGAAGGCGCTGAGCAAGGTGGCGTCCATGCCGACGAACACGTAACCCTTTTCAGCCCCCACCTGCAGCTGCTGGTGCAACGACGGAGCCAGGTCTTCGGTGCCGACGGCCCGTCGGAGGGTCCGGACGACGCTACGCCCAAGATCGGTCTGGCTCTCTGGTCTCTCAGTCACAATCGCGCACCAACCCGATAAGTGGAATTGCCGTGGGGGCTTTCGTTCGCGGTTCCGCCCACCGGGCGTCGGTCAACGCCGGGCGGTCGCGACGTTGCGCTCCAGCCAGGCATAGGTCTCCGCCAGCGACTCGCGCAGCGTGTAGCGCGGCGCGAAGCCCAGCGCGGCCAGCTTGCTGACGTCGTAGGCGCGCAGCTTCTGGCCGTCGGGCTTGGTGCGGTCCCACTCCACCGCGCCCTTGAAGCCGGACACCTCGGCGATGACCTGGACGGTGTCGGCAATCGAGATCGCCTTGCCGGTCGCCAGGTTGATCGGGCCGGTGAAGCCCTCGCCGATCATGCGCAGCGCCAAGGCGGCATCCTTGGAATACAGGAAGTCGCGCTGCGGCGTGCCGGTGCCCCAGATGGTCACGGCGCCGTCGGTCTGGTTGGCCCGCAGGAACTTGGACAGCAGGGACGGCAGCACGTGGCCGAACTGCTCGTCGAAACGGTCATGCGGACCGAACAGGTTGGTCGACACGCAGTAGGCGTAGTCCAGACCATACTGGTCACGATAGGCATCCAGATGGGCCAGCATGCCGCGCTTGGCGTGGGCGTAGCCGGCCTCGGAGAAATGCGGGGCGCCATTCCAGATCTGGTCTTCCGACATCGGCAGGGTGACGCTGTCGGAGTAGATCGCCGCCGAGCCCATGGCGACGACCTTCGTGGTGCCGGCAAGACGCGCCGCCTCGACAACGTTGGTGTTCATCCGCATGTTGTCGAGATAGCCTTGGCCCTGCGCGTGCAGGTTGCCCATGACCCCAAAGACCCGAGCTGCCAGATGGTAAATGACATCTGGCTTGACTGTCGTAAAAAGATCCCGTGTCGCCTCGAAGTCGGTAAGATCGACGTCTCGACTGGTGACGCCGACTACCTGCTCCGTCGTGCTGGCCTGCAATTCGTCCATCAGGGCGTGCCCCAGCAGACCTGATGCACCCGTTACCAGGAACTTGGAGCTTTTCGCCATAAGTCTACCTCGCCAATCAATACGATTGTTCGTATCGCCCGGTTCTGGTACCGGACCAATATCTGGTATGTCGCAGATCATCGCAGATGAGGGAAGCCGTGTTATAGGCGCGCGCTTGGCGCGCCTGGACCTGCCTGAAGGTTGCGCATCGCGGCAATTCCCTTCGGCACAATAAAATTCTAAAACGGCCCGCACCCCGAAGGGACCATCGAATGACAAAAATATTCGCCTGATGACGCAGCATACAGATCGAAGCCCCGTGCCGCAGCCTGAATTTGATGCCTACGCGGCAGAGTACAGCGCCGGAATGGACAGCCCTATCAAGGCGTTGCTGGGCAGTTCGGCAGATCAGTTCGTCGATGTGAAAATACGCTGGCTGATGAATCGCTTTGCTTCGCTGCGTGCCGGCGGGGCGGGCCTGCGGTTGCTGGATTATGGTTGTGGGACAGCAACATTGCTGCGGCTTCTGGCGCCTCAGCTGCGGGGGGCCGCGCTGCTTGGCTGCGATATCTCCACCGGCATGCTGGACGAAGCCAGACGGGTCTGGCCGGCCGGAATCGACCAGCCCGAACTCTCCGTGCAGGACGGCGCGTCGACATCGGTGGCGGCGGGCAGCTGCGACTTTGTCGTCATCAGCGCCGTGCTACACCATGTTCCCGTCGAGCTGCGGCGCGACGTCTATGCCGAGATTCGCCGTGTCCTGCGGCCCGGCGGGCATATCGTGGTGTTCGAGCACAATCCGCTCAATCCGGTGACGCGCTATGTCGTCGCCCGCACGCCGATCGACCAGAATGCCATCCTGCTGCGGGCCCGCGAGGTTCACGATGCGCTTGGCGACCTCGGCTTCGGCAACATCCGCACCGGCTACCTGATGTTCGCCCCGCCGCGCCTGCATGCCCTCGAAGGGCTGGAGCGGCTGTTCGGCTGGCTGCCGCTGGGCGCGCAATACGCGGTGACGGCCCAACGCTCCCCCGACCTCCCGGCCTAGCCAGGCCCTTTCAGCCGCGGTCACCGTCCGGACAGGACAGCGGAGCAACGCCCTGCTCGGGTGTCTTCGAGGTGGTCACCCGCCCGCCGCCATCCGATACCGCGTGCGGATCTTCTGCGTCAGGTGGCGGACCATGCTCTGGTTGAGACCGGAGCGATAGCCGTAGTTCTCGCCGTACATCTCGCCGAGGTCGTAGGAGTTGGCGAGCTGCAGCAGGCCTGATTGCGGACACCATGACAGCCGCAGCGGTCCGGCGGTGACCGGCTTGGTCGTGCTGCGCGGAAACACGCCGGTCAGCTAAGCCTTCCAATGCCCTATAGCACCGATCGTATCGTTTCCAAGCTGGTGCAGGCGCCGCCCCGGCGCCGAAGACGCGCATCCCCCCAGAGGAGCGTGCCCAGCGACAGGCCGCTGACGATTACGCACGGGGCAGTCTGCGGCTCGAAGGCTTCGTTCCCAGCGAGTACTCCGACCAGATGACGCGCCGCTACATCGACGGGGAGATCACCCGCGCAGAACTCACGGCGGCAATCCTGGCTCACCATCGCCGGTAAGCGGCGCAGCCGCTCACCACCACACCCCGCCTCGGCCGTAGGCGCGCAACCAGCCATCCAGGGACCACCCGACCACATCCTCGGCCGAGAAACACTTCCGCCATCATGGTCCTTCCCGCGCTTCCAGTCCTGTCCGCTGCAATCCAGCACCACGCTCAGGGTGCTTTCTTCATCGATGGCACGAGTGCGCCGCCCGATCGGCGTCCTGGTGCTGGCCCGCAAAGCCGTCTGTGCGAGCGCTACCGCCCCAGATCCTGCTCGTGGCTTTTCTCCTGTTCCCGTTCCGCGAGCCGCTCGGCTCTCGTCCGCGGCCGATCCCGCTCCTGCCGTGCCGCAAGCACGCGCTGCGCCGACAGCTCGGCGTGAACTTCCTGTGCCACCTCGACCCGCTCGCGCGCCGCCGCCGCCAGCTGCTCGGCCTTCGGCCGGACCGCCCCGAACGCCGAGACCTCGGCATGCTCGGCCGCCGGCAGCGCCTTTGCCAGCGCCTCCCGCTTCCGTTCGGCTTCCGTCCATTCCCGGGTCATGGATTTCTCCATGCTCTCGTGCAGGCTCATTTGCGGATCGAGGCGCAGGCCTGACCGATGCCCGTATTGCCGCCACGTGCCCATCGCCCGCCAACGCGCGTCACCTTCGGCCTGGTGGTAGTCAAACGCCTGCACATAGTGCTGGACCGAGGCCTCGGCCGCGGCGACCTCCTTGCGCAGCGTCTCGGCCTGGGCCGCCGCCGCCGCGTAGGCCGGCGATAGCTGGCGGGCCGCATCGTCAACCGTCAGGTCACGGGTGCGGAAGCCGTCGTAGGTCACCTGCGGCATCTTCGTCGCCGCCCACAGGGCATCCGGGCTCAACCCGCGCAGCTCGCGCCGGAGCGCGTCCCGGTGCGTCTCCGCTGCCGGCGGCGGCCTGGTCGCCGCCTCCCGGCGTTCCTCGGCGCTCTTCATCGCCGCCTGCACCTTCGCGCGCAACGAATCAGGCTGCTGGCTTTGCGGAGCGGGCGCCCGAACGTGCTCCGCCGGCGCCGGCACGACCTGCTCCAGGGGGACGACGATCTCGCTCTTGGGCGCCAGGCCACGCCGCTCGGCATAGTCCAGCGTGGTCTCCTTGGCATTGGACCGGCTGAGCCGCGCCGACAGCGCCGCCAGGTCCGCGAATTCGTCCCGTCCGGCATGCAGCGTCACCGCCTCGCGGTGCCGCGTCATGCTGACATAGGCCAGGTGCCGATCCATGCTCTCCGACGCCAGCACGAAAGCCCGGTCCACCGTCGCCCCCTGGCTCTTGTGGATCGTCGTCGCATAGCCGTGGTCAACCGCCCCGTAGGTCTCATCGACCGCCACAACGCGGCCAGGCCCCCTCCCCTCGCTCGGGTCCAGCCGCACCCGCAGCCCGCCCACCTCGGCGTGCTCGACGGTACCCAGCATGCCGTTCTTCACCCCAAGCGTGCGGTCGTTCTCCAGGAACACCAGACGGTCGCCGACAGCGAATTGCCGCTCGCCATCCTTGGTCACGAAGCCCGCCTCGTTAACCAGTTCACCCTGCGCCTGCCGCGCCGCCCGGATCGCCTCGTTCAGCGCCTGCACATCCGCCCGCCGATGCGCCAGCACGATCCGGTTCCCCGCCTGCCGCTCCGCCATGTCCCGCACCACATCGCGCACGATCGCCGCCCGTGCCTGCGCCGCGTCGTCGACAAACCGGATCGCGTCATGCGCGGCATAGGCCGCCAACCCCTCCCCCGTCCGGTTGCGCCCGAACGCAACTGAAGCCTCGCGCATCCAAGCCTCACCCTGGCGCCGGATGCCCTCCATTTCGACACAGCCGACCCGCTCCGCGATGGCACGGAACGCCGCGCCGGCGTTGATCGGTTGCAACTGCTCGGGATCGCCCACCAGCACCAGTTTCGCGCCCGCCGTGTCGGCTGCCGCCACGAACCGTGCCAGCTGCTCCGACGACACCATGCCGGCCTCGTCGATCACCAGAACGTCGCCAGCCTTGAGCACGTCCTTGCCATGCTCCCAGCTCCGTTCCCATGAGGCCAGGGTGCGCGAGGCGATGCCGGCCGATTGCTCCAGCCCCTCCGCCGCCTTGCCCGCCAGGGCGGCCCCCAGCACCCGCCGTCCCCTGCCCTCCCAGGCCTCGCGTGCGACCGACAGCATCGTGCTCTTGCCCGCACCCGCCAGCCCGACAACCGCAGCAATGTGCTCCCGCCCGCAGAGGTGGCGCACCGCCGCCCGCTGTTCATCCGATAGCCTGGTGTTCTGTGCCAACCGGCGCTCGGTCACGCCCTTCTGCAGGCTGCCGGCAAGGCTGCTGTCCTTCGTCGCCACCATGCGCTCGGCGCGCGCCGCCATGTCCCGTTCCAAGGTGAACTGCGCCCGCGTGGTGTAGCGCGCCAGCGCCACCACCTGGCCGCGCGCATCGCGCTGCTCGGGCTGCAATTCCATCAACGCCGGCGACGCCATCACCTTGGCAAACGCCGCCTGGAATGCCTCGGGTTGGTCGATGTAGCGATGCAACGTCCGAGCGATGTCCTGGCGGTCGAACACGCTCTTCTCGCCGGTCAGGATCGACAGCACCTCGGCCGGCCGCGCCTGCACCCGTTGGGCGTTCCGCGCGGCTGCCGCAGCGCTGATCCGCTCCCGCTCCGACAGCACGCCGCGCCGTCGCATCTCGGTCGCCGCCACCCCGGCATGCTGGGTCGGCTCGATCTCCAGGCCCCGCTCAGCGTGGCTGCGCCGGTCAATCCGCGCCTCAATCCCAGCCTGGGCCAATGCGCGGTTAGCCTGGTGCTCCCAATCCAGGCGGAGCATGCCAAGCTGCATCTGCGCCGTGGGCAGGTTCTCCGACAACAGCCGCTTGTTGGACCACTGCAGCTCGGTCTTCTCGCCCAACCCTTCTGGTGTCACTTGCCGCGTTGTCATCAGCAGGTGCGCATGGACATTCCGGAGATCCCGCGCGTCGTCCGGCTTGTGGATGGCGAAGTCCACTGCCACCCCGTAGCGATCGGCCAGATGCGTGGCGAATTCGCGGGTCAGCTTCAGGCGCTGTTCGTCGGTCAGTTCATGCGGCAGGGCAACGACGATCTCGGTCGCAGTCCGGGCATCCTTGCGGTTCTCCGCCGCCTCCGCTGCGTTCCACAGCGCATTCCGCTCACGCGCCCAATCGCACCCCACCGCCGCCTCCGGCAGCACGATCTCCGTATGCACGACACCTTGGCGGGCTCTGTAGTCGTGCGTCTGACCGTCGCGCTCATTGGTCAGCCGAACCCCCGACCGGTACGCCGCGGCGGCGA
Source organism: Nevskia sp. (assembly GCA_031291075.1). Lineage (GTDB taxonomy): Bacteria > Pseudomonadota > Gammaproteobacteria > Nevskiales > Nevskiaceae > Nevskia. The sequence goes on along the minus strand of JARLJS010000150.1, from coordinate 244 downwards.
CGGCGCTCCGGCCGGTCGCGCGCGTGACGGGTTTTTGGCTGAGGTGGTAGATCGCCATCCCCTGCGGGGTAACCAGCACTGACTTGCGCAGCAAGTCGTAAGTGCGCCCTTCCTCATTAAATTCGTCGGGTTTCCGCTGCATGTGGCGTCGTTGCACCATCAAGTCGGCATAATTTCATAACCAACTATATCTTACCGGACAGACCATTCAGTCGGGGGGCATCACACCATGATGGATCAGGAT
>JARLJS010000149.1 GCA_031291075.1 Nevskia sp. | reverse complement strand
GTACCCGCTCAGGTATGAACGTCAGGCGGCGACGGGCAGATCGCGCCGGTCGAAGAGCGCCGCGGGAGGGGCGAGGGGAAGCAACGAGGGGGCTGGTGCGCCCAGGGTAGCCGCCGCGCAGGCGCCGGTCAGATAGTCCAAGACATCCCGCCCTTGCTGGCGGAGCGTGGTCACGGCAGTCAGCACCCGTTCCACGAAGAGGCTGCCTGCCGCACTCTGTGTGCCAAAGCTGCGTCGCCGCCAGAGGACGGGCCGCCGCAGGGCGCGTTCGGCGGCGTTGTTGGTGGGCTCCACCCCCGGCACGGTCACGAAAGTCCAGAGCGCGGGCTCCAACTTGAGCAGGTTCTTACACAGGGCGCTGGTCCTCTTGGTGGCTAGGTCGGTGCCAGCGGCGAGCAGATCATGCAGCGCCGTTTGCAGCGGGGCGACCGCGCGGACGAATTCTGCCCGCGCCAGGGTGTCCTCCCGCACCTGCTGCCAGCGGACGAACACCCCGTCCTTGATGGCGAGCAGTTTGGTGCCCAACACGGCCGACTCGCCGCCCCGATCGACCAGGCTCTGAAAGTCACGGGTCAGGTGGGCCCAGCATACGGCGCGCTGCGTGGCTGCCAGATAGGCATAGCCGCTGTAGCGGTCCGAGCCGACGATGCCCCCGAAGGCCGCGCCAAGCAACTCCTTGGCCACCGCACTGCTGCGGCGTGGGCGCAGCAAGAACACGGTCACCAGCGCGGTCGTGGCAACCCAGAGCCAGCAGCGCTTGGTCTGCTCCCGCCAACTCGTCTCATCCGCGTTAACCACCGGCTGCGCCTGCACGTGGGTCAGGGCCGCGGCCACAGGCGCGGCCAACGCGGCGCTCACCGCATCTTGCACGGCACTAATGCTCCCCAGTCCCACCTCCAGGCCGCACAGCGTGTTCAGCGCCTCTTGCGTCTCCCGCTGGCTCAAAGCCAGCCGTCCCCGCAGTACCGCCACCGTCGCTGCGACCCGCGGCCCGAAGTCTCCGGTCGGCATCTCCGCTGGCCAGGGCGCCGTGGTGGCGTGCCCACAGGCCTGGCAGCGCAGCGTGTGCCGCCGATACTCCGTGACCCGCGGCCGCACCGGCGGGATGTCCGTCACCTGATGCCGCCCCGGTGCCGGGTCCTCGCCCAGCAACAACACCCCACAGACAGCACACGCCAGCGGTCGTACCTCGACCACAGCATCGACCTGCGCCGAGGCCAGCAGCATCCGGCCATGTCCCTCGTGCCCGGGCTGCCCGCCTGACCGGCGCCCCGATGGCTGCCGCTTGGTCCGCCGGCTCGCCGCACGCGGCATGTCTGAGGACGGGGGCAGCGACGAATTCCGCGAACTCTTCCCGACCCGCTCCTCCAACGCCGCGACCCGCGCGCTGAGCGCCGCATGCTCCTCGCTGAGCGCCACAAACCGCACCCGTATCGCCGCGGGTGTGTTGGCCCAATCGCGCGCATCAATTCCGGCGGGGACCGCAGTGAGGTCAGTCATGCCAGTTACCGTACCCCGCCGGGCTGTAAGTTTCCACCTCACCCGCATGGCTACAGAGGTGAGCGGTTACCGTCGAGCACGTGCTCAAAGACTGCCGGCGGTTTGGGCGCCGTGATGCCGAACGTCTCGCACATCGTGTGCGGCTTGCCATAGATATGGGCGGCGCTCGTCACGTACTTCGCGCCCAGCGTGCGCAGGGCAAAGCCACTGGGATCGTCGTCTCGCGTGATCGATTCCAGCGCATCGCAGCCCGGCCAGCCGAAATAGCGCAGGCACTCGAGCATGTCGCCGTGCAGGCACACGTGATGGCGAATGCGTTCCTCCCAGAGCAGATGGCCGGTGTACGCGATGCCGTGGCTCTCGCACCAGTCGCCGATTTGCCTGTGGCAGCGCGTGGACAGCAGCTGCCCGATCGTGCCCCAGAAATCGCAGCGCCGCTGAATCGCCGCGCCGCCGACGTCGGCCACCAGGGCCGGCAGAGCATCCACAAGCGGGTAGCCGGCGCGCGCCTGGAACTCTTCGGGCAGGTCGCTCACCCAGGGCAGATTGGGATAGGTCTGGCCATCCCTGAACGACGGCTGGATCGGGGCCATCAGCGAAGGCTCGTCGGTGAAGACGCCGGTGAGGGTCGTGCCAAACCAATCGCCTGCCTCGCGATAATAGGTCTCGTGTGTCACATCGATGAAGCGCCGCACTGCCGAGCCGTCGAGCAAGTTCGGATACTCGATATTCAGAAAGTCGGCGTGCGTGCATTCCGAGATCGGTCCTGTCGTGAACGCGAACACGCGCCACGATCCCTCGGGGACGCTGACCTCGAGG
>JARLJS010000148.1 GCA_031291075.1 Nevskia sp. | reverse complement strand
GGCGGGCGCGGGTGGCGCGGCCGGGGGCAGCTCCGGCGGCCGTTCGCTCCACACCAGCAGGGCCTGCCGGCCCTGATTCAGGCGCGCGCTGGGATAGGCGATGCCTTCCATGAAATTTTCGCCGGCCGGGTGGCGCAACTCGTTGATCTTGCCGACCGGGTAGCCGGCGGGGAAACGGCCGCCCAGGCCCGAGGACACCAGCAGGTCGCCCACTTTCACGTCGGCGTTGCCCGGCAGGTAAGGCAGGGACAGGGTCTGGCCGTCGCCGCGGCCGAGGGCGATGGTCTGCAGGCCGGTGCGGTTGATCTCCACCGGCAGGCCGTGCTCGGGATCGGTGATCAGCAGCGCGACCGAGCTGCCGGGATTGACCTCGATGACCTGGCCCATGATGCCGCTGGCATCCACCAGGGCCTGGCCCTTGTAGACGCCGTCGCGCTCGCCCCTGTTGAGCACGATCTGGTGACGGTAGGGGTCCTGGCTCACCGACAGGATCTCCGCGATCAGCACCCGCGTCTGCAACGAGGCGGCGGACGACAGCAGTTCGCGGATGCGGGCGTTCTCGGCTTCCAGCGCCTCCATCCGCAGCACCCGCCCTTCCAGCTCGAGCTGTTTCTGGCGCAGGGCCATGTTTTCCGCCATCAGGTCCTCGCGGCCGCGAAAGTGCTCGCCCACGTCCAGGGTGGCGCGCGGCAGGGAGGTCAACCAGAGCAGGGGCTGCAGCGCCCGCGCCGCCCAGTCGCGCACCGGCCGCAGCCGAACGTCGCCGCGGAAGTCGGCCACGATCAGGGCGACCGACAGGATGACGAAGAGGACGAATTTCAGCCCCATGCCGGGGCCGCGGGGGAACAGCGATTTGCGGGCGGCGTCGCTAAGCGTGTTCAATGCAGTGGTCGGTGGCCTTTTCCGGTTGTCGTCTCATCTCGCCGCAACCGGCGCACTGATTCTGCCTGTGTTGCCGCCCGCTGACTACTGGGGGCGACGGCCCGGGTCCGGCCCTAGTCCATCAAATAGATATCGCCCTGCCGGTCCAGCATGTCCAGCAGCATGCCGCCGCCGCGCGCCACGCAGGTGAGCGGGTCATCGGCGATGATCACCGGCAGGCCGGTTTCCTCCGAAATGAGCTTGTCCAGGTCGCGCAGCAGCGCGCCGCCGCCGGTCAGCACGATGCCGCGCTCGGCCACGTCCGAGCCCAGTTCCGGCGGGGTGCGTTCGAGCGCCTGCTTCACCGCTTTCACGATGCCCGCCAGCGGCTCCTGCAGGGCGTCCAGGATCTCGTTGGAATTCATGGTGAAGTTGCGCGGCACGCCGGCGGCCAGGTGGCGGCCCACCACGTCGATCTCCTGCACTTCCGGGCCGGGGAAGGCGGTGCCGATCTCCTGCTTGATGCGCTCGGCGGTGGCTTCGCCGATCAGCATGTTGTACTGGCGGCGGACGTAGCTGACGATGGCCTCGTCGAACTTGTCGCCGCCGATGCGCACGCTCTCGGCGTAGACGATGCCGTTGAGCGAGATCACCGCCACCTCCGAGGTGCCGCCGCCGATGTCCACCACCATCGAGCCGCGCGCCTCCGAGATCGGAATGCCGGCGCCCAGCGCGGCCGCGATCGGCTCCTCGATCACGAACACCTTGCGCGCGCCGGCGTTCTCCACCGACTCGCGGATGGCGCGGCGCTCCACCTGGGTGGAGCCGTACGGCACGCACACCACCACCCGCGTCATCGGCCGCATCACCCGGCCCTTCTGCACCTTGCGGATGAAGTGCTGCAGCATCTTCTCCGTCACCGTGTAGTCGGCGATCACGCCGTCGCGCAGCGGGCGGATGGTGGAGATGTTGGTGGGGGTGCGGCCGAGCATGCGCTTGGCGTCCAGTCCCACCGCTTCGATTTTCTTGCTGCCGCGCGAATCGAGACGGATGGCGACCACCGAGGGTTCATTGAGCACGATGCCCTCGTCACGGACGTAGACGAGAGTGTTGGCGGTGCCGAGGTCGATGGAAAGGTCGTTGACGAAAAGGCGGCGGACGGCGTCGAACATCGTTATTTCTGAGAAATCCGGTATCGTTGTGTAAGAGGGCGTGAGGCGGCTGTAGGGTGCATTCCCATCAGGTACGCCGCAGCACAGGAAGCCCGGGGCGCAAAGCAGCAGGCGAAGAGAACGGGCAAATCGTTTATCATTTCATCATAGCGCATTTTCCACTGTGAAAGTCTGCCGCCGGGCCGGTTTTTTGTAAGCTGCCGCGCAGCCTTTTTCCAGCCCGCCTTCCGCGTCCGAATCCGATCACCCGAGCCACCGATGAGCCTGAGTCCCGAACAGATCAAACAGGTCGCCCACCTGGCGCGGCTGTCGCTGCCGCCCGAGAAGGTCGAGCCGTATGCCCGGCAGCTCTCCAATATCCTGGAACTGGTGGGCCAGCTGTCCAACGCGGCCACCGACGACGTCGCGCCGATGGCGCATCCGCTGGACATGGTGCAGCGCCTGCGGCCGGACGCCGTCACCGAGGAAGACCGCCGCGACGCGTTCCAGGCGATCGCGCCGGCGGTTGAAAACGGTCTCTACCTGGTGCCGAAAGTCATCGAATAAGACAAGTGAGACGTGAGACGCAACCGCAAGAGCGGAAAGCTGCCGGCGCGCGGGCTTCTGCTTGCGTCTCACGTCTCGCGTCTCACGTCTCACATAATTAAGCCCCATGCATAAGCTCTCCCTCAAACAGCTCTCCGACAGCCTCAAGGCCCGCCAGTTCAGCAGCCGCGAGCTGACGCAGCACTTCCTCGACCGTATCGGTCGCCACGACCCGGCGCTCAACGCCTACGTCACCGTCACCGCCGAGCGCGCGCTGCGCCAAGCCGACGCGGCCGATGCCAGGCTGGCCGCCGGCGGGACCGGCGTGCTGACCGGCATCCCCCTGGCGCAGAAGGACATCTTCTGCACGCTCGGGGTGAAGACCTCCTGCGGCTCGCGCATGCTGGACCGCTTCGTCGCGCCCTACGACGCCACCATCGTCGAGAAGCTCGACGGCGCCGGCATGGTGATGCTGGGCAAAGCCAATATGGACGAGTTCGCCATGGGCTCCTCCAACGAGACCTCCTGGTACGGCCCGGTGAAGAATCCCTGGGACCTGGAGCGGGTGCCGGGCGGCTCCTCCGGCGGCTCGGTCGCCGCCGTGGCCGCCGGCCTGGCCCCGGTTGCCACCGCCACCGACACCGGCGGCTCGATCCGCCAGCCCGCCGCGCTGACCAATCTCACCGGCATCAAGCCCACCTACGGCCGGGTGTCGCGTTACGGCATGATCGCCTTCGCCTCCAGCCTCGACCAGGCCGGGGTGGTGGCGCACAGCGCGGAAGACGCCGCCCTGGTGCTGCAGGCCATGGCCGGCTTCGACCCGCGCGATTCCACCAGCGTCGAGCGGCCGGTGGACGACTACACGGCCGCCCTCGGCGCGCCGTTGCGCGGCCTGCGCATCGGCCTGCCGAAGGAATACTTCGCGGAAGGGCTGGATGCCGGCGTGCGCGGCTGCATCGAGGCCGCGGTCAAGGTGTTCGAGAGCCTGGGCGCGACCGTGAAAGAGGTGTCACTGCCCAACGCGCCGCTGTCGGTGCCGACCTACTACGTGGTGGCGCCGGCGGAAGCGTCCAGCAACCTGGCGCGCTTCGACGGCGTGCGCTACGGCCATCGCACCGAGGGCGCGAAGACCCTGCAGGAGCTGTACGAGCGCAGCCGCGGCGAGGGCTTCGGCGCCGAGGTGCAGCGCCGCATCATGGTCGGCACCTACGTGCTGAGCCACGGTTACTACGACGCCTATTACCTTAAGGCGCAGAAGGTGCGCCGGCTGATCTACGACGACTTCCGCCGCGCCTTTGCCGAGGTGGACCTGGTGCTCGGGCCCACCGCCCAGAACGTGGCCTTCAAGCTCGGCGACAAGACCGACGACCCGGTGGCGATGTACCTCAACGACATCTACACCATCGCCGCCAACCTGGCCGGCATCCCCGCCATGAGCCTGCCCTGCGGCTTCCACCAGGACCTGCCGGTGGGGATGCAGCTGATGGGCAATTTCTTCGACGAGGCGCGCATGCTCAACGCCGCCCACCAGTATCAGCAGGCCACCGACTTCCACAAGCGCTGGCCGAAGGGGTTCGCGTGATGGCCAACGACAACTGGGAAGCCGTCATCGGGCTGGAAGTGCACTGCCAGCTCCTCACCAAGTCCAAGATCTTCTCCGGCGCCGCCACCGCCTATGGTGCCGAGCCCAACACCCAGGCCGACGCCGTGACGCTGGGCCTGCCCGGCGTGCTGCCGGTGCTCAACGGCACCGCGCTGCGCATGGCGGTGACCTTCGGCTTGGCGGTGGACGCGCAGATCGCCGAGCGCTGCGTGTTCGCGCGCAAGCATTATTTCTACCCGGACCTGCCCAAGGGCTACCAGATCTCGCAGTACGAGCTGCCGATCGTGTCCGGGGGCCACCTCGACATCGAGCTGGAGGACGGTAGCGTCAAGACCATCGGCATCACCCGCGCCCACATGGAGGAGGACGCCGGCAAGTCGCTGCACGAGGGCTTCGTCGGCCAGACCGGCATTGACCTCAACCGCGCCGGCACGCCGCTGATCGAGATCGTGTCCGAGCCGGACATCCGCTCGGCGCAGGAGGCGGTGGCCTACTTGAAGAAGCTGCACCAGCTGGTGGTCTACCTGGGCATCTGCGACGGCAACATGCAGGAAGGCAGCTTCCGCTGCGACGCCAACGTGTCGGTGCGGCACAAGGGCGAGAGCAAGTTCGGCACCCGCACCGAGACCAAGAACGTCAACTCCTTCCGCTACGTCGAGAAGGCGATCGAGTACGAGATCCAGCGCCAGATCGAGGTGATCGAGTCCGGCGGCAGGATCGTGCAAGAGACGCGCCTGTTCAACCCGGACACCGGCGAGACGCGCGCAATGCGCACCAAGGAAGATGCCAACGACTACCGCTACTTCCCGGACCCGGATCTGCTGCCGATCGTCTGCACGGCGGATTACATCGCCGGCATCCGCGCCGGCCTGCCGGAGCTGCCGGAGGCGAAGCGCTTGCGCTTCGAGCAGGACTACGGCCTGTCCGCTTACGACGCCAGGACCCTGACCAGCTCGCGCGAGCTGGCCGCCTACTACGAGGCCGTGGTCAAGGCCTCGGGCGCCGAAGCCAAGCTCTGCGCCAACTGGGTCGCCACCGACCTGCTCGGCGCGCTGAACAAGCTCGGCCAGGATATCGCCACCTCGCCGGTCGGCGCCGATGCCCTGGCCGGCCTGCTCAAGCGCATCGCCGACAAGACCATCTCCGGCAAGATCGCCAAGGAGGTGTTCGAGGCGATGCTGGCTGGCGAGGGGGATGCCGATACCATCATCCAGAAGCGCGGGCTGGTGCAGATCACCGACGAGTCGGCGATCATCTCGGCTATCGACAAGGTGATGGCGGCCAACCCCGGCCAGCTCGCCGACTACCGTTCCGGCAAGGACAAGCTGTTCGGCTTCTTCGTCGGCCAGGTAATGAAAGCGACACAGGGCAAGGCCAACCCCGATGCCGTCAACCGGCTGCTCAAGGAAAAACTGGCGGGCTGAGGCCGTCACCGCGGTTTGCGCGGCGCTGGCCGCCGATTGCTGGGCGGCGGGTCCGCCGCCGCCGGACTATCCGTTCGGCGACGGCTTCGCCGCCGCGACCCTGCCGGCGCCGCCGGCGGCGGAACTGCGGCTGGGGCGCTTCGCCGTGCGCCTGGAGCGCACCCGCATGGCCGAGGTGCGCAAGGCGGCGGGCGCGGGCGAGGTCGGCCATCGCGGTGATGCCGGCGCCAGCCTCTACTGGCTGTGCTACACGCTGCCGCATGAGGATTCCGCCGACCTGCTCTGGTTCACCAGCGGCGAGCTGTACGGCGGCGGCGAGATCGACGGTATCGTTGCCCGCCGGCTGGCGGATGGCGAGGCGGCCCCGCCGGGCTGCCCGGTCCTGCCGGCGGCGCTGCGGCCGGCGGCCCTGCGGCACGGCCTCTGGCTGGGTTCGACCACGGCCCAGTTGCAGGCGGCGCTGCCGCGGCCTTCGGCGACCCGCGACGGCTGGCTGGAGTATTCCTATGCCGGTACCCTGAAAGGGCCGTACCGCGATCCGGGCAGCGGCAAGGACAGCGTGGTCGACTACGATGTAGGCAGCGATCTGCTGGTCAAGCTGAAGGCCGGTCGCATCGTCTTTCTGTACGTCAACCAGGACACCACTTTCTGACACTGCTGCAATGAACTCACTGACCGGTTTCCTGTTCGAGAACAATGTCGCCCACGGCGCCGTCGTCGAGCTGTCCGAGGGCGTGCCGGAAATGCTCGGCCACCGCAGCTACAGCCCGCAGATCAGCACCCTGATCGGCGAGGCGATGGCGGCGATGCCGCTGCTCGCCACCCACCTTCGCTTCGAAGGCCGTATCAACCTGCAGTTCCAGGGGCAGGGCGCGATGAAGCTGCTGGTGGCGCAGGTCGACCACAACCTGGGCGTGCGTGCCATGGCCAAGGCGCCGGCCGATCTCGGCGGCGACTTCGCCGGGCTGCTGGCCGGCGGAGTGCTGGCGCTGATGCTGGAGCCGAACTCCGAGCAGCGCGCCGCCAGCCAGGCGCTGGTGCCGATCGAGGGCGGCTCGCTGGCGCAGGCGCTGGAGAACTATTTCACCCAGTCCGAGCAGCTGCCGACGCTGCTGCGCCTGGCCGCCACCGACGGTCGCCTGCGCGGCTTCCTGCTGCAACGCCTGCCCCTGCGCGACGCCCGCGGCGACGCGGAGGATTGGGACGAGCTGGCGCTGATCGCCGCCACCCTGGGCCAGCAGGAGCTGCTGCAGGCCGACGCTGCCACCCTGCTGCGCCGCCTGTTCGGCGACCGCGAGCTGCGCGTGTTCGAGCCGCGCCCGGTGACGGTGAGCTGCCGCTGCTCGCGCGTCGGCATTTCGCGCCTGCTGCTGTCGCTGGGCCGGGAGGAAGCCGAGTCGATCCTGGCGGAACAGGGGCGCATCGCGGTGACCTGCGAGTTTTGCGGCCGCGAATATGTATTCCACCACCATGACGCCATGGAACTGTTTGTCGCCGCGGGCAGCGTCCCCTCGGGTACCAGACACTGATGGAGCCCACATGATCATCCCGCTCTACCGTATCGGCCCCTCGCGCATTCCCGGCGCGGGCAAGGGTTTGTTCGTCGACGAACTGGTCATGCGCGGGCGGGTGGTGGTGGCGCCGGACAAGGTGCACACGCTGCTGCCGGAGCGCGACCTGCGCAAGCACCCGGCCGGCTCCATCGAGGTGGAGTCCAGCGTGCGCTGGTTCGAGGACTGGTTCTCGCTCACTCCGGAATGGAGCGACGAGTGCTACATCAACCATTCCTTCATGCCCAACGGCCTGTGGCACCTCGGCTTCATCTTCGCCCAGGATGACCTGGTGCCGGGCACGGAGCTGACCATCGATTACCGCCTGGTGATCGGCAGCGGCGAGGAGATGCCGTTCCGCGATGCCGTCACCGGCGAGAAGATCGTCGGCCTGCCCTGGCGCGACAACCTGCGTCAGAGCGCGCAGCGGTTGCTGGACCTGATCTAGTGTGGTGAGTTGGAAATCCGTTTATTAAGTTGGGACTGTCGTCCCCGCGGAGGCGGGGACCCAGTTCTGCTTTGGAGCTTCGTGCAAAATCGAAAACTGGATTCCCGCCTGCGCGGGAATGACGAAGAAATTTAGT
>JARLJS010000147.1 GCA_031291075.1 Nevskia sp. | reverse complement strand
GGCGATGCGTTGCTGGTGCACAGCATGCGCGACCCGGCCTCGGTGCCCCGCCTCGACGCCGAAGCGCTCGATGACGTCCTGCACGCGGCCCGTCGGCATGTCCTGCTCGCCCGGCTGGAACACGACCTCGCCAGCCTTGGCGTTCTCCAGGACCTACCGGAAGCGGCGCGACGGCAATTCGCCAACGCGCGCATCGAAACCCAAGCCAACGCCATCACTCTGCGTTTCGAAGCCGATCGCGTGCGACGTGCGCTGGCCGGTCTCGGCATCAGGATCGTGCTGCTCAAGGGAGCGGCCTACCTGCGGGCCGGCCTGCCCCCGGCCCGCGGCCGCTTCTCCGTCGATCTCGACATCCTGGTGCCCGCCGCGGACATCGGGCGCGTCGAATGGACGCTCATCAACGGGGGCTGGGAGCCCGCGAAGATGAATGCCTACGACCAGCACTATTACCGCGACTGGATGCATCAGATTCCACCGCTGACGCACGGCGTGCGGGGCGTCGAGCTGGACGTGCACCACACGATCTTTCCGCCGGTGAGCGGGGTCAGGATCGACAGCGAAACGCTGCTGGCCGACGCCACGCCGGCCGGCGACGGGCTGTGGATACTGAGTCCCGCCGACATGGTGCTGCACGCGGCCACGCACCTGTTTCAGGAGGATCCGGCCGGCCGGCTGCGCGATCTGCTGGACCTGCATGACCTGCTGACGTTGTTTGGCCAGCATGCCGGATTCTGGGAGGCTCTGGCCGGGCGGGCGCGGCGCCTTGGGCTTGGCCGGCCGCTGTATTACAGCCTGCGCTACGCGGCGGATCTCACCGGCACGGCGATTCCGGCAGCCGTTCTGGCCCAGGCCAAGGCCGCGTTCGCACCGAACGCCGTGCAGCTTCGCGTCATGGACTGGCTGGTGCGCGCCGCGATCGTGGCCGGGTCTTCAGGCCAGGGAGGCAGCGCCACGGTTGCCCGGTTCCTGCTGTTCGTTCGCAGCCACTGGATCAAGATGCCGCTGAACGTTCTGCTAAGTCATGCCGCGGTAAAGCTTTTCCACCGGATGCGTGAGAGGAACGCGAGCGAGAAGAGCTGATCCGACAGGCTGGGTTGGGACTCTACTGACGCGCCGGGTCCGGCCCGGTCAGGCGATGCCGAGCCGCCGCGCCTCGCTTTTCGGCACCGCCGGCGGGGACGGGTGCAGCACCAGCCCCTCCTTGTCCACATCCACCCGCGCCTCGGGATAGACCGCCAGGGCCAGGTTCAGCGCGTCCTGGAAGGTCGGCTTGATCTGCCTGACCTGACGGAACCCGGCGCCGAACTGGCCGTGCACCGCGGCCCAGTTCACCGGCGCCGACTTGGTCAGGGCGTGCAGCCGGTAGGCCAGCCAGATATAGACGTCGATCGCCAGGCTGCGGGTGCCGATCGCCTTGATCGCTTCCTCGCGCACCGGCACCGGATGGTCGCGCAGCGAGCGC
>JARLJS010000146.1 GCA_031291075.1 Nevskia sp. | reverse complement strand
GCGGGGTCCGTTGCGCCGGCTTGCGAGCGAAGCTCGCTGGCGCAACGGACGGGCGGTGCAGGATGCACCGCCCAGCTTTCAAGCGGAGCAGGAAGCGCAGCGCTGAAAGAGGGGTAGGGGAGAGGGGCTTTTGGCCGGACGCCCCTCTCCCGGCCCTGCGGGCCACCCTCTCCCGCAAGCGGGAGAGGGGAAAGAATGTGTGCACGTAAAGAGAAAATGCCCTAGTCGCGCAGGCGCGGCAGCAGGCCGGCGTCCCAGTTGGCCTGGTTGAGGGATCCCTGTTCCTTCATGCGGTACAGATGCAGCGTGTCCGGCACGATGCGATGCTCGATGCCGTTGCGCAAGATGAGGTGATTCCAGGACCAGTCTTCGATGCCGAAGCCCTGTTCCCGGTCGACGGCGTCGTACGGGAATCTGCGGTACAGCTCGCGCCGGGCGAACGAGTGCGCCGACCAGACGTTGTCGAAGTACAGGCAGCCTGTATCGATCCTGGCGGAGTCCTCGGGGACGAGGAAATACGATTGCGCCCGTTCATGCGGCACGTCGTTCTGCGACTGCAGATTGAAGTCGCCCTCGTGGAACATATAGAGCGCTGCCGGGTGGTAGGCGGCTAGATCGGATGAGGCGAAGGCGCAGCGGAAGGCGAGCCTGAGCCAGGGGCTGCCCCACAGGTCGTCGCCGTCGAAAAAGGCGACGAAGTTGCCCGAGGCCAGCGCGACGGCGTGGTTGCGGGCCAGCCCCACGTCGCCGAAATCCACCGGCTCGACCCGCTGAAACTCGGCCTGGTATTGAGCCAGGCAGCGTCGCGTCGGCTCGTCGCCGCGGTCCAGCACCACGATTCTCTCGACCGGGATGCCGTCGGCCTCGGCGGCCGCGCAGCATTGCAGATAGCTCCTGATCGACGGCAGCGCGATCAGCCCCTCGCGGTGCAGGTTGAGGACGGCGGAGATTTCAAAGCCCGTTTGCATCGCCGCCTCCCTCCAGGCCGAGCACCGCCCTGGCCCTGGCCTCGTAGACCGGGCGCGCGTGCCGTGCGAGGGCGGCGTCGCGTGCGGCCAGCACCATGCCGCGCAGCGCGTCGGCGTGCAGGGCTTCGAGCTGCTGCACCCGGCGCGCGAAATCGCGCGCCACCGCGCCATGGTCCGACTGCAGTTCGACGAACAGCACCGCGTCGTCGCCGAAGGTTTCACGCAGGCCGCCGACATCGCTGCAGATCATCGGCAGGCCGGCCACCGCCATTTCCAGCACGATGTTCGGGAAACCCTCGATCAGGCTGGTCTGGAGGAAGCCGTCGTAGGGCGACAGGTCGAGCTCCGACAGGTTCCGGTAGAACCCCCGGTGGCGCAGGTTCGGCAGGGCGAGCTGCTGCGCGCATTCCGCGTTCTGCAGTGGGCCGTACAGGTCAATGGTCACATGCGGGACCAGCAGTGCCAGCTCGCGCAGGATCGCGGTGCCCTTGTAGGATTCGATCCGGGCGATCCAGGCCAGGCGGAGGCCGCTGCGTGCCGGCCAGCGGTCCAGGCGCCGCCGCAGGGATTCGGTGAAGGCATCCTCGGAGCCGGCGTCCACGCATGGCGGCAGCACGACTACTTTGTCGGCCAGGTCGGACGTCACCCGGTTTCTCAGCGTGGCGGCCAGAGGGCCGTTGTCGGTGAGGGTGGTGACGTGGTGCGCCATCTTTCTGAAGTAGCGGGCGGTGTAGGGGCTGTCGAGCGCGTCGGGGAGTTCGCTGAAATAAGTCACGTAGGCGCGCGCGAAGGAGGAGATCGGCCGGCCGTAGTCCCGCAGCATGTCCAGGCCGAGCCCGGAGTTGACCACCAGGATCCGCCGCGGGCGCAGCTTGTTCATCAGCAGCGCGGCCGTGCGAGGACTACGGGCGCCGCCGGTTTGCAGATCCTTCCACATCAGCATGCGATCGGCCGACAGGGCGTCCAGGGAGCCGTGCGCGGGCATCGCCTTGCGTTCGGCCGAGCTCTGTCCCGACACGATCACCAGCACCCGCTCGCCTGCCTGCCGCAGGCAGCGGACCAGTTCCGCGGTGTATTTTTCACCGCCGCCGATGATCAGGGCACGGATGAACACGACCGCGTCGCAGCGCTCGCCGGCGGCGGCGAGCAGTGCCGCAGCGTCGATGCCGCAACGACGGGTGACGTCTGGTGCGGAGCGCACCGGCAGGTTGCCCAGCGCCTTGCGGCCGGGCGCCAGTACGGCCACCTCGTGCCGGCTCTGTTCCATGATCTGCGCCATCATCGACGCGGGGATGCTGGTTCTTTCCACCGTAAAGACGGTGCCGTCGACCATGAAGCTGTCGAGCACCTCGCAGAAACGACTGCCGCTGAGGCTGTGCGGGACCACGCGCAGTGCGGGCGCCGGGCGCCGGCGCTCGCCGATGCCATGGTGCAGGAAATGCAGTTCCGGGCAGGGTAGGTGCCGCAGGTCGGGGTACAGAGTCCGGTAGGCGCTGCGCGAAAACCAGGTGCTGAGCTGGTCGAGCTGGCCGGGACGCTGCAGCTCGAGCAGCAGGGGGTTGACGTCCTGTCCCAGCGCCTTGGAGATGTAAGCCGGATCGAACACCGGGTTGGGCCGGTTTCCCTGCGGCCAGCGCACCGAGAAGTCGACCAGCGGGTTCGATTGCGCGGAGTTCGAGCGCAGGTACGTTTCGCGATACCACGTGGGATAGAAAAACTGGTTGGGCTGGCGTTCCTCCTTCCAGCCCTGGTTCATGTAGTGCGCAACCGGGTGCGTCCGGCTGGCGGCCACATCCGGGTAACGCTGCAGGTACCAGGCTGGATCGACCAGCCTGGCGGCGGCTTCCAAAACTGTGTCCTCCATGCAGATATCCCGGTGAGCGAAGCCCTAGTTTGCCGCGAATGCCGTAGTGGTGCGATAGCTGGCCCAGCTCTGTTCAGAGCTTGCGCGCCACGACCTCCATGCCCAGCCGGTAGCGTTCGCTGACGCCGTAGTGGACCGGTTCGAAGCCGGCTTGCCGCAGCAGCCGGTAAAGCCGGTCACGGCTGAAATTGTGGTAATGCTCCAATTCGGCCCAGTACGGGTTGATGCCTTCCTGGTCGAGGAGGATCCAGGGTACGCAATCCATGTTGGGCATGGACACGAACAGCACGCCGCTGTCGGCGAGCAGGCGGTGGGCCACCTGCAGGCCCTGCCTCGGAAACGGCATGTGTTCCAGCACATCGGCCAGGCTCACGACCGCACATGGTTCGCGCAGCGTGAGATGCTCCAGCGTGCAGCAGTGTGCCTCGATGCCGAGGGTGGAGATTGCGTCGACGCTCTCGCTCCGCACATCGACTCCGATAGGTGCGAAGCCGTATTCGCGGGCGGTGAACAGCAGCGAGCCGTTGCCGAAGCCCACGTCCAGCCAGCAGCCACCGGCTGCGAACGGCAGCACCTTTTCGACCATGCGCGAGGATATCGGCCGCAGAGCTTCGGCGTTGTGGCCAGGTTGCTGGTGCTCGTTGGTGCGGCTGAAGAGCAGGCGGCACGCCTCCTCGGTGAAATAGCCTTCGGTGAAAATATGCCCGCAGTCCGCGCATTCCTTCCACCGCATCTCCGGCGAAAGGCCCTCCGTGTAGAGCGGATGAGCGGAGCAGTCGACGGTGCAATAGTCGGGCAGGACGCAGCAACCGCACAAAGGGCAGGTGTCATAAGGAATGCGGTCGGACATGCTTGACTTCCTGCAGGACCTGGTCCGATGGACATGGCTTATTGTCGTCCGCCGGCTCCTCGCTGCAAAGTCACCGACGCATGGCAGCACCGGGTTTTGCTAAGCTGGGCCGGAAGGGTTCAATCGGCGGGAAGGGGAGGTGCGGTCAGATGTCCTACAGCACCGAAGACATCCGCAATCTGGCCTTGGTGGGGCAGGCCGGCGCCGGCAAGACCCTGCTGGCCGAAGCCTTGCTGCATCGCGCGGGCGCCATCGCGGCGATGGGCGAGCTGGCCCGCGGCACCACGGTCTGCGATCACGATCCGCTCGAACGGGAACTGCGGCACTCGGTGGACACGGCGGTCTGCCATTTCGAGCTGCAGGGCCGCCATGTCAACCTGGTCGATACGCCGGGCTACATGGACTTGCTGGGCCGCGCCCAGGCGGTTCTGGCGGCGGTGGAGACCGCGGCGGTGGTGGTCGACGGCCCCTGCGGCATCGGCATCGCCACCCGGCGCGTGGCGGAGGCCGCCGCGCACCGCGGTCTCGACCGCATCATCGTGATCAACAAGATCGACCAGGGGGTGCAGAACCTTCCTGCCCTGCTGGCGCAGCTGCAGGCCGCCTTCGGCGCCGAGTGCCTGCCGATCAACCTGCCGGTGGAAGGCGGGGCCGGCGTGGTGGATTGCTTCTTCACGCGCGAGGGGCCGGCCACCGATTTCTCCAGCGTGGCGGAGGCGCACCGCCGCATCGTGGAGCAGGTGGTGGAGGTGGACGCCACGCTGCTCGAGCGCTACCTGGAAGGCGACGAGGCGATCACCGCCGAACAACTGCACGAGCCGTTCGAGCGTGCCCTGCGTGAAGGTCACCTGGTGCCGGTGTGCTTTTGTTCGGCGCTGACCGGCGCCGGTGTCGAGCAGTTGCTCGACCTGATCGTGCGTCTGCTGCCCAATCCGATCGAGGCCAACCCGCCGCCCTTCGTCAAGGGCGAAGGCGCGGCGGCCGCGCCGGTCAACGTCATTCCGCACCACGCGCTCCACGCGGTGGCGCACGTATTCAAGGTGAGCATCGACCCTTACCTGGGTCGCATTGCCATGCTGCGCGTGCATCAGGGCACCCTCAAGTCGGGAGCCCAGCTTTATGCCGGCAACGCGCGCAAGCCGTTCAAGGCCTCGCATCTGTATCAGGCGCAGGGCGCCGCCTTGCGCGAGATCGCGGCGGCGATCCCCGGCGACATCTGCGCCGTGACCAAGGTGGAGGACTTGCATTTCGATGTCGTGGTGCATGACTCGCACGACGAGGACCACCATCACCTGCCGCCCACCCCGCAACCGCCGCCGATGCACGGCGTGGCCATCGCCGCCGCCAGGGCCGGCGACGAGCAGAAGCTGGCCGACGCCCTGCGCAAGCTGCTGGCCGAAGACCCCAGCCTCAGGCTGGAGCAGGTGCCTTCGCTCAACGAAACCGTGCTGTACGGTCTGGGCGAGCTGCATCTGCGCGTGGTGCTGGAGCGCATGCGGGGCCAGTACAAGGTGGAGCTGAAGACGCATCCGCCCGGCGTGCCGTACCGTGAAACGGTGATGCGCAGCGCCGAGGGCCACCACCGGCACAAGAAGCAGACCGGCGGCGCCGGCCAGTACGGCGAGGTGTTCCTGCGGCTGGAGCCGCTGCCGCGCGGCGGCGGCTTCGAGTTCGTCGACGCGGTGAAGGGCGGCACCATCCCGACGCAGTTCATCCCGGCGGTGGAGAAAGGCGTCCGCCAGGCGCTGGAGTCCGGCGCGGTGGCCGGCTATCCGATGCAGGATCTGCGGGTGGTGGTGGTCGACGGCAGCAGCCACCCGGTCGACTCCAAGGAGGTCGCTTTCGTCACCGCCGGCCGCAAGGCGTTTCTAGACGCGGTGTCCAAGGCGCACGGCATCGTCCTCGAGCCCATTCTCAACCTGGGCATCACCGCGCCCGCATCCTGCGTCGGCGGCATCGCCGGCGGCCTCAGCTCGCTGCGCGCGCGCATCAACGGCGAAACGGTGCGGTCGGAGCGGGAAGCCGTGATCGAGGCGCAGGTGCCGCTGGCCGAACTCAAGGACTTCGGCCGCCGGCTCAAGGCCCAGACCGCGGGCGAGGGTGTCTACACCACCGAGTTCAGCCACTACGAGCCGGCACCGCCCAAGGTGCAGCAGGAGCTGATCGCCGCCTATGGGCGGCGTCACCGCGAGGATAGCGAGGCCTAAGGAAGCCTCTGATTGGTCAGAGGCTCCCTAACGCGCCGCCAGGGCCAGGTACACGGTCAGCGCCAGCCCGGCGATTGCCACCCCGACATTGGCAACCAGCGCGAGATACGCGAAGCGCGTAGGGGGCAGTTCGCGCGGCCCCAGGCTGGAGACCACCGCGCGGAACGATGCGGTCGACAGTAACGCCAGCGCGGCCGAAAACAGCATCAGCGCCAGCCCCACCCAGAACGAGGCGCGGTTGGTCGTCGGCGCGGCGTGCGCCGGGTCGAGCAGGCGCAGGAACAGGCCGAAGCGCTCGATGACGAAGCCGAAGCCCATCATCGCCAGGCAGGTGCGGTTCCAGGCCAGCAGGGAGCGCTCGGCGGCGAGGAACACGCGCGGGTCGTTGAGGTCGGACATGGCGGGGCTCAGGGGAAACCGCGCACAGCATCCTGCGCCGGACGGCCGCGGGCAATAGCCCTCGACAGACGACCGGTCGCGGGGCAGACTCGGCGGGGTCCACGCCAGGGAAACCGGCCATGTCCACAGAGCGTCCCGCCGACGGCCTGCTCACCATAGCCAGCCGCCACACGGTAAAAGACACCATCGACCGGCTCGAAGCGGAGCTGCGGGCGCGCGGCATCACCGTGTTCGCGCGGATCGATCACGCGGCGGGTGCCGATTCCGTTGGCATGCCGCTGCAGCCCACCGAAGTGCTCATTTTCGGTAATCCGAAGGCCGGCACGCCGCTGATGCAGGATGCGCAGAGCATCGGCATCGACCTGCCCCTGAAGGTGCTGGCGTGGGAGGACGCATCGGGCCGCGTGATGCTGTCCTACAACGACGTCCGCTGGCTGGCGCGGCGGCACCATCTCGGTAATGGCGTCGAGCCCCAGGTGGCGGCCCTCACCGGATTGCTGACCAAGCTGGCCGAGGCCGCCGCCGCTTGAGACCCTGAAAGGTCGCTGCCGTCGGGCCGGCCCCGCACTCGGGTCGGCATTCCAGGAAAATCGCGCGGGCGCCGGGAAGGCCATTCCAACCCTGGAAGCGGCCCGCTCATCGAAGAGGCTTGGACGCCGGCTTCGTTGACATGCAAATGAGAATCGTTATCTACTACATGAAATTTGCCAGGGAGGCGCAGTGGTGAGCCCGTTCCATCTCCAGTTCCAGACCCGTGTGGCGGTGCCGGCGGAGGAAGCGTGGCGGTGGATGACCTCGGTGAAGGGCGTGGCCGCCGAGGTATGGCCGGTGTTGCGCCTGACGACGCCCACCGGGTTGCAGAACCTGACCGATCTCAAGGTGGCCCCGGGCCGGCGCCTGTTCCGCAGCTGGATCCTGCTGGGCGGGATACTGCCGATCGATTGCTCCGACCTGATCCTGCTCGAAGTCGACCCTGGCAAGGGCTTCGTCGAGGAGTCACCGATGGCTTCGATGCGCCTCTGGCGCCACGAACGCCGCATCAGCCAGGCCGATGGCCTGGGCTGCGTCATCACCGATACCCTGATGTTCCAGCCGCGCTTCGCGCCGAGGCTGGTGGCGTGGTTCATCCGGCGGCTGTTCACGCACCGGCATGCCGTGCTGCGGCAGCGGTTGAACGGCACGACGGTGCCAGTATAGGGGGGCTCCACGGCGCTAGTCCGCCTGCTGTGCACGGTTGCGGACCGCGAACTGTCGCGCTTCGTTCCAGCGGGTCAGCAGTGGGGCGCAGACCAGGTCGTAAAACAGGTCCAGGGTCTGGCGGATGCCCGGCACGCGCGCAATCACCGACAACATGCGAAAGCCCGGCAGCCGGCTCCAGATGGCAATGAAGGCGTCCATGCCGCTGCGCAGTTCGCCGTCTCTTCCCTGCACGAACAGCCGCCGCTGCAGATCCGCTTCGGTCAAACCGAAAGCCGCGGTCTCCGGCAGCGTCGAGGCGAGGGGGACGAACTCGATCGCAGCGCCGCAGCGTTCGGCGGCGTGGCGGTAGCGGGCCATCTCCGCGTTGCACACGGGGCAGTCGTAGTTGGCGTAGACCGTCCGTACGCCACTCCCGTGAGGACGCAGGATGTCGCTCAAGGCCGGTTCGAGGTCATCGAATTCGAAGCGGAAGCCGGAGGCCAGTGCCCGCAACGGCACCACCTTCTGGCTGGCGAGCAGCAGCTCGGCCATGCCGCCCAGAAGCATGTACAGAAGCGCCCCGGGTAAACGCAGTAGCACCGGCCGATGCATGACCGAGGCCAGCGCGCGGGTGAAAGCGCGCTGGGTCGCTGCGGCCGGCGCTACCGCGTTGAGCGTGCCTTCGATGTCGGGTCGGATCATGACATGTTCGATCAACCGCACCAGGTCGCGCAGGTGGATCCAGGACATCCACTGCCTGCCGTTGCCGAGGACGGCGCCGCCGCCGATGCGTACGGCCGGGATCAGTGCGCCCAGCATGCCGCCGCCGGCGCCAAGCACGTAGCCGATGCGCAGATGACACAGGCGCACGCCGAGTGCCCGGACCGGGGTCGCGGCGTGCTCGCAGGTCCAGGTCAGGTCGGGCAGATAGCCTGCGCCCGCGCCGCTGCTTTCGTCGAGCACTTCGTCGCCGCGGTTGCCGTAGTAGCCGGTGGCCGAGGCGCAGACCAGAACCTGGGGCTTGCGCCGCAGCCGGGTCATCAGTGCGATCAGCCGCTCGGTCGTGCCGACCCGGCTGTCGCGGAACCTCAGCCGGCGCGCCGTGGTCCAGCGCCCGCCGGCGAGGGGTTCGCCGGCAAGGTGGACTACCGCGTGGATGGACCTGGCCGCGTCGACGTGGTCCAGATCGCCGATGACTTCCACCAGGGGGCCGAAGCGGTCGCGCGCCCGCTCCGGATCGCGGCTCAGCACGATGACCCGGTCGCCGCCGCCGACCAGCGAACGTACCAGGGCGCTCCCGACGAAGCCGGTGCCTCCGGTGACCAGCACCGTGCGCGGCTGTGGTTTGCGGCCGGCGCGGAGCGGATGGCGTTGCCATTCGGGTACGCCCAGCCGGGCGACGGCGTAAAGGTCGCGCAGTCCCCACAGCAGGACGCCGGCGGCGAAGAATGTCATTGCCCAGGACAGCAAGCCATAGGACGTCCGTTCCAGTCCGGCGGGTGCCTGCAGCCACTGCCGCAGCAGCGGCGCCCACACCGCCAGCAGCGCGCCGTAGTTGAGCGCCATCACCGTGTGCAGCACCCGCTCCAGCGGAGGCAGCCGCCGGGTGCGGTCCTCTTCCACGAAGTCCCACATGGTGACGACGATCTCGATGGCGAGCACGGCGATCAGGAGCGCGGTCCAGCCGCCCTCCCAGCGCCACCACGCCACCCCGAAGAACACCAGGGAGTAAAGCAGTTCACGGGCGGTGTGCAAGGCCAGTTCCTTGCGGGCCGTGCGGCGCCGCGGCAGGCCGGCCTGGATTTCGTGGTGCCAGAGGTTGTCGAATGCGCCCAGCAGGCATTGCACGCAGAAGATGATGAGCACGGTGTTCATTGCGTCGCTCCCGGTTCTTGATGGAATACGCCGTCCTGGTGGAACAGGGTCCCGAGCCAGTCGTGGTGGAAGGTCATGGCGAAGCGGAAGCGCCCGTGGCCGAGATCGGCGTGGATCACGTGGGCGGTCCCTGGCGTCAGCAGCCGGGGCAGTGGAATCCGTCGCCGTCCGAGGGTGAAGAAGTAGCGCAGGCTCAGGAAATGCAGCTCGCCGTTGGCTTCGAATACGGCCAGCCGCATGCCCAGGCCGAAGCCGACGCACTCGACCAGCCCGGTGCCGGCCTCGGATCGCTTGACGGAGGTGACACGCAGCGGCCGCCGGCCTGGATAGCGGTAGTCGCGCTCCCACCGAACCGATCCTTCGCCGTGGTGATGCAGCGTGATGGAGACCGGAACATAGCGGCCGCGATAAGGCGTGAAGGGAGTGCCGATCAGCCGGCACAGCCAGGCGAGCGCCAACCCCGGTCGGGAGCATTCGACCTTGTGCATGGTGCCGGCGTAACGGATCGGCCGGTCCGGTGCGGGATGTTCGGAAAAGCGGCGGCGTATGTCGGGCGCCAAGCGGCGCCAGCCCTCGCCGCCGACCAGCGCGGCGAAGTCGATGCCGGGATGCCGCCGGTGTTTGTTGGTGTCGGTTGCGGCCGGTTGTTCCGCGTCGGCCAGTGCCGGGGTGCTCATTGGACCTCTCCTGCGTGGGTACTAGCGCATAAGGTCCAATTGCCGTGCCGGCTGGCCGACCATCCTAATCAATTGAATATACATGCTTTTTCATTTCAGGCATGTCATGGGGTGTAAACACGGTTAACGAAATTCGCTGTCATGCTGTATACGAAGTTGATATGTTGCGGCCGTGCCCACGCTCTACGTCCACGTCGCGCTGACCCTGGCCCTGATCGAAAGCCTGGGCTTGGGCATTCTGCTGCTGCGGCTGAAGGGTGTGCCGGGGCTTGGCTTGCTGGTGACGTTCCTGTTCGGCGTCGGCGTGTGGGCGCTGAGCTGCGAGTTGCCGGTCTGGTTCGGGCCCGCGGCCGGAGCACCAGCAGTCACGCTGGTAGCGTTCTCCTCACTGGTCTCAGCGGTGTTCTTCCACTTCGTGCTGGTGTTGTGCGGCGTGCCTGGGCGCGGGCGCTACCTGGCCACGGCATATGCGGCTGGCGGCGCCGCCACGGTGGTCGCACTGTTGATCCCGCCGGGGCGGTACTTGCCGTGGCATGGGTTCCCCGCGTTCTTCGTGCCCAATGCGATCGGCTGGGTGGTCGGCCTAATATGGATGCTGCTCGCCGTCGCCGGCCACGCGGTGATGTTCTGGTACTGGCTGCGGCGGCGCGGCCCGCCGCGCGGGCAGCTGGTGGCCATGTGCATGGCCAGCGGGTGGGGCGCGCTGTGTATGTCCGGTTATGGTTTCCCAGCTGTGGGCATCGACCTTTATCCGCTGCCGCTGCTGCTGCTGCTGCCGCTGTATCCGCTGTTCCTGGTCTACGGCATCCTGCGTTACCAGTTGATGGTGGTGAACGCCTGGGCGCGCCGTGCGCTGGCCTGGACGCTACTCGTCGCGCTGGGTTCCGCGGTGGTCATCGGCTTGGCGGCACTGCCGCTGCCGTTCAACCAGCCGGTCTCGGGCTGGCGCTTGTGGGCGGTTGCGGTGGCCACGCTGCTGGCTTCCGGTCTGCTGCTCGATCCGTTTCGCCGTCTTGCCACGCGCCTGGTCTACCCCGGCTCGAGCCTGGCCGACGGGGCGCTCGAACGATGGCTTGCGGCCCTCGCCGCGGCCGATTCCTACGAAGCCTTGGCGTCGATCGCCGCCCGCGAGCTGTCGGCGCAGTTGCGGGTACAGGTGGTAGCCGTGGTCGACGCAAGCGGCCGCGCGCATGGCGCAGCCCTTGTGCCCACCTTGCTATGCCTGCGCCATGCCGAGCGCTGGGCTCCCGTGCTGAGCGGCTGGGATGCCGCGCCGCCGGGGCCACGTTACGTGGCGCAGATGTTCGGCTCGGCGGTGGCCGAGGCGGCCGGCCGGCTGGAGCAGGCCATGGCCTTTGCCGGACGCGAGCGGGAGCGCCAGCAGCAGCAGCGCCTGGCCGAGCTGGGCGCACTGGCAGCCACGGTCGCGCACGACATCCGCAATCCGCTCAACATCATCGCGATGGCCGCGGCCACGGCGCCGGCCGAGCTGCGACAGGAAATCGCCGTGCAGACCGGGCGTATCGCACAACTCGCCTCGGATCTGCTCGACTACGCCAAGTCCTGGCAGATTGCGAAGCAGCCGCTCGATCTCGCCGACCACGTGCGGGCCGCGGCCGCGCGCTATCCGGAGTTGGAGATCGGCCACGGCCTGACTGCTGCGTTGACGGTCGAAGCCGATCCGCGGCGGCTGAGCCAGGCGCTGCTGAACCTGTTCGAGAACGCGCGCGCCGCGTTGGCGCAGCAGGGCGGGGCCCGGCGAGTACTCGTCGACGCCCGCCGCGATAACGGCGGTGCCGTGGAGCTCTATGTCTGCGACGATGGACCGGGTGTGCCGGAGGAGATCCGGCACACGCTGTTCCAGCCCTTCGTATCGCGGCGCCCCGACGGCACCGGCCTGGGGCTGGCGATCGTCGCCAAGATCATGCAGGCCCATGGCGGCTCGGTGCGGCTGGAGCAGCGGCCCGGCTGGAGCACCTGCTTCGTCCTGACCTTCCCCGCGGAATCCAAGCCATGAGCGACCGTTCCGGCCACATTCTCCTGATCGACGATGAACCCGCCTTCCAGAGGCTTGGCGCCAACTGGCTGGCGGGGCTTGGCTACCGCGTCAGCATCGCCGGCGATGCCGACAGCGCCGTGCAGCGCTACCGCGAACTGCGCCCGGACGTGGTGCTGCTGGATCTGGTGATGCCCCCGGCATTGACGCCGGAGGCGGGACTGGCGCTGCTGCCGGATTTCGCCGCCGTGCCGGTGATCGTCATCACCGGCCACGCCGATCATGCGCTGGCGTTGAAGGCGACGGAGCAGGGTGCGTGGGACTTCATTGCCAAGCCGGTCGATCCGGACCTGCTTGGCCTGATCGTCGGACGGGCCATGCAGAAGTCCAGGCTCGAACAGGAGCTGCGCACGCTGCGTTCGCAGGCGGTGGACGACGACCTGGGCATCGTCGGTCACTCGGCGCCGATCCGCCAGCTGCGCGACATGATCCGCCGCATCGGGCCGACACGGCTGAGCGTCATCGTGCAGGGCCCAACCGGCACCGGCAAGGAGCTGGTGGCGCGAGGCCTCCACCAGACGGGCCCCAACCCGGCGGGGCCATTCGTCGCCGTGCACTGCGGTGCGGTGCCCGCCGAACTGCTCGAAAGCGAGTTGTTCGGGCATCTGAAGGGCAGCTTCACGGGCGCGCACCGCGACCAACCGGGCCTGGTAGCCACCGCCGACGGCGGCACCCTGTTCCTGGACGAAATCGGCGAGATGCCGCCGCCGATGCAGGTCAAGCTGCTGCGTTTCCTGCAGGACGGCAGCTATCTGCCGGTGGGAGGGCGTGAAGTCCGGCGCGCGGACGTGCGCGTGGTGGCCGCCACCCACCGCGATCTGCAGGCGATGGCGGTGGAGGGGAGCTTCCGCGAAGACCTGTACTACCGGCTCAAGGGCATGGTGTTGCGTACCCCGGCGCTGGCCGAGCGGCGTGAGGATATCCCGGTGCTGGCGGCGCTGTTCCTGAAGCGCGCTCTGAACAAGCGGCGCGGGCGGCTGAGCCCCGACGCGGCCGCCTGGCTGGCCGGGCAACCCTGGCCGGGCAACGTGCGCGAGCTGCAGTCGCTGGTGAACTGCGCTGCGGCACTGGCTCAGCCGGACGCGGCGGGCGATTGTGAGATCGGTGTCGAGGCCTTGCTCTTTGCCCAGGAGGGCTCCGCGCCGGCCGGGGCGGTGCACCGTCGCTCGCTCGACGAAGCGATTGCCGCGCTGGAGGTGCAGATGATCACGGCGGCGCTGAGCGAAGCCGGCAACAACCGCTCCGAGACCGCCCGGCTGCTGGGCATTTCGCGGGTTGGATTGCTGAAGAAGCTGGATCGTCTGGGGCTGCGCTAAACCGCCGGGAGCAGGTCTAGTAGCGACTCCCCGTGAGCATGGAAAAGTGTTCGGCGACCGGCCCCAGCGCCAGCGCCGGGAAGTAGGTCAGGCCGCTGACGATCAGGATGATCGCGATCAGCAGGCCGATGAACAGTGGCCCGGTGGTCGGCAGGGTGCCGGCCGAAGCCGTTCCCGCTTTCTTGGTGACCAGGCTGCCGGCCACGGCCATCATCGGCACGATGAACGCGTATCGCCCGATCAGCATGGCGATGCCCAGGGTGATATCCCAGTACGGCACGTTGGCGTTCAGGCCGGCGAAGGCGCTGCCGTTGGTGCCGGTGGCCGAGTCGTAGGCGTAAAGCATCTCGGAGAAGCCGTGCGGTCCGCCGTTGCCGAGGCTCGCCAGCGCGGCGGGTGTGACGCAGGCGAGGGCGAGCATCGGCAGCGAGCCCAGCGGCAGGCACAGGAAGGCCAGCATGGTCATTTTCATTTCGCGCACTTCGATTTTCTTGCCCAGGTACTCCGGGGTGCGACCCACCATCAGTCCGCCGATGAACACGGCGAGCAGGGCGTACAGCAGCATGCCGTAGAGCCCGCTGCCGACGCCGCCGAAGATCACTTCGCCCAGCATGATGTTCAACATCGGCGCGAAGCCGCCCAGCGGCGTGAAGCTGTCGTGCATGGCGTTGACCGAACCGTTGCTGGAAGCGGTGGTCACGGTGGCCCACAGCACCGAGTCCGCCGTGCCGTAGCGTGCTTCCTTGCCTTCCATGTTGCCACCCGCCTGCAGGGCCCCGGGTGTCTGGTCGATCCCCAGCGCTGAGAAGGCCGGGTTGCCCTGGCTTTCGGCCCAGTAACACAGGCTGGCGCTAGCCAGGAACAGCAGCGCCATGGCCGAATACAGGGCCCAGCCCTGCAGGGGGTTGCGCACCATGCGACCGAGGGTGTTGGTGAGGGCCGCGGGAATCAGCAGCATGGCCAGCATTTCCAGCAGATTGCTGAGGGCGGTGGGATTCTCGTAGGGATGCGCGGAATTGGCGTTGAAGAAGCCGCCGCCGTCGGAGCCGAGTTGCTTGATCGCGATCTGCGAGGCTACCGGGCCCTGTGCGATGGTCTGGGCGGCACCCTCAATCGTGCCGGCCTTGACGTAGTCGTGCAGGTTTTGCGGCACGCCCTGCCACACCAGGAGCAGCGCCAGCATCGCGGCCAGCGGCAGCAACACGTAGAGGGTGCAGCGCGTCAGGTCCACCCAGAAGTTGCCGAGAGTCGTGCCGGACCTGCGGGCAAAGCCGCGCACCAGCGCGACGGCCAGCACGATGCCGGTGGCCGAGGAAACGAAGTACTGCACGGTGAGGGCGACCATCTGCGAGAGGTAGCTCAGCGTGGTCTCGCCGCCGTAGCTCTGCCAGCTCGTGTTGGTGACGAAGCTGACCGCGGTGTTGAAGGCAAGATGGGCGGACAGCGCAGGGAGGTGCCGCGGGTTCCAGGGCAGCCGGTCCTGCAGCAGCAGGATGGTGTAGACCGCGACGAAGCCAACCAGGTTGAAGGTCAGCATGGCGAGCGTGTAGGCGGTCCACTTTTGCTCGCTGCGCGGGTCGACGCCCGCCAGCCGGTAGCAAGCGTGCTCCAGCGCGCCGAGCCCCCGTCCGTCCGGCGGCCGGTCGCGCTCGAACACGCGGCGCAGGTAGCCGCCGAGCGGCCAGGTCAGCGCCGTCAGTAGGGCGAGGAAGAACAGGATGCGGATCCAGCCGTTGAGCGTCATCGCCGTCCCCCTCGTTTCAAGGCCGCCAAACCCGCGGGCGCGTAGTCGCCGGTGGGACGGCGGAGGGAGAATACGCTAGAGGGCGGTCGCTTCAATGACCGCCTGCCTGCCGGCGCGGCCCGGTGCGGGGTTCCTCCGGATCGTCTTCGATCCGCGCGGCCTCGGTCATCGCGCGGTCGCGCAAGCGGCCCACCACGTTGGGCGACGGCGTCGCAGCGGTCTTGTGGAGTTCGGACAGGTCGCGGCATTGGCGCCGGCGTTCGAGCAGCAGGTGGAAAGGCGGCAGGGAGCGGTGGAGTGACGTGTCTCCCCGGTCGCGGCGCTCGAACTCGCACCAGGCGCGGCCGACGTACTGGCTGGTGCGTACCGCGTCCTCCGCGCCCCCGGTTTGTGCGGTTTCCAGGCAGGCCAGGATGGCCCGCAAAGGAGAGTCGACAGCTGTGGCGAGCTGCGCCCTGCAGGAGCGCAACAGTGCATCGAGCCAGGGCTGACGGAGGCTGCCGTGGAGAGCCGACTCCCACACGACATCCAGACAAATGCCCAGCTGTTCCCCGTCGCCGTCCGCGGAGATTCCGGCTTTGAGGGACCACGGTGTGAGCCGTTCCGCGCAGGCCGCTGCGAAGGCCGCCCGGTACGGTCGCGGCAGATGGTCAAGCTGCTGGCGCAGTTGGCGCTCGTATATGCCCGATTCCGGGGTGGCCCGGATGAAGGCCTCCGCATCGAACAGCGCCGTCACAGTCATAGCTGTCGCCAAGCCCGTTTGCCGGCAAGATGCCGGAGGCGTCATTACACAACCAGGAGGCGTTGGAAATCGAGAGAGGGCGGGGCGGCGAGGAGGAAAGCCGGCGTAGTGAAACCGGCGGGACGCATAAATAACCCGTCAAGAACGCCCGGCGCTCACTCGTGGCGCTGGCCGAGCCGCAGCAGGTAGTTGCCGGACTTCTCGTCGCGTTCGACCGCCAGCACGCCGCTGGCATGGGCGGCGTCGAGCAGGTCGCGGAAGCTGGCGTAACCGAAGGCGGACTCGTTGAAGTCAGGACGGCGGCGTTTCAGCGCCTGCTTGGCCATCGACGCCCACAGCTTGTTTTCCTCGCCGCGTTCCGCGATCAGGGCTTCCACGGTCTCGACCAGGAGGTGGATCGCCTCCTGCCGCCGGGCGTCCTCGGCGCTGACCTGCTTGGCCTGTTTCGCCGCCGGCTTGCCGGACTCGGCCGGGGCCTCGGCCTTGCGGGCGGCGCGGCGCCTCTTCTTTTCCTGTTCCTGCACCAGGTCGTCGTAGAAGATGAACTCGTCGCAGTTGGCGGTGAGCAGGTCGGAGGTGGACTTGCGCACGCCGACGCCGATCACCACCTTGTTGTTCTCGCGCAGCTTGGACACCAGCGGCGAGAAGTCCGAGTCGCCGGAGATGATGACGAAGGCGTCGACGTGGGCCTTGGTGTAGCAGAGGTCCAGCGCGTCGACGACCATGCGGATGTCGGCCGAATTCTTGCCGGACTGCCGCACGTGGGGGATCTCGATCAGCTCGAACGAGGCCTCGTGCATCGGCTTCTTGAAGTCCTTGTAACGCTCCCAGTCGCAGTAGGCCTTCTTCACCACGATGTTGCCCTTCAGCAGCAGGCGCTCGAGTACTTTGCCGATGTCGAAGCGCGGGTAGTTGGCTTCGTGCACGCCGAGCGCGACGTTCTCGAAGTCGCAGAACAGCGCCATGTTCTGAATTTCCGGGGGGGCTGCCATCGGGCGTCTCGCAAGGGAGGGATGGCAGAGCTTATCGGAAGCGGCGGGAAGGCTGCACCTGGAACTCCGACGGAGTTCCGCTGTACGAAGAAGCTCCTGCAAGGCTTCGCCGACCGCTACGCGGCCTGGATAAGGGCGGTTCAAGGCCTGAGCCGCGCCGCCGCGGGCCGGGTCAGAGTGCCCGGGCAGCGGCTTCATTCTGTAAACTACGCGCCCCTTTGTCCGGGCTTCTTCCCGCCGGCCGCGCAGGCCCGGCGGCGGCCGTATCCGCATGAAAGACCTCACCCAAGGTTCCGTCACCCGCCAGCTGCTGGGGCTGGCCGGGTTCATGCTGGTCGGCATGGCGGTGCAGACGCTGTACAGCCTGATCGACCTGTACTGGGTGGGCCGGCTGGGAGCGGCGGCGCAGGCGGCGGTGACCCTGTCCGGCAACCTGATGCTGATCACCATGGCGCTGTCGCAGATGCTCGGCGTAGGCACCGGCGCGCTGGTGGCGCAGGCGGTGGGGCGCAAGGACCACGAGGAAGCGCACCACGTATTCAACCAGGCCCTGGGCATCTCGCTGGTCGTGTCGGTCGGCTTCGGTGTCGTGGCGTGGGCGGCCCGCGGCTGGTACAGCCGCTCGATCGGCGCCGACGCGGAGACGGCGGAATTCATGCTGGCCTACCTGCGCTGGTTCATCCCCTCGATGGCGCTGCAGTTCCCGCTGATGGCGATGGGCTCGGCCCTGCGCGGCACCGGCAACATCCGGCCGGGCACGCTGGCGCAGATCGGCAGCGTGCTGCTCAACATCGTGCTGGCGCCGCTGCTGATCTTCGGCTGGCTGGGACTGCCGCGGCTGGGGGTGGAAGGGGCGGGGCTGGCCACCTTCCTGGCGGTGGCGGCGGCCCTGGTCGGGGTCTGGCTGTATTTTCTGCGGCCGCAGACCTACCTGCGGCTGCGGCCGCGCGAATGGCCGGCGCGGCTGCAGACCTGGGTGCGGATCGTGAGGATCGGCCTGCCCTCGGCCCTGGAGTTCGCCCTGATGGGTTGCTACCTGCTGTTCGTCACCGCCCTGCTGCGGCCGTTCGGCGCGGCGGAGCAGGCCGCCTTCGGCATCGGCCAGCGCCTGATGCAGTCGGCCATGATGCCGGTGATGTCGATCAGCTTCGCCGCCTCGGCCATGGCCGGCCAGAACTACGGGGCGCGGCTGCCGCAGCGGGTGCGGGAGACCTTTGCCGCCTCGCTCAAGCTGGGCCTGGCCTCCACCGCGGTCCTGTGCCTGCTGGCGGAGCTGTTCCCGGTGTCGCTGATCCGGGCGTTTTCGGCGGAACCGGCCGTGCTGGCCGGCGGCATCGAGTATCTGCGGGTACTGTCGCTGAACCTGATCGCCATCGCCGTGGCCTTCGCCTGCTTCGGCGTCCTGTCCGGGCTGGGCAACACCATCCCGACCCTGATCAGCTCGACCGCCCGCATCGGGCTGGTGGCGCTGCCGGCCTGGCTGCTGTCGTTCCGGGCGGACTTCCGCCCGCTGTGGATCTGGCTGATCTCGGTGGGGGCGACGGTGGTGCAGATGTCGTTGAATCTGTGGTTTTTGCGGCAGGAATTGCAGCGCAAACTCGGCCCGGCGGCCGCTTGAAAAATGCCGGTTTGCGATGAATTTCCCACCTGGGAAGGCTTCTTGTGCGCCGCAACGCAAATTTCATTTTTGAGTATAATGCGCGCCTTTCGCGGCGCACCTTCACCCAAAGGGCGTCGCAATAACGCGCGCCCAAGAACAGGCAGGAGTTTAGGATGAGCGTTAACAAGGGTATGGAAGTTATTGGTCCGCTGAGTCCGGCGTATCGCAAGATACTGACGCCCGAGGCTCTGAAATTCGTCGAGAAGCTGGTGCGCAAGCACGCTCCGCGGCGCGAGGAGTTGCTCGCCCTGCGCAAGGAGCGCCAGGCCCGCATCGACACCGGCAAGCTGCCCAACTTCCTCCCTGAGACCAAGGCCGTCCGCAGCGGCAAGTGGACCATCAAGGGCATCCCCGCCGACCTGCAGGACCGTCGCGTGGAGATCACCGGGCCGGTCGACCGCAAGATGATCATCAACGCGCTCAACTCCGGCGCGAAGTGCTTCATGGCGGACTTCGAGGACTCGGCCGCGCCGACCTGGGAGCTGATGATCCAGGGCCACATCAACCTGCGCGACGCGGTGCGCCGCACCATCAGCTACACCTCGCCGGAAGGCAAGGAATATACGCTCAACCCGCAGGTCGCCACCCTGATCGTGCGTCCGCGCGGCTGGCACCTGGTGGAGAAGCACATCCTGCTCGACGGCAAGCCGATCCCAGGCGGCATCCTCGATTTCGCGCTGTACTTCTTCCACAACGCGAAGGAGCTGATCAAGCGCGGCAGCGGCCCCTACTTCTACCTGCCGAAGATGCAGTCGCACCTCGAGGCGCGGCTGTGGAACAGCATTTTCGTCGACGCGCAGAAGGAACTCGGTGTCCCCAAGGGCACCATCAAGGCCACGGTGCTGATCGAGACCATCTGGGGCACCTTCGAGATGGACGAGATCCTGTACGAGCTGCGCGATCACATCGTGGCGCTCAACTGCGGCCGCTGGGACTACATCTTCAGCTGCATCAAGACCCTCAAGAACCGTACCGACTGGATCGTGCCGGACCGTCTGCAGGTGACGATGGACAAGCACTTCCTCGACTCCTACTCCAAGCTGCTGTGCGAGACCACGCACAAGCGCGGGGCGCAGGCGATGGGCGGCATGGCCGCCTTCATCCCGGTGAAGAACAACGAGGAGCTGAACCAGCAGGTGTTCGCCAAGGTGCGCGCCGACAAGCTGCGCGAGGTGAAGAACGGCCACGACGGCACCTGGGTCGCGCATCCGGGCCTGGTGCAGGTGGCGATGGACGTGTTCAACGAGAACATGCCCGAGCCCAACCAGGTGCACAAGCAGTTCAAGTACGGCATCAAGGCCGCCGACCTGCTCAAGTGCCCGGAAGGCCAGATCACCGAGGCCGGCCTGCGCAACAACGTCAACGTCGGCATCGGCTACACCGAGGCCTGGCTCAACGGCAACGGCTGCGTGCCGCTGCACAACCTGATGGAAGACGCCGCCACCGCGGAGATTTCCCGCACCCAGGTGTGGCAGTGGCTCAAGCAGGGCGCCCCCATGGCCGATGGCCGCAAGGTGACGCGCGAGCTGGTGCTGCGCACCATCGACGAGGAGCTGGAAGCCTACCGCAAACAGCTTGGCGACCAGCGCTACTACGCCGGACGCTTTGTCGAAGCCGCCGGTCTGTTCGCCCGCATGAGCACGGCCAGCAACTGCGTCGAGTTCCTGACCCTGCCGGCCTACGACTATCTGGATTGAACCCTGCGCGGGAACGCCCCTTAAGCGGTGACGTCCCGCGACTCCACAGGTTGTCCCCCCACCGCTTTTTTTGACATCGGGCTAATGGCCCAAAGAGGAAGCTGCAATGAGTCGCGACGAGCAAATCAAGGCCTTGGAGAAGGATTGGGCCACCAACCCCCGCTGGAAGGGCGTGAAGCGTGGTTACACCGCCGCCGACGTCGTGCGTCTGCGCGGCTCACTGCAGGTCGAGAACACGCTCGCCCGCAACGGCGCCGAGAAGCTGTGGAAGCTCGTCAACACCGAACCCTACATCAACTGCCTCGGCGCCCTCACCGGCGGCCAGGCGATGCAGCAGGTCAAGGCCGGCATCAAGGCCATCTACCTGTCCGGCTGGCAGGTCGCCGCTGACAACAACGGCTACATGGCGATGTATCCCGACCAGTCGCTGTACCCGGTGAACTCGGTGCCGGCGGTGGTCGAGCGCATCAACAACAGCTTCAAGCGCGCTGACGAGATCCAGTGGGGCAAGGGCGTGGGCCCGGGCGACAAGGGCTATATCGACTACTTCGCGCCGATCGTGGCTGATGCCGAGGCCGGCTTCGGCGGCGTGCTGAACGCGTTCGAGCTGATGAAGGCGATGATCCGCGCCGGCGCCGGCGGCGTGCATTTCGAGGACCAGCTCGCCTCGGTCAAGAAGTGCGGCCACATGGGCGGCAAGGTGCTGGTGCCCACCGAGGACGCGGTGCAGAAGCTGATCGCTGCGCGCCTGGCGGCCGATACCCTGGGCGTGCCGACGGTGATCCTGGCCCGCACCGACGCGGAAGCCGCCGACCTGCTCACCTCCGACCACGACCCGAACGACAAGCCGTTCGTCACCGGCGAGCGTACCGGCGAAGGCTTCTACAAGACCAAGAAGGGCCTGCAGCAGGCCATCAGCCGCGGCGTCGCCTACGCGCCGTACGCCGACATGGTGTGGTGCGAAACCGGCACGCCGGACCTCGAGTTCGCCCGCAAGTTCGCCGAGGCGGTGCGCAAGGTGCACCCGGACAAGCTGCTGGCCTATAACTGTTCGCCGTCCTTCAACTGGAAGAAGAACCTGGACGATGCCACCATCGCCAAGTTCCAGCGCGAGCTGGGCGCCATGGGATATAAGTACCAGTTCATCACCCTCGCTGGCATCCACTCCATGTGGTACAACATGTTCGACTTGGCGCAGGACTATTCCAAGCGTGGCATGTCGGCTTACGTGGAAAAGGTGCAGGAGCCGGAGTTCGCCGCCCGCGACCGCGGGTACACCTTCGTCTCCCATCAGCAGGAAGTGGGCACCGGCTACTTCGACGACGTCACCACCGTGATC
Source organism: Nevskia sp. (assembly GCA_031291075.1). Taxonomy (GTDB): domain Bacteria; phylum Pseudomonadota; class Gammaproteobacteria; order Nevskiales; family Nevskiaceae; genus Nevskia. Next base: position 32,487 of record JARLJS010000146.1, on the reverse strand, counting down.
CAGGGCGGCACCTCGTCGGTGACCGCGCTGACCGGCTCGACCGAAGAAGAGCAGTTCCACTAAGACCGGCTGGCCGGTCGAACCGGCAAGCCGCGACCGTTGCGCAGAAAGGGATGTCCGCAGGGACATCCCTTTCTTGTTGAAGGACTGGCGGCTTGCGACCGCCGGATCCGTTGTAGTGCAATGCAGCCCCGTACCGCCCGGGGTGCGCGCCGCGGAGGGCGCCAAAGGAGTGTGCGGTTCGCTGCCAGGGCAGGCGTCGTGTCACCCGTCCCGGAGTCGGGGCGTGGCAGGGTTGGCAGGTGCCATCGCAGCAGCGGAGTGGAGGACATGAGAAAAAGCAACAAGCCGGCAGCAGCCGGCATGGCTCGGAGGTATCGCGCGCGGAGCGCGAACGGAAGCGCCGGGGAAGCGCGGCGCTACAGCGGCATGACGATGCTGGCGGCGGCAGTCATGGTCTGCCTCGCGGCGACGGCGGTCTGGCCGGCGCAGACGCTGGCGGCGGTCTCGACCTCGTCCGGCATCCAGCCGTTCTGCAACTGGACCTTCGCGGCGCTCGACTCGCCGCCCGCGGATGGCCAGGCACGTCCTGAAATCGTCGACCTGGATTCGGGCTACTGGGAGCTGTACTTCGGCACGGGCTTCCCGGTCGGCACCACCTTCAAGATCCGTGGCCGGTTTCCGCAGGCGCGTTATTTCTCCTTCACCGTCACCAACGACGTGACCAAGTCGCTGCAGACCGTCGCCTCGCTGGCCGACTACCAGATCGTGCCCGATGCCGGCAGCCGGTCGCCTTACACCGCGGTCAACGTGGTCGATCCGGGCATTCCCGCCGGCGGCAGCTATACACTCGACATGGTGCTGGCACCGGCTCCGGCCGCGCCGGCGCCCAACACGCTCTACCTCAATCCGGCGCAGTTCACCGGCTCCACCGGCATCGCCTCGCTCACCTACCGCATCTACGACGCCGCGGCCGGCATCAGCGTGGCGCAGCACGGCGGCGAGCCGCTGCCCAGCCTGTCGGAAGTCACGCCCCGCGGCGAGATTCCCTTGAGCCAGTTGCTCACGCCGCCGGTGTGCCAGCTCGACATCTCCCTGTCCAATGCCACGGCGGACTACCCGGCGCAGTGGCTCGACGCGCTGTTCGCCCAGCCCGAGGCGCCGAACCCGATCCCGGCTTATCCGGGCCTGCCTGGGCCGGCGTTCGCGCTGCGCGATCCGAACAGCACGACGGACCTGTCGGTCAATCCCGACGCCCGCTACATCTACTCCGCCGGCCTCACCCAGTTCCTGGGCGACCTGGTGCTGGTGCGGATGTTGGCGCCCAGCTATGCCACCTCGGCGGCAGGCGGCACCGATCCGCAGTTGCGCTACTGGTCCCTGTGCGAAGGTAGCTTCCTGGAGACCTATGCCTGCGTGGCGGATCGCGAAGCGGTGATCGACGCCGAAGGCTACGTCAACCTGGTGGTGTCGGTGCCGGGCAAGCAGCCGTCCACCGCCGACGCCAAGCATGGATTCAACTGGCTCACTTACGGCACCACCGCGTTCGGGGTGCTCACCTACCGGCAGATCCTGCCGGCGCCCGATTTCGCCCATTCCGCCTTCAACGTGGTGGGCAATGCCAGCCCGCAGTCGGTGATGGGCAACTACTTCCCGCAATCGACGTACTGCTCCAACGCGGTATTCGCCGCGCATACCGCGGCGGCGGAGACCCCGGCGCAGGTGTTCGCGGCCTGCAAGGCCGGCAAATGACTGGTGGCACATACCACGTCCGGCGCGGTGTCTGAGCCCGTTGTCATCCAGGCAACCCGCAAGATTCACGCTTCGGCAATGACCGGCCGGTAAGTTCAAAGGATTTTCGGCATGGCCGCAAGGCGCCCGGGCTGACGACGGCCGGCGCCGGCCTGAACAGGGAGCGTTCCGCCGTGGGTCCAATCGATCGCATCAAGGGTGCGGTGACGCTGCGTCCCCGCTGGTCGCCGGTATTCACGACGCCGCCGGCAGCGGCGCTTTGCGCGGTAGCGGCACTGTTCGGCGGCACGCCTCCAGCCGCGGCGGCAATCCCGCCGCTGCCGGAGGATCCTCCCACGTTCTGCGATTGGGTGTTCAATGCCCAGGGCAGCCCGCCGGCCGACGGTGCGCCGCGGCCGGATTACGTGGATCTCTACGCCGGCTACTGGGAGCTGTATTTCGGCTCCGGCTTTCCCGCCGGCACCGTGTTCAGGATCCGGGGACAGTATCCGCTCGCACGCTACTTTTCCTTCCAGGTTCTCGACAACGTCTACACCTCGCTGCAGACCCTGGCCTTTCTTTCGGACTTCGAGATCCTGCCCGATCCGGGCAGCCTGTCGCCGTACCCTCCTTACCCGGCGGTCGACGTGGTCCATCCCTCGATCGCCACGGCTGCCGGCAGCTACACCATCGACCTGGTGCTGTCGCCGCGGCCGGCACACCCGGCGCCCAATACGCTTTACCTGGATTTGTCCAATACCCCGCCCGGCGAGACGCTCACGCTGACCTATCGCCTCTACGGCGATTTCGACGGCGTCGCCGTGGCGCAGCACGGAGCCGTACCGCTGCCTGCCGTGTCCGAGGTCGCCCCGGGCGGTGAAGTGCCAGCGGTGGCCCTGGAAACGAAAACGCGCTGCGCCTTCGGCCTGCATGCCGAAAATGCGGAACTGGACGGTCCGGCGACGGCGCTCGGCCAGGCCAACTCGTTCCTGGGACCTCCCGGTGCGATTCCGCTGCCGTCGCCCAAAGCTCCGCAATTCATGGTGTTCGATCCCGCCGCCAGCAAGTACGCGATCAACCGCGACGAGCGTTACGTCTACGCCAAGGATCTGTCGCCGTACCAGGGCGATCTGCTGCTCGTGCGCATGCTCGCGCCCAGCTATGCGACCTCCCCGACGGCAGGGACGGACTCGCAGCTGCGGTATTGGTCGGTTTGCGAAAGTGGCGGCCTGAAGACGCTCTCGTGCCTGAGGGACGAAGGCGCAACGCTCGACGGCGGCGGATTCGTCAACCTGGTGCTGTCGGTGCCGTCCAAGCAGCCCGTCGCCGCCGATGCCGCGCACGGCTTCAACTGGCTCGACTTCGGCGCCACCCAGTCCGGCGTGCTGATCTACCGGCAGCTGCTGGCGGCGCCGGACTTCACCCAATCCGCCTTCAGTGTCCACCCGGGCGACTCGCCGCAGACGGTGATGGGCGACTATTTCCCGGTGGCGACCTATTGCTCCGGCAAGGTGTTCGCGGCGTATGCCGGGACCGGTGAGACCCCGGCGCAGGTGTTCGCCGCGTGCCGGGCGGGGAAGTGACGGTTGCTTCGCTCCGGTTTGAAAGGGCAATCTGTTGTTTTAGAATGATTTTTAGGTCGCTTCCGCGGCTGCGCAGGTATCCGCGGCCAGAGTCCCCTTTAGTTCGGATGCATACGTGCCTTCCCCTCTCCCGCACGCAGGAGAGGAGAAGGAATATGCGCACGTAAAGAGGAAAATGCTCTGGCGGCGTACCGCTTTGTCCGTGAAGCCGGACGGTACGGAGGCGGCAGCCGACGGACGTTGTTGCCCCCATCATGACGGCGCTATATCGTGCCGGATGGCTGGTTCAGGGGAGAGATATGCTGCGCAATATCCTTTTGACCCTGTTGCTGATCGTGGTGGTGTTCTTCGCGATCGGCTTCGTGCTGCCGGACAAGGTCCACGTGCAGCGCACCGCCAAGATCCAGGCCCCCGTCTCCCAGGTGTTCGCGCTGGTCGACAGCTACCGCGAGTTCGACAAGTGGTCGCCCTGGTCGCAGAAGGATCCGCAGCTCAAGGTGCGGACGAGCGGCCAACCCTTTGGCGTGGGCGCAGCCTACGAGTGGACCGGTAATCCCTCGGTGGGCAGCGGATCGCAGGAGATCGTGACGAGCACTCCGTACACCGAGGTGCAGTCCCGGCTGATGTTCACCGGCTTTGCCGATCCGAGCACGGCGAGCTTCGACCTGGAACCGGACGGAGCGATCACGCTGCTGACCTGGGGGCTCGACGTGAACCTCGGGCACAACCCGATGATGCACTATGTGGGCCTGCTGCTCGACCGGCAGATCGGGCCCGACTACGAACAGGGCCTGCAGCGGCTGAAAGCGTTGGCCGAGAGCCGTCCCAAGACCGATTTCTCCGCGCTCAAGGCGGAGCTGGTAACGCTCAAGCCGCAGAGCTATGCCTACGTGTCGGGTTCCACTTCCACCGACCCGGCCGCGGTGAGCGCGGCCCTGGCGCCGGCCTATGCCAAGGTGAGCGCCTACCTGTCCGGCACCGGCCTGAAGCCGGCCGGCCCGCCGCTGGCGGTGACCCGGCGCTGGGATCCCCAGGCCAAGGTCTACGAGTTCGACGCCGGCATTCCGGTGGAGGGCGTGCCGCAGGCGGCCACGGGAGAGGTGAAGATCGCACAGGCCTACGCCGGCCCGGCCCTGAAGGTCGAGCACAAGGGGCCATACGGCGACCTCGGCAAGACCTACGACCTGCTCGACGCCTTCAAGACGGCCTACGCCCTCAAGGACGCCGGACCGTCCTGGGAGCAGTACCTCAACGATCCCGCCGGGACGCCCGAGGCGGAGCTGCTGACCGCGGTCTACGTGCCGGTGAAATAGCGTGGAGCGCCAGCCGCCGGGCGCGTCCGTCAGCCCCCGCGGACCGCCGATCCTGCAACCACTGCGGGGACTGCGCCGGAGTGGCGATATATGCAAGCTCGCAGCAGATCAACGACTAGCCCCTACATGAAAGTTCTCCTGGTTGACGACTCAAGGGCGTCCAGGGCGCTCACCGCAACCTATTTGCTGGAGATGGGACATCCGGCCATCGAGGCCGGGGACGGTGAAGCGGCGCTCGCCATGTACCGCAAGGAAAATCCCGACGTGATCCTGCTCGACGTGGAGATGCCGGGCATGGACGGCTACGCCGCGGCCCGCGAAATCCGCCGCCTGGACCGCGATGGCGCCTGGACCCCGATCATCTTCCTCAGCGGCCGCGTGGGCGACGAGGATATCGCGCGCGGCATCGATGCCGGCGGCGACGATTACATCACCAAGCCGGTCAGCCCGGTGGTGCTGCGGGCCAAGCTGCTGGCGATGCGGCGCATCACCGAGATGCGCAAGAAGCTGGTGGAGGTGAGCCAGCAGCTGCAGGACGTGAACCGCGCGCTGGTCAAGCTGTCCTCGCAGGACGGCCTCACCGGGCTCGCCAACCGCCGCGCCTTCGACACCGCCATGGAGCTGGAATGGCAGCGCGGCCTGCGCAGCGACCGCGCCACCGCCCTGCTCCTGGGCGACCTCGATTATTTCAAGCGCTACAACGATCACTACGGCCACCAGGCCGGCGACAACTGCCTGCAGATGGTGGCGGCGGCGCTGGCTGCGAGGGCGCGCCGGGTGAGCGACGTGGCGGCGCGCATAGGCGGGGAGGAGTTCGCGCTGCTGCTGCCGGAGACGGCGCTGCCGGAAGCGCTGCAGCAAGCCGAAGAGCTGCTCGAATCGATCCGGGCCCTGGATATCGCGCACGTAGGGTCGGAAGTGGCGCCGCATGTCACCATGAGCGTGGGCGTGGCGGTGTGCGTGCCGAGCGCGAGCTTCAGCTGGGAGCGTCTGCTGCAGACCGCGGACAAGGCGCTTTACCAGGCCAAGGCCGAAGGCCGGGACCGGTATGCGTTCCAGCGGGTGGTGGTGTAAGCGCGGTTCCCGTTTTCACGGCTTGGGGGCGGGGTTCCCCGAAGCGCTAAAATAAGCGCCTGCCAGTTGGCTCAAGCCAGTGACCCAGGCCAAAGACGCATTCGATCCCAAGCCGTTCCTGTCGCAGCTGACGACCCAGCCGGGCGTCTATCGCATGTACGGCGAGAACGACGAGCTGCTCTACGTGGGCAAGGCGCGCAACCTGCGCAAGCGGGTGGGGACCTACTTCCTGCGCGCCAGCGGCAACCCGCGCATCGAGAGCATGGTGGCGCAGATCCGCCGCATCGAGGTCACGCTCACCCACACCGAGGATGAGGCGCTGCTGCTGGAGGCGGCGCTGATCAAGGAACAGACGCCGCGCTACAACGTCTCCCTGCGCGACGACAAGAGCTATCCCTACCTGCGCATCACCGCGCAGGAGTACCCGCGCATCGTCTTCCACCGCGGCGCGCGGCCGGGGCCGGACCGCTACTTCGGGCCCTATCCAAGCGCCAGCTCCGTGCGCGAAACCCTGCAGACGCTGCAGAAGCTGTTCCTGCTGCGGCCCTGCAACGACAGCTTCTTCTCCAACCGCGCCCGGCCCTGCCTGCAGCACCAGATCAAGCGCTGCTCCGCGCCCTGCGTGCGGCTGATCGCGCCGCAGGACTACGCCCGCGACGTGGCCAAGGCGGTACGCCTGCTGGAAGGCCGCGGCGACGAGCTGGCGCGCGAGCTGGAGGCGGAGATGGAGCAGGCCGCGGCGCGCCAGGAGTACGAGCTGGCGGCGCGGCTGCGCGACCAGATCGGCGCGCTCAAGCGGGTGCGCGAGCACCGCGCCATCACCGGCGGCGCCGACCAGCTCGACGTCATCACGGTGGCGCCGCACGCCTCCGGCAGCTGCGTGGTGGTGGTGTCGGTGCGCGACGGCATCAACCTCGGCCACGGCAGCTTCTTCCCGCGCCATCCGCCCGGGGTGGGCCTGGACGAGCTGCTGGCCGGCTTCATCGGCCAGTACTACCTGGAGCGGCCGCCGCCGCCGGAGCTGCTGGTGAGCGTGCTGCCGGAGGACGCCGCCTGGCTGGAGACCTCCCTCTCCGCCAAGGCCGGGCGCAAGGTGCGCATCGCGCGGCCCGAGCGCGGCGCCAAGATGCGCCTGCTGGAGATGGCCCAGGGCACCGCCGAGCAGGCCTTGTCGGCGCGGCTGGCCGAGGCGGCCAGCATGGACCAGCGCCTGCTTGAGCTGCAGCAGGCGCTGGAGCTGGAGCGGCCGCCGCAGCGGCTGGAGTGCTTCGACATCAGCCATACCCAGGGCGAGAGGACCGTGGCCTCCTGCGTGGTGTTCAACCAGGAAGGGCCGCTCAAGGCGGCCTACCGCAAGTTCAACATCGAGGGCGTGACGCCGGGCGACGACTACGCCGCCATCCACCAGGCGGTGTCGCGGCGCTTCGCCAGGTCCAGGGCGGACACCCCGGTGGAGGCGTCGGCCGAGGCGCCCGCCAAGGCGCGCACCGCCGCGCCGCTGCCGGACGTGCTGTTCATCGACGGCGGCAAGGGCCAGCTGGCGGCGGCGATGGAGGCCCTGGGCGGCCTGGGCATCGAGGCGCTGCGGGTGGTCGCCATCGCCAAGGGGCCCACCCGCAAGCCCCGCCTGGAGCAGCTCATCCTGCCCGAGCGCGAGCACGCCCTGGTGCTGCCGCCGGATTCGCCGGCGCTGCACCTGATCCAGCGCATCCGCGACGAGGCCCACCGCTTTGCCATCACCGGCCACCGCGCGCGGCGCGAAAAGGCCCGCCTCACCTCCGGCCTGGAAGCGATAGAGGGCCTGGGCCCGGCGCGCCGCCGTGCCCTGCTCAAGACGCTGGGCGGCCTGCCCCAGGTCAAGCGCGCCGGGGTGGAGGAGCTGGCGCGGGTGGAGGGCATCAGCCGCAAGCTGGCGGAACGCATCCACGCCTACTTTCGTTGAAACCGCGGGGCCCTTGAACGGCGGGGTCGCTGAAACCGCGGGCTGCTGACCTGCGGGTGGCGGCGGGTGGCGGAAAACTGGGAAACTAGGCCCCAGCCCCCGCTGCACCCGTCCGCTTTCGAACCTGGCTGCACCTATGCGCGTCAACACCCCCACCATCCTCACCATGGGCCGCGTCGCCGTGATCCCGGTGGTGCTGGGGCTGTTCTACGTGGACTGGCCGCCGGCACGGCACGTGGCGGCGCTGCTGTTCATCGCCGCCTCCATCACCGACTGGCTGGACGGCTACCTGGCCCGGCGCTGGAACCAGACCAGCGCCTTCGGCGCCTTCCTCGACCCGGTGGCGGACAAGCTGCTGGTGGCGGTGGCGCTGGTGATGCTGCTGCGCGACGACCCGGGCAGCGTGATGGGCGTGCTGGTGGCCGTGATCATCGGCCGCGAAATCACCATCTCCGCCCTGCGCGAATGGCTGGCCGAGCTGGGCCAGCGCAAGCGCGTGGCGGTGGGCATGGCCGGCAAGCTCAAGACGGTATTCCAGATGACCGCCATCAGCCTGATGCTGTGGCAGACCTCGATCGGGCCGCTGCACGTGTACCTGATCGGCTACGTGCTGCTGTTCCTGGCGGCGGCGCTGACGCTGTGGTCGATGGTGCTGTACCTGCGCGCGGCCTGGCCGGTCATGCGGGATGGGCTTTGAGAGACATCCAATCCCCCTCTCCCTTTGGGAGAGGGGTAGGGGTGAGGGCCGCCGCGGGAGGAAGAACATGCCAGACCTGGGACGGCGCGCCCTCACCCGCGCCTCGCGGCGCGGCCTCTTCCCAGGGGGAGAGGCGGGAGCCGGCCAAGCCGGCCGGCGGGGCTTGCCTGAGCCGGCCCCGGCCCGTAAAATGCGCAACTCCCAAGCGGGAATAGCTCAGTTGGTAGAGCGCAACCTTGCCAAGGTTGAGGTCGCGAGTTCGAACCTCGTTTCCCGCTCCAGTTCACCCTAGGAAAAACCTCGTGTGCAGCGAGGTTTTTTCGCATTGGCGGCCTGCAATCCGCCCCTGGATCCAGCGCCCCGGCCGCAAATGGGGGTGCGGTAGAATCCAGCCTTCGTTCCGCACGGCTCGGTGGCAGAGTGGTTATGCAGGGGACTGCAAATCCCCGTACGTCGGTTCAATTCCGGCCCGAGCCTCCATCTTCTAAGCCGCTGATTCCGTTGCCGATCTCGTTGTCTCGATCGCGCGATGTGGCCGGAAGTGCCTATCACAGGACCATTCCCCAAGCCATCCACTGCACCACGCCGGAATTTCCGATCGGTTTCGCCGCTATGTTTATATCGTTGCTGATATAATTGAGGCATGGCCGCCAGGCTCCCGCCGATCCAGAAGCTGGTGACTTTTGAGGGCACTTCGCAAGCTGATCTGCGCGCCTTCCCGGATGACGCGAAGTTCGATCTTGGCCATCAACTCGACCAGGTGCAGCGCGGCCTGCTTCCCGACGACTGGAAAGCGATGCCGGCAGTCGGCCCCGGTGTGATGGAGTTGCGGTGTCAAGACAAAGATGGGTGGTACCGCGTGGCTTATGTAGCGAAGTTCGCGGAAAGCATCTACGTTCTGCATGCGTTCCAGAAGAAGACGAATGCGACGAGCAAGCAGGACGTGGATTTGATCAAAAGCCGTCTTTCGGCGGTCATAGCGAAACGCGGCAAGAGGGTCAAGAAATGAGCACCAAAACCTTTGTCAGCGTTTGGGATGCGCTCGCCGACACCCCGGCCGAGTCCGCCCGCCTCAAGGCCCGATCGGAAATGCTCATGGCGGTGAAGGCCCAGGTGGCTGCCTGGGGATTGACGCAGTCCGCCGCGGCTTCGCGCCTGGGAGTGACGCAGCCGCGCCTGAATGATCTGCTGCAGGGGCGCGTCAGCAAGTTCAGCACCGACGCCTTGTTCGACCTGTCCACGGCGGCCGGGTTGCGCGCCACCGTGACCGTGCACGGCGTGCCGGGTCGCAAAGCCGGCAACGTCAAGATGCCGGCCGATGGCTCAGTCAAGTCGCGTAAGACGCGGCTGCGCACGGCGGGAACGCGCGGTGCGACTGGCTGAGTGCCGGTATGCGCGCCAACAATAGAGGCGCCGCCACTGTTGGCGCTGATTGGGCAAACCGGCTGACGACCGAAAACGCAGGCCAGCCACTTCCATTTGTGAAAGTGCTCAGCTTGGCCTTCACCTTCGCGGATTCCACTACCCACCCTCAGGACTCCATGGTTCTCCGGCCGGCAGCCGGCAGAGCAATTCTCTCAGCGCGCTGAGAGAATTGCCGGGACTGCGCAAAGTCTTCGGACGGTTAGTTCCGAAGCAGCGCCGGTATGTCGCGATCGCCAGGAAAGACGTGAAGGATAAGCACGTCCTCGCCTTCGACGCAGTAAATGATGGAATACCGACTTACGGGAAAGCTGCGCAGGCCGGGCGCGAGATCCTCATCACGGCGGCGGCCCATGTGCGGATAGGCAGCCAAGAGGAAGAACCGTTCCGCAATGGACTCAATCACGCGGTCAGCAATCTCGATGCTGCCGCTCTCCTTGGCGACATAGAGCCAGATGTCGTCTAGTTCACGTCCGGCTTCTTCTGCGAGGCGATGCGCCATCAACGGGCAGCGGACTGTTCCGCCGCAAGGCGGGCCCGTCCGCGCTGCTTCACTTCCTCCGCAAGCTCCTGCATGGACTGTTGCGTGATGACACGTCCTTTACCCTGGGCGAGGGATGCCTTGGCGGCATCGACGGCGGCGAGAATGCACGCGCGAGTGCGTTCCCGCTCTTCCCATAAGGCAAGAGCCTCCTGCACGGCTTCTTCTTCACCGTGAAGCCGCCCACTCTGGATGGCTTGGCGGACAAACGCTTCCTGGTCGGGGGTGAAATGCACCTTCATAGCGTCCAAGCTACGAGAAAGCGGGTCTTTAGGCAAGCCTAAAACGATGCCCCTATGAAGAGGGCTCACAGCGACGACACCTTCAGCACCGGATCGACGCTGAACTGGTCGTGCAGCACCGTCGTCCCACGGCAGAGCCTGCCCCCGACTACAGCAAGCAGCTCCGGGCTCTGCGCGGGACTGACATCAACTTCGCCCCTTACCCGCCTGCTCCTTGCGAATAGCGGTGGTCGTGCGGCCGCCGAACCCCCAGTTGTCCGTATCGACTTCCTCGATCGCGATGTGGGTCCACTCGGGCGGCTTGTGCAGCACGCGTTCGAGCGTCTCCGTCACTTCCTTGATGATCTGGGCCTTCTGTTCGGCGGTGTTGCCTTCACGGGTGATGCGGATGCTGACGAAGGGCATGGCTATGCTCCGGTGGGTGATGTGGGTTGCGGGCCTTGCGGCCGCAGCCGGCGGGGACTCCTCCGGCTGCGGCTGGCGAGCGTTCAGCGGCCGGCGCTGAAGCCGCCGTCCACCGGCAGCACGGTGCCGGTCACGTAGTCCGACTTGGCCAGGTACAGCACGGCGTCGGTGATGTCGGCGATCCTGGCGATGTGCCCCAGCGGGTGCAGTGCGCCGAGGGCGGCGTGGCTTTCCGGGGTGTGCATGGGGGTGTCCACCACGCCGGGGGCGACGGCGTTGACGGTCACGCCCTGCGGCGCCAGTTCCAGCGCCAGCGCGCGGGTGGCCTGGTTGATGCCGCCCTTGAGCGCCACCGCCAGCAGCGCCGGCACGCCGCCGTGCGGCTGGATCGCCAGCGAGGCGGTGATGTTGATGATCTTGCCGCGCTTGCGCTCGCTCATGTGGCGGGCCGCTTCCTGTGAGGGATACAGCGTGCCCTTGAGGTTGGTGGCGATCTGCTCCTCCACCTCGGCCGGCGTGAACTGGACGAACGGCTTGGCGGTGAAGACGCCGGCGTTGTTGACCAGCACGTTCACCTTGCCGTACTTGGCGATGGCCTGCTCGAAGGTCTTCCGGGCGGATTCGGGCTTGCCGACGTCGCCCGCCACGCCGAGGAAGCGGTCGCCCGCGTTCAGCCTGGCGGCGACCGCCCGCAGGCGTTCGGTCGAGCGGCCGGTGCCGACGACGTTGTAGCCCTCTTTCAGGAAGGCCTCGACAAGGCCCAGGCCGATGCCGCTGGTGGCGCCGGTGATGACGACGGTATTGTCTGACTTGCTCATGGTTGCACCTCTCGCAATGGGATGAAGCGGTATCTCGACTGCTCCGGTGCTTTCGTCAGCGCCGGTTCGGGAGGCACTCTATTCCCCCGGCGGGTGTCAAAAAACAGGGTTTGCTACACTTGTCTTGATACATGGTGTAACAAATGCACAGGCACTTCGACGACATCCTGCTTGGCAGCATCGAGCTGTTCTGCCTGGCCGCCGAGGCGGGCAGCTTCACCGCGGCCGCCAACTCGGCTGGCGTCACGCCGGCCGCGGTCAGCCGTTCGATTTCGCGCCTGGAAAAGCGCCTGGGCGTGCGCCTGTTCGTGCGCTCCACCCGCAGCATCCGCCTGACCGAGGGCGGCAAGGCCTATTTCGAGCAGTGCCGCGCGGCGCTGAACCAGCTCGTCGAAGCGGAGCGCAAGGTGACCGGCGAGCAGGTGCAGCCCTCCGGCACGCTCCGTATCAGCGCGCCGACCACCTACGGGCACCATCGCCTGCTGCCGCTGCTGCCGGCGTTTCGTGCGAAGTACCCGTTGATCAAGCTGGACCTCCACATCAGCAATCGCAACATCGACTTCCACGGCGAGGATTTCGACCTGGCGATCCGGTTCCGCGCCCAGCCCGATTCGACCATGGTCGCGCGGCATCTGGAGGACGCGGAGCTGGCGGTCTTCGCCAGCCCGGCCTACCTCAAGCGCGCGGGCATGCCGAGGACGCTGGCCGACCTGGAGCGGCACGAATGCATCCAGGTCGACCTGCCGAGCAGCGGGCGGCACATCGCCTGGCCGTTCAAGGAGGACGGCAAGGAAAAGGAAGTCTCCACGGTCGGCAACTACACCTGCTCCGACGACATCCTGGCCGGGGTGACGCTGGCGAAGGCCGGCGCCGGCCTGTTCCAGACCTACCGCTTCATCGTCGAACAGGAGCTGGCCGAGGGTGCGCTGGTGGAGGTGTTGCAGTCCTTCGGCGGGTGCTCGCGGCCGGTGAGCCTGCTGTATCCGCATGGCCGGCTGCTGCCGTCGCGCGTGCGCGCGTTCGTCGATTTCATGGTCGAGCGGACGGAGGCGCCGAAAGCGATGGTGTCCGGTCGCCGCACCAAGGCATCACGTACTTGAATGCGTGCTTCATCCCTCTCCCGCGTGCGGGAGAGGGGCAGGGGAGAGGGGCTTTTGGTGAACGAAAACCCCCTCTCCCGGCCCTGCGGGCCACCCTCTCCCGTACTCGGGAGAGGGGACGGTGCGCAGCCGGTAACCCGGGGCAAGCCTCAACCGGCCGCGGCGCGCTTGATCATCTGCGGCGGCTGGCCGAACGCGCGCAGGAAAGCCCGCCGCATCCGCTCGCGGTCGCCGAAGCCGGTATCGCGCGCCACGGTTTCGATCGGATGGCGGCCCGATTCCAGCATCAGCCGCGCGGCTTCCACCCGCAGGTGCTCGACCGCCTTGGCCGGCGACTGGCCGGTCTCGGCGCGGAAGGCGCGGCTGAACTGGCGCGGGCTCAGGTGCGCCGCGTCGGCGAGCTGTTCGACCGACAGCTCCGAGTCCAGGTGCTCCCGGGCGTAGGCAAGGGCGGTCTGGATGCGGTCGGAGCGCGGCTGCAGCTCGAGCAGCGCCGAAAACTGCGACTGGCCGCCGGCCCGCCGGTGATACACCACCAGCCGTTTCGCCAGCTCGCGCGCCAGCTCGATGCCGGCGTCCTTTTCCACCAGCGCCAGGGCCAGGTCGATGCCGGCGGTCATGCCGGCGGAGGTCCACACCGGCCCGTCGATGATGAAGATGCGGTCCTCCTCCACCTTCACCTTGGGATACTCGCGGCGCAGGCGCTCGGCGAACAGCCAGTGGGTGGTGGCGCGGCGGCCGTCGAGCAGGCCGGCCTGCGCCAGGTTGAAGGCGCCGGTGCAGGTGCCGCCGATGCGCCGCGAGCGTTTGGCCGCGCGCTGCAGGAAGGTGATGAGCGCCGGCGATGCATCGCTCAGGCGGTTGTCGCCGACCACCAGCACGGTGTCGTAGCGGCGCCGGTCGAACGGCTGCGTCTCCACCGCGAAACCCGCCGAGCTGCGCACCAGTCCGCCGTGCTCGGACAACAGCACGATCTCGTAAAGGTCCCTTCTGGCGGTGACGTTGGCGAATTCCAGCACGCTGGTCACGGCCAGGCTCATCACCTGGAAGCCGGGATACAAGACGATCGCGGTGCGCAGCATGGCTATCTCCGGTTCTGTCCTAAAACGTTGCATATGTGACATTGAGGACGGACCATTATGCGCCTATCGTGCCTGCCGTGGAGAGCCGGCATCGGGCCGGCCGCCAAACGGAGAAACCGCCATGAACGCAACACGCAACCAAGGAACCGCCCTCATCACCGGCGCCTCGACCGGCATCGGCGCGGCCTATGCCGACCGCCTGGCCCGGCGCGGCCACGACCTGATCCTGGTCGCCCGCAACCGCGACCGCCTCGACCGCCTGGCCGATCGCATCACCACCGCCACCGGCCGCTCGGTCGAGGTGGTCGCGGCCGACCTGGGCAACAAGGCCGACCTGCGGCGGGTGGAGGAGATCCTGCGCACCGACGCCAGCATCACCACCCTGGTCAACAACGCTGGCGTCGGCGGTGCCGGCCCGCTGCTGGAATCCGATGCCGACCGCATGGAGGCGATGATCGAGCTCAACGTGACCGCGCTGACCCGCCTGACCTATGCGATCGCGGCGCGCTTCGTCGCCCGTGGCTCCGGCACCATCATCAACATCGCCTCAGTCGTCGCGGTGGCGCCGGAGTTGCTCAACGGCGTGTACGGCGGTACCAAGGCCTTCGTGCTGGCCTTCAGCCAGTCGCTGCAGCACGAGCTGGCGGACAAGGGTGTGCGCGTGCAGGCGGTGCTGCCCGGCGCGATCCGTACCGAGTTCTGGGATGTGGCCGGCCGGCCGGTCGAGCAGCTGCCGCAGGAGATCGTGATGGGCGTGGACGACCTGGTGGACGCGGCGCTGGCCGGGCTGGACCAGGGCGAATTCGCCACCCTGCCGTCGCTGCCCGAAGCGGCGGACTGGAATACCTTCCAGGCCGCGCGCACTGCGCTGTTCCCCAACCTGTCGCGGGCCACGCCGGCCGCGCGCTACGGCGTGGTGCCGGCCTGACGGCCATCCCGACGATTGAGAACGGCTATGCACGCCGTAATCACAATCAATTGGCGTCGGCAGCCGTCCAGGTTTCTAATTCACGCCCTCGGGTGAAAACAGGACCGAGGGCAGACAAGGAGAGCACCATGTTCCACACTGCATCCGCTTCGACCGTCGAGGTCGAACCCGCTTCTTTCCGGGACGAGGCCAGGACGCCGAGCAGCGTCGTGCCGGACCTGCTCAACGTTGGCAGCAGCCAGGCCGCGCTGGAGGGTTACATCCGCTTCTTCCTCAACGAGATTTCGAAGAGCGACGCGAGCTTGGGCGTGACCGGCGCGCGCGGGAAAGCCTGATTTCGAGCCGGTCGACGGCAGCTTGAATTCCGTTGCGGCATCCCCATTCTTCAGCGATTGCGGCACCCGGCAGGTGCCGAACACTATCGGAGTATTCCCATGAGTGAACACGTTGCCCAGGTTGCCGATGCCAGCTTCGAGCGGGATGTTCTAAATTCGCCGGTGCCGGTGCTGGTGGATTTCTGGGCGGAGTGGTGCGGGCCCTGCCGCATGATCGCGCCCAGCCTGGAACAGATCGCGGCCGAGCAGTCCGGCAAGCTCAAGGTGGTCAAACTCAACGTCGACGAGAACCCAGAGACGCCGTCCAAGTTCGCCATCCGCGGCATTCCCACGCTGATCCTGTTCAAGGACGGCCAGCCGGTGGCGACGCAGGTCGGCGTGGCACCGAAGGCTCGGCTTACGGCGCTGGTGGAGCCGCACCTGGCCTGAGTCCGCCAGCGCACGGACTTCCGGGTATCGCGAAGGTATGCAGGTGCCGCCCAACACCGACGAGGTAGTCGGTGACGGGCGGCGATACAGGTCCGGTGCAGGCCGATCAGGTTGACGGGCGGAAGGTGGCGAAGGAATTCGCCGTCCTTTCATCCTTCCCTGTGGCTCTCTTCCCGCCGACGGGTCGGTCGAGCTTGAGGACCACGAATTCGGCGTCGGAATAGACCTGCTCGATCCCCGGCGCAGAAATCGTTGGAAGCGCTGCCCCCGCCGTTGGCAATACCAGGTATCGGATGCGAAGGGCCAGGAGAAGGTCTGCGCGCAGATGGCCGTGCTGCCAATCGCTCCAGAACTCGTCCTCCAAGTGCTTTCTGCGCTGTACCTCGCCATATGGGATCGCGTATTCGGCAAAGGGTCCGAGCGGGACGTGGCAGGTCGTCCAGGCCATCGCCGCATCGACAACGCGCTGGTCGCCAAGGAGGATATCGCCCGGTGAGGCGTCGCGAGCGAGAAAATCAGTAGCGGCAATCACGTTGCGGTCAAACAGAATGTTCTTCTGACGAAGCATCAGCACGAAATGCTGCACGGTGGAGGGGATGCTCAAGGCAATAGCTGCCGCCGCAATCGCAACTCCGGTCTTCATCGTGCCGGAACCCCGCTCGATGCGCTTGTGACACCAGTCGCGGATCACCTCGATCGCAAACGGCCAGATGACATACTTGCTCTGGGCGTAGAACCAGACGCTATTGTCGTACGCGTCGGGCAGGTGGCTGGGAACGAAGCGGAAGATCAGGCCGGCGCCGATTCCAATAACGATGAACAGCCCGAGCACCATGTGCAAAGGGTTTTCCGGAGAGGGACGGACGATGCCCCGGACGATTCGCGGAATGGCAATGATGCGCAGCCCGAGACTGCCTGCGAGAAATACGGGCAATCCCAGAAACACGAGATCAGCCGGATCAGTCAGGTTTTTCAGGCCCACTGCGACCATCGACGCGGAGAGCTTCGACCACGGATCGAAGTTCACATGGAAATCCGCACCTTGGCGGCCCAGTTCTACATCGGCTACAAGAGCGGGCACGGCGTAGGCCAGGACAGGAACGATGACCCAGAGCAGGCGGGTATCGCGGAAGCGGTATAGGTAGAGCAGGGACGTCATCAGGAGCGCCGCCAGCATCTGCGCGCCGGCGAACATCTTCACGTCCATCAGCGTTCCGAAGAGAAGCGCGGAGACGCACAGCCAGGCGCGCGCTCCCTCGACCAGGCCTGTGCGCAAGCAATAAATGCCGGCAAAGAGAATCCCGACGGCCGGCAGTATTGGATTGTTGTAAAACAGCGAAAAAACCGCCGGCACCCCGAAGAATTGAGTGGACCAATCGTTCGCGGTTGAGTCCGGATGACTAAAGAATAGGGAGAGGCCGGGGAGGAACGAGAAATCCTCCCCGAAAAACACGAGAAATGCGGTCAGCGCCGCGAAGTATCCGGACTTGAGCCAACTGCGAGCGGCGCAATAAACGACAAGCATCGCGACTACGAGAAACAGCGAGCTCAGGTATCGCAAAAAGAGGTCGGCTGTGCTCAGATCGGTGACGACGGCGAACATCGCCACGGCCAGATCCATGCCGTAGTGGTAGTCGAGGGGAAACCCGGCTGCGACCGGGTTTTGCGGCGGCACGTCGTGAGTCAGCTCATTCGATATGGCCAGGTGCCAAAAGACATCATCGAGGCGCGCGACCCGCATTTCACCTGAGCCGGTCAAGGTCAGGTTGCTGTAATAGATAGGCAGAATCGCCAGCATCACGATTCCCAACGTCACCACGCACGCGAGCAGGATGTGAGACCGGTCGTGCGCCGCGCCAGTAGGCGACGGATCCGCTGCCGGAAGCCGCCGATACCGCGCACGGGTGAAGAGGAACAGGATGCCGGCGAAGAGCGGCCAGAGGAAAAAGAGGCGGCCAATTCCCGCCCACATCGTCACCCCGTAGAGCCAGGCGCTGATGACGAGGCCAAGAACCAGCGAGAGCACGGCCTCATCAAGCGGTGTGCGCCTGCTGTTGAGCAGGTGCAGCACGAGGCGGCCCGGTACGTACGCGAGCAGCATGACGGCGGCCAGGAAGAGTGATGTGCCACCCAAGATCCCGATCATGGTCGGATCAATAACCATCGATATTCCGCAATGCTCCGGCCCGGGCTGAGTCGGCTAGGTGCTTCAGCGTCGGTCAAATGATTGATTTAATTGTTGGACGTGATTGGGTTCGAACTCATAATCGCGCCACGTCAAGGCAAGCAAGCCATGCCGTCGGCAGCTGCTGAATTTTGCCAGAAGTTGCCGAAGTGCACGCCCAAAGTGAAATCCGCCGAGCGGCTGGTTCAGGCGGGAGGCGCTGCGCCCACCATTCGTTCGTGGCTGCGCTGGTAGGGCGTCAGTCCGCCCAGGCCAAAAGCGGCGGAGACCAGCAGCATGACCGGCGCCGCGGCCGCCAGGGCCAGGCCGATGCGTCGCTCGTCGCCTATGACGTAGTCGGTGATGGCGGCGATGCAGGTCGGGCCCAGGCCCAGGCCGATCAGGTTGACGACCAGCACCGCCGCGGCGGAGGCGACGCCGCGCATGCGGTTGGGCATGATTTCCTGCAGCGCGCCGGGGCCGCAGCCGATGGTCATGGTCACCCCCAGCATGGCGGGCGCCAGCAGTGCCAGCACGCCAGCGGGGCTGCCGGCCAGCGGCGCCAGGGCGATGAAGGGCGCCGCGGCGAGGCAGGCGCCGCTCATGACGAGCAGGCGGCCGTGGCGCAGGCCACGCGCCACCAGGCGATCGCCGAGCCAGCCGCCGCAGACCACGCCGGCGCCGCCGCAGACCACCACCAGCAGGCCGAAGCCCCTGCCGGCCTGCGCCGCGCTCCAGCCATGGCTGCGGATCAGCAGGCTGGGCACCCAGGCGTTGACGGCGTAGTTCATCATGGCGGCGAAGGCCATGCACAGGTTGAGGCTGACCAGGCTGGCGGCATGCTCGCGGAAGTGCCTGCGCACCTCGGCCAGCGTCGGTTGCGCGATGCCGCCGCGGCGGGCGGGCTCGCGCAGGGTGGCGGCCCAGGCCGCCACCAGCAGCCCGGGCAGGCCGACCGCCAGGAACACGAGCTGCCACGCATGCAGCGGCCCCAGCAGCGGCAGGGCGATCCGCACCTCGCCCAGGCGGGCGATCAGCGCCGCGCCCAGCAGCAGGGCCAAGCCACCGCCGATATAGACGCCGACGCTGTAGACGCCCAGGGCCAGGCCCAGCCGCCGCGGTGGGAAACAGTCGCTGATCACCGAATAGGCCGACGGCGTCAGCGTGGACTCGCCGGCGCCGACGCCCATGCGGCACAGTAGCAGCGTGCCGTAGCCGCGCGCCAGGCCGCAGGCCGCGGTCATCAGGCTCCACAGCGCGATGCCGCAGGCGATAAGGGTGACGCGCCGGCCGGTGTCGACGCGCCGGCCGATCGGGATGCCGCCGAGCGCCAGGAACAGTGCGAAGGCGAAGCCCTGCAGCAGGCTCACGGCGGTGTCGTTGATGCCGAGGTCGCGCTTGATCGGCTCCACCAGCAGGCTGAGGATCTGGCGGTCGAGGAAGGAGAAGGTGTAGGCCAGCACCAGCACACCGACGGTGTACCAGGCGTACGCGGGGCTTGGCGGCGCCGCGCTCGCGCCGGCCGGCGCGGTGACGGTGCCGGGCGTGCAGGAGGCTTGCGGATGCGACATGGGATGCTCCGCCGCGGGTCAAAGCTCGGCCGCGGGGCCGTGCCGCTGCTTCAGGCCCTGCAGCTGCGGATAGACCTGCGGGAAATCCAGCAGGTTGTGCCGTTGCATGCCGGCCGGCGTCAGCGGCGTCAGCGCGTAGTGCCCGGGATCGAGGTGCAGCAGCATGACACCGACGCGCTTGTCGCCGACGCGCTGCTGCAGCGCTTCCGGCACGCAGAACGAAGTGGACGGCAGCCACACGTGCCGCACCGTGCCCTCGTCGACCTGGTGCAGCTGGTGGGTGTGGCCGCAGATCACCAGCCGCAGCGTCCGTGTCGCGCACAGATCGCGCAGGCGCCGCGCCGCCGCGGCGGAGACGTAGCGGCCGCCGGGCTCGGCGCTGTCCTCCCCCGGCGGCAGCGGTTTGTGCAGCAGCAGGCACAACGGCGCGTCGCTGCCGCGGATCTGCGCCTCCAGCCAGGCGAACTGCCGCTCCTCGTCCGCGTGTTCCAGGCCGAGCAGCTGCGTGTTGAGGCCGATCAGCTGCCAGCCCGCCACCTGCTCCGACCACCAGTCCGCGCCGAAGCAGCGGCGGTAGTGCGCCAGCGCATCCGCTGAAGGACGGTCGCCGATGTCGTGGTTGCCGGGCAGGAAGCGCAGCGGCGCGGGTAGCCCGCGGAATTCGGCGGCGGCGGCTTCCAGTTCGGTCGGATCGTGCTCGCCGTCGGCACTGATGTCGCCAAGGTGGATCACCAGGTCCGGCCGCACGCGCTCGATCCACAGGCGCGCGGCATGCCAGTTCGCGTTGAACGCCGTGGCGCGGGGGGCGAGATGGGTATCGGTGACGAGCGCCAGCTTCATCGGGGCGTGGCTCACAGCTCGAACCGCAGGCGGGCGTAGTAGCTGAGGCCGTCGGTGCCCCAGGGCGATTCCTCGCCGTAGACGTAGCTGCCGCCGAAGGTCTTGTAGCTGGGGAAGGACGGCCCGGTCTGGGACAGCGGGTCGGGAAAGACGTCGCCGAGGTTGAGCACTCCCACGGTCAGGCTCAGGCGGCGGTTGAGCTGCGCCGTCAGCGACAGGTCGACGATGGTCTTGGCGCCGAAGGTCTGCGGGGCGGCGATGGGGGCATCGGTGTACTTGCCGAAGCGGGTCACGTCGAGCGTCACGGTGCAGGGGCCGGAATAAAGCGCCAGTTCGGCGTTGAGCTTGTCCGCCGGCTGCGCCTGGGTCAGCAGCAGGGTCGAATGGGTGCCGTTGAGGACCAGGCCGGCGGGTGCATTGACGGCGGGACGGCTGCGCACCTCGGTGGGCGAGCGGGCGTAGCCGAGGGCGACCAAGTAGTCGAGGTCGTCGCTGAGGTCGCCACGGAATTTTCCGCTGAGGTCGTAACCCTGGGTGCGGGTGTTGAAGGCGTTGGTGAAGAACGCCACCTGCTGCACGTTGGTAATGCCGGCGTTGGCCAGCGCGGCGGTGACGGCAGGGCCGCTGAGCGCATCGCTGAGCGCGATGCGGCGGTCGATGTCGGTGCGGAACAGGTCGGCGGTGAGCCACAGGGTGCGCAGCGGCGTGGCCACCAGGCCGAGCGAGAAGTCGCGCGACTTCTCCGCCTGCAGGGGCTGGGCGCCGAGCGCCTGCGCCACCGGGTCGCCGACCTGGAAGGTGCCGACGTTGACCAGCGACTTGCTGGCGCCGCCGTTGGCGACGGTGGTGATCGAACTGTAGTACTCCTGCTGCAGGGAGGGCGCGCGGAAGCCGGTGCTGGCGGAGCCACGCAAGGCCAGCCACTGCACCGTCTCCGCGCGGAAGCTGGCTTTCCAGGTCGGCGCGCCGCCGAAATCGCTGTAGCGGTCGTAGCGGCCGGCGCCGCCGAGGCTGAGCCAGCGCAGCGGTTTCAGCTCCAGGTCGACGAAGGCGGCGCCGGCGCCGCGCGCGTTGTCCACCGGCAGGTGTGGATTGAAGCCGGGGAACCCGGCCGAACCGGCGCCGGCGGTGGAGGCCGCATCGCCCTGGCCGATGCGGTAGGACTCGTAGCGCGCTTCGATACCCGTTGCGAGATTGCCGCCGTGGGGCAGCTCCGGCAGGGGCCGGTTCAGCGTGAAACTGGTGACGTCCTGCAGGTAGGCTTCGCTGCCGGCGTCGAAGGTGGTGGGGCTGGCGGTGCCGAGCGAGGCGTTGGCGCTGTCGTACACATGGAAAGCGGCGTCGGAGTAGCCGAAGGTGTTGCTGAGGTCGTAGCGGAACGCCTGCGGCAGTTCGCCACGCAGGCCGACGCTGTTGCCCACGTCCCAGATGAGCGGGTTGATGATGGGCAGGAAGCCGTTGGGATACAGCGGCGAAGTGCCGGGCGCATCGAAGGCACCGGCATTGCCGCTGTCCCGCCGCGACAGCAGCAGGTCGTCGTAGAGTCTGGCACCACCCATCACCGGGACCATCGCGGAGGCGGCCACGCTGCCATTGATCGCCTGCGGATCGCCGATGCGGAAGGTGGTGCGCTGGAAGCGGCCGTCCACGGCGGCGCGGTTGGTGCTGTCCTGGTAACTGCCCTCGCCGGAAATAGTGAGGCGGCCGCCGTCGCCGAGGCGCAGTCCCGTGTTGAAGCTGCCGTCGAGGTTGTCGCCGTCGCCGCGCGAGGTGGCGCCGCCCTGCAGCTGGGCGTAGCCGCCAGACGTGTTGCTCTTGAGGATGATGTTGATCACGCCGGCGATGGCGTCGGAGCCGTACTGGGCGGCGGCGCCGTCGCGCAACACCTCGATGCGCTCGACCGCGGCCACCGGGATCGTGCTGAGGTCGAACGGTGCCGAGCCGCGGCCCACCGCGAAATTGACGTTGACCACCGCCGAGGTGTGCCAGCGCCGGCCGTTGACCAGCACCAGCACTTCGTCGGGCGACAGCCCGCGCAGGGTGATGGCGCGGGTGTTGGCCGCCGAAGGCGTGGTCTGCGGCCGCGGGAAGTTGGCCGAGGGTTCGGCGAACTCCAGCGCCCGTCCCAGGTCGGGATAACCCGTGGCGGCGAGCGTGTCGGCGGAGATGACGTCGACCGGCGAGGACGAGCGCAGGGCGGTGCGGTCGGGTGCCCGGGTGCCGGTGACTACCACGGCGTCCATTGCCTTCGCCGGGGCCTGGTCAGCATTGCCGTCGGCTGCCGCCACGACCGGAACCAGGGCCGGCAACGACGTCAAGATCCCCACCATCCATCCCATTCCGCGCTGCATGGCCGCCCCCATCGATCAAAGTGGGGCGCATCCTCGCCCGCGGCGGCGGGACCGACAATCGAAAAGAGGGCAATGCCGGTTGCGCAAAATGCAACCGCTCACACCGGCGTTTTTCACGCTGCTGCAACAACGCGGCGTTTTACTGCGACACGACCAGCTTGAGCCCTTCGCGGGTGGCGGCCTCGCGCGCTCCCTCGGCGACCAGCCAGCGCCACAGGGTCTGTACCGCTTCGTGACGGCGGAATTCGGGCAGCGCCGCGACGTAGTAAGCGCCGGACATGGGCAGCGCCGGCTCGAACAATTGTCGCAGCCGGCCGCCGGCGATGAAGGTGTCGACCAACGGCGGCACGCCCAGCGCCAAGCCCAGGCCCTGCGCGGCGGCTTCGTAGGCCACCTGGGCGCTGTCGAACAGCTGCCGCCGCAGCGGCGCGGCCGGGCTGCCGGCGTCGCTCAGCCAGCGCTCCCACTGGTTGGGCGGATGGGCCAGTTCCAGCAGGGGATAGGCCGCGATCTCCTCGATGCGGCGCGGCGGCGGACGGCCGTCGGCGAGCGCCGGCGCGGATACCACGAAGGCCTGCAGGTCCAGCAGCTTTTCGCAGACGAACTGGTCCCAGTCGCCGTGGCCATAGAGGATGCGCAGGTCGGTGGCGCCGCTGACCAGGTCGACGTTGTCGGCCCAGGTCTGCAATACCAGTTCGATGCCCGGTGCATGGCGGTGGAAGCGCGGCAGCCTCGGCACCAGCCAGCTCACCGCGAACGACTGCGATACGCCCACCCGCAATGCGCGGCGCTCCGGGTCCGGCGCCATCCACTCGGTGGCGGCGCGCATCGCCTCGTAGCTCGGCTGCAGGCGTTCCAGGTAGCGCTGGCCGGAGACGGTGAGCACCGGAACCGGCCCGGCGCGGTCGAACAGCCTGAGTCCGACGTGGTCTTCCAGCGTGCGGATACGGCGGGAGAAGGCGGCCGGGCTCAGGGCAAGCTGCGCCGCTGCATCCTTGAAGCTGGGCGCGCGGCTGGCCACGATGAACGCTTCGATGGCGCCCCAGGGTGGCGAACGGCGTCTCATGGATCGGTTCGGTGTCTGGCTGCAGAACCGGATTAGGCCCGCAAATTATTTCAATCGGGTGACGGGGCACGGCCGCTGCTTGACAGCCATCGGGCGGATGCGAATGATTCTTCAATCCTGTGATTCGCATGTTCGATGACGTCGAAGCCGTCACTGAAGCCGCGCAAGCGGCCGGTTCAAAGCCGGTCTGTCGCCATGGTGGACGCCATCTGCGAGGCGACCCTTCGTGTCCTGCTCAAGGACGGCTTCACCCGCATCACCACCACGCGGGTGGCGGAGGTGGCCGGCATCTCCGTCGGTTCCCTCTATCAATACTTTCCCAACAAGCGGGCGCTGGTTGCCGAGGCGATGCGCCGTCATCTCGATCACATCGTCACGACCGTGGTGGAGGCCGTGCGGCGTAACCGCGACGCATCGCTCGAGGCGTTCGTCACCGCCGCGATCGATGCTTTCATGGACGCCAAGCTGAGCCGGGTGGACGTATCGCGCGCACTGCGGGCGCCGCTGGCGGAGGTCGACGGTCAGGCGCTGGTGCGGCGGGCCATGGCGGCGATCGCGGCGCCCCTGTGCCAGGCGCTGATGCAGCGTGCCTCGATGAGCGCGGAGCAGGCCGCCGGACACGTGCTGGTGCTGCTGACGGCGGTGGAGGGGGCGGTGTCCTCCACCATGGACATCGACCCGGCCAGGTTGGGCACGCCTGATTTCCGCCGCTCGGTGATCGGGCTCGGGGTCGGCTTTGTCGGCTGGATTTCCGCCGGCGCGACCGCAGCGCCGCGGCGGAGCTGATGCGAACGAACCCATGATCCCACGTGCCGACGATTTTCCGACCACGAACCTGGCCCTGCAGCAGCCGGTGACCATCCGCTGGAACGCCCATGTGGTGCCCTATATCGAGGCCCGCACCGATGCGGATGCGGCTTACGCGCTGGGCCTGGTGCATGCACACCTGCGCAGCGCGCAGCTGCAACTGATGATGCGGCTGGCCCAGGGACGGCTGTCGGAGATGCTCGGGCCGCTTACCGTCGAAGTCGACCACGCCTTGCGCATCCTCGGCCTGCCGCGTGCGGCAGCATTGGCCGAGGCCGGGCTGGCGGCGACCACGCGGGTATGGATCGACGACTTCGTCAGGGGACTCAACGACTATCAGGCTGGCCGCCCGCGCCGGCCGCGCGAGTTCGCCTGGCTGGGCATCGAGGCCGAGCCGTTTACGCGCCATGACATCCTGACGATCGGCCGCCTTGCCGGTGCCGACGTCAGCTGGTTCGTCTATCTGGGCGCGATCCGCGCGCGCTCCAAGCCGGGGTTCGCGGAACTGTGGCAGCGCATGCTCGACGCCGGCGGCGGCCTGCCTCAAGGCGCCGCCACCTCGCTGATCGGCCAGGCCGCGCGCTTCGGCAGCAACAGCGTCGCCATCGCGTCCTCGCGCTCGGCGAGCGGCGCGCCGCTGCTCGCCAACGATCCGCATCTCGGGCAGATGCTGCCGAACTTCTGGATACTCGCCGGTCTGCATTCGCCGTCCTACCGCATGGTGGGGCTGATGCCGCCCGGCCTGCCCTTCGTCGGGGTCGGCGCGAGCGAAGGCGGCGCCTGGGGCGGCACCAACATGCACGCGGCATCGAGCGACGTCGTCGACGTCTCCTCTCTGAAGCCGGATGGATTTGAAACCGAAACGGTCCGTATCGGCGTGCGCCTGCTCGGCAGCCGCGCGCGCAAGGTGCGGTTGAGCGCACACGGCCCGCTGATCAGCGACGCCAGGGTGCTCAAGCCGCGCGACGGCGCCGACATGGCTCTGCGCTGGGCCGGCTATGCGCCGTCCGACGAGATCGGCGCATTCCTCGCCGCGGCCAGGGCCGGCAGCGCCGACGAATTCCACCGCGCCTTCGAAAATTTCGCGGTGTCGGCGCAGAACATGGTATTCGCCACGCGCAAAGGCGAGATCGGCAAGATCCATGCGGCGCGGCTGCCACAGCGCGACGGTTTCCAGCATGGACCGGTGCTTGCGCCGCACCATGCCGACGACAGTTGGCGCAGCCCCCTCAACGCTGCCTCCCTGCCGCTGCTGGTCGATCCGCCGGAGGGCTATATCGTCAGCGCCAACGAGCGCCCGGCATTCGACCGGCCGGTGCTCGGCTTCTGGTACAGCGATGCAGGACGGGCCGAGCGCCTGGCGGAGTTGGCGGGTGCCGGCAGCGGGATGAACCTGGCGCAGCTCGCGGCCATGCAGCGCGACACCCGCTCCCCCACGGCGGCGCGCATGGCGGCGCGCATGGTGGAGCTGTTCGCCGCGGATGGCGTGGGCGGCCGCGGCATCGACGCCCTGCGCGGATGGAGCGGGGACTATGCCGAGGACTCCGCCGCGGCGGTCGCCTTCGAGGCGATCCTGTACGTCCTGGCCGAAGGGATGAAACGCCAGGCAAGCGACGCGGCGGCCCG
This sequence comes from Nevskia sp., assembly GCA_031291075.1. Classification (GTDB taxonomy): domain Bacteria; phylum Pseudomonadota; class Gammaproteobacteria; order Nevskiales; family Nevskiaceae; genus Nevskia. The sequence continues at coordinate 6,420 of JARLJS010000146.1, read as the reverse complement.
CTTCCAGCGCGAATGGGCCTACCTGAATCGCTTCCTGTTGCCGGACGTGGCGCGACTTCCGGCGGCGCGACGCCGGCGCCTGCTGATCGATGCCGACCGGCAGGCGCAGGCACGCCTGCGCAGGTTTCCATCCTGGGGCGACCAGCACCGGCTGCGCATCGCCCACGTCTTGCGCGCCCTGCCGCTGTTCGGGCGGCTGTTCGAGATCGCCGACTTGCCGGTGGGAGGCTCGCGCGATACGCCGATGAAGACGGCGCACGGGCTGGTGGAGGGCCGCCATCACAGCACCTACGGGGCGCAGGCGCGGCACCTGTCCGACCTGGACGCCAATCACTTCGTGCTGCTCGGCGGCAACGACGGCTGGTGGGGCAGCTCCCAGCTTGCCGACCAGGTGGACCTGTGGCGGCGCGGTGGCTACATCCGCATGCCATTGCGGCCGCAGACCGTTGCGGCGGAATTCACGGCGGTACTGCGTCTGGAGCCCGCGACGGCCACCCGCGGGTAGCCGGCCGGATCCTGCAATTTCTACGCAGCCCTGAGCCTCGGGATGCGCTGAGCCGGATCGTAGAAGAAGGTCTCCTCGGCGATGCGCTCACCTTCCCAGCGCTGGTAGGCGAGTTCCTCCATCCGGGTGACGGTGCCGTCCGGCCATTCGAAGCTGAATGCCCAGCGGATCACCACCCGGTCGCCGGATACGAACAGCGGGCGGATGCATTGCGAGGTGATGGACCTGGCCAGGGCCAGCACCCTGCGTTCGTTGGCGATGTGGGCGTCCCGTCCCACGCGGGGCGGCGCCTGGTTCTCCTGCATGGTGGAACCCGCGGTGTAGAATTCCTCCACCGCTTCCACGTGCGCATTCTCTTCGACCCTGGCAATGAATCGTTCCAGTGTTTCCGCTGTGGGCATGTCCGTCTCCAAACAGACTGATAGTCTGGAATATACAGACTAATGGTCTGTAAAGCAACAGGCTAGCGACGGGAGCTTCCCTATGTCTGGAAAGGGCCGGACCCGCATTCGGCGCACACAGGGCGAACGCTCGGCGGAGACGGTCGGCAGGCTGATGGCCACGGCGCGCGAGCTGTTCGCCAGCCGTGGTTTCGCCGGCACTTCGCTGGACGACATCCTGGAAGCGGTGTCCGGCTCGCGGGGGGCGCTCTACCATCACTTCGACAGCAAGAAGGACCTGTTCCGGGCCGTGTTCGAGGAGCAGGAGAGATTGCTGACCGATGTGATCGTCGCCGCGGCGCGCCGCGAGCGGAGCGCGTGGGCCGCGTTCATGGCGGGCTGCGAGGCGTTCCTGGCGGCGTGCACGGATCCGGCCGTGCAACAGATCATCCTGCTGGATGCGCCCGCGGTGCTGGGTTGGGAGACGATGCGTTCGGTCGAGTCGCGCTATGTCCTGACCATGGTCCAGGAGGGTATCGCCGGTGCAATCAGGGAAGGAACCCTGCGGCCGCGAGCCGTGGAGCCGCTGGCGCATTTCATCCTGGGAGGGTTGTCGGAATGTGCCATGGCGATCGCGCGGTCCGGCGACCCGGCCTCCGCCATGCGGGATGCGCGGGTGGAACTGCGCCGCCTGCTGGAAGCCCTGAAGTAGCGCCCGCTGCAGGGCCGCGCGCATGATGTCCGGATGTTTCTCCTCTTGCCCGCGCGGGCCAGGGGGCTTCTCGCGAATGCCGAGCCGACTCGCACCTTCGAGACGGCCGCCGTGAAAGCCGTGCGTGATTGGACTTTCCACCCGGCGACGCGCGGCGACGGGCCGGTGGAAAGCCACATGAAGATCCACTTCGATTTCAAGCCCTGAGGCCGGCGCGGGCCAGGCTTGGCCGCACGTGCACACGGGCGGCGCGCGGGCATGGCGGCAACGGCCGCGTGCGTTACACTTGCACGCGTACCGTCCTGTCCGGTCCTATCGGAGCGCCTATGCCACTCGTTCGCATCGATCTCGCCCAGGGCAGGTCGCCCGAGTACCGGGCGGCGATCGGCGACAAGGTCTACGATGCCATGCGCGAGACCCTGGACGTGCCCGAGCACGACCGTTTCCAGGTGATCAGCGAGCATGCCGCGACGGACCTGGTGTTCGATCGCGGGTACCTGGGCATCGCGAGGTCGGCAGATTGTGTGTTCATCCAGGTGGTTCTCAACGAAGGGCGGACGCTCGAGAAGAAGCGTGCCTTCTACAAGGCCGTCGCCGACGGGCTGCACGCGCGCCTGGGCTTGCGCCGCGAGGACGTGCTGATCAACCTGGTCGAGGTCAGGAAGGAGAACTGGTCGTTCGGCAACGGCGAGGCGCAGTACGCGCCGGCATAGTCGTCGCGGGAACGCCGCCTGCGCGCCTGCTCCGCGGTGGTGTCACCACATATCGGTGAGGAATCATCAGGAATCCAGCTTGGGGGACATGGCGGGTGTCGTCGGATAGGTCAGCGCAAGATGGGCGGGAGCGGCAGCAGCGCGATGCTGCAGCGGCCGGGGCGTCCGGCCGGCCGGGAACGCCGGGCGGTGGAACGCAGAACCACGATATCCGCCAGTTGTTGATCGGCAGCGGCCTGTTCGACCAGGCTTTCTACCGTGCCAGTTACGCCGACGTCGCCAGGTCGGGCCTCGACGTCTTCGAGCACTTCGTCCGGATCGGTCTGCAGGAAGGGCGCCGGCCCAATTTCTACTTCGATCCTCCCTGGTACCTGGCCAGGTATCCCGAGATCCGGCAGGCCGGGATGCACCCGGTGCTGCACTACGTGACGGCCGGCGATGCACAAGGGCGTCAGCCCAGTCCGCTGTTCGATCCCGGCTGGTATCGGGCCCGCTACGGGTTCGGCCGGGAGGTGCCTGCGCTGGCGCACTATCTCGCCAACCGGAGCAACTGCCGCTTCGCTCCGATCCCGGAGTTCGACGTCGATTTCTATGCGCGCGAGAACCCGGATGTGGTGGCCGCCGGGGTGGATCCGTTCGAGCATTTCCTGGTTGCGGGTGTCCGCGAAGGCCGCAAGCCTTCGGCGGGATTCAACGCGGAGTACTACACCAGACGCTACCTGGGAGGCGACCGCCAGCAGCATCCGTTCCTGCACTTTCTCGCCCACAAGCACGAAGCGGGTGTTTACGGGCAGCCGCCCGACGACGATGCGAGCATTCCGGCCGAGGTGAGGCGCTACAGCCGGCCCTCCCCGGACTTCGAGGAGGTTCGCCCGCTGCCCGCGTCAGCGCCGCGCCGGGCGAAAGTGCTCGCCTACTACCTGCCGCAGTTCCACGCTTGTCCGGAAAACGACGCCTGGTGGGGCAAGGGTTTCACCGAGTGGACCAATGTCGCCCGCGGCCTGCCCCGTTTCAAGGGGCACTACCAGCCGCGAGTGCCGCGCGACCTGGGCTTCTACAACCTCGAGGACCCGGCAGTCCTGCGCCGGCAGGCGGAAATGGCCAAGGGCGCCGGTATCGCGGGCTTCGTGTTCTACTTCTACTGGTTCAACGGCAAGCGGCTGCTCGACAAGCCGGTGAACCTGTTTCTCGACCACGGCATCGACATGCCGTTCTGCCTGCTGTGGGCCAACGAGAACTGGACCCGGCGCTGGGATGGCCGCGACAACGAGGTCCTCGTCGCCCAGGACTACCACCCGCAGCATGACGAGGAGTTGATCCAGGAATTTTCCCGGCATTTCCGCGACCCCCGCTACATCCGGGTTCAGGGGCGGCCGCTGCTCATCGTCTACCGGGCGGGCATCATCCCGGATGTCGCGCGGACATTGCAGCGCTGGCGCGGGATTTTCCGCGAGCGCTTCGCGCAGGATCCGCTGCTGGTGATGGCGCAGAGCTTCGAAGACGAAAATGCGGCGGCCTTCGGATTCGACGGTGCCGTGGAATTCCCGCCGCACAAGCTGGTGCGTCGTGTCGGCGCGATCAATGCGGAGCTCGAATACCTGGACCTGGCGCTGGAGTCCAAGGTGGTGAGCTACGACGACATGGTGCGCGCCTCTCTCGAGGAGGCGCCGCCGCCGTTCCCGCTGATCAAGACGGCGGTGCCGGGCTGGGACAACGACGCACGACGCCAGGGCCGGGGTCTGAGCGTCGCCCGCTCGACGCCGGCGAAGTACGAAACCTGGCTGTCGGCGCTGGTCGAGCGTGCCAGGCAGACGCCTTTCTTCGGCGAGCCCCTGGTCTGCGTGAATGCCTGGAACGAATGGTGCGAAGCGGCCTACCTCGAGCCCGACGTGCACTACGGGGCGGCCTACCTGAATGCCACCGCCCGCGCCATTTCCGGTGTATCGCGGAGCGCGGCCGGCAAGCGCCTGCTGCTGATCGGGCACGACGCTTTTCGCGCCGGCGCCCAGGATCTGCTGCTCGAGCTCGGGCGCGAGTGGCAGGAGCGCTGCGGCATCGAGGTGGCCTTCGTGTTGCTGGGCGGCGGCGCACACGAGGATGAGTACCGGCGCGTGGCGCCGCTGACCATCGCGACCGACGAGGCGACGCTCGATGCCTGTCTCAAGACCAGCTTCGAGCGCGGCTACACCAGCGCCGTGGTGAACAGCTGCGCGGCAGCACGGGTGATTCCGCGGCTGGATGCCATCGGCGCGCGGACCACGCTGCTGGTGCACGAGCTGCCGGGCATTCTCCGCGACAAGAAACTCGTTGCCGGGGCCAGGGCCGGTGTCGCGCAGGCCGGCAATATCGTATTCCCGGCGGCCGTGGTCCGCGACCGCACCTGTGCGGAGCTGGGCCTGCCGCTGGATCCGCGCGTGCACATCGTGCCCACCGGCATGTTGCGCAGGATCGCTGCCGGTCTTGGGGCGGGCGGCGATGCGGTTCGGCAGGAACTGGGGATTAAGCCGGGCGAGCGACTGGTCATCGGCGTCGGCTATGCCGATCTGCGCAAGGGCTTCGACCTGTTTCTGCAGCTATGGCGGATCATGCGGACGCTCGATGCCGGCGGCGCCTGTCATTTCTGCTGGGTCGGCGACCTCGATCCGGAGTTCGCGTTATGGCTGGAGCGCGAGATCGCCGGGGCGAAGGCGAGCGGCAGCTTCCATATGCACGGCTACCGCGGCGATCTCGCCCGCTTTTACGACGCGGCAGATGCGTTCGTGCTGACCTCCCGCGAGGACCCTTTCGCGCAGGTGGCTTTGCTGGCGATTGCGGCAGGTTTGCCGGTATTCGCGTTCGAGGGCTCCGGCGGCATCCCCGAGCTCCTGCGCGACTACCCGCTTGGGCGGGTGATTGCTTTCGGCGACGTGCCACAAATGGCCGCAACGCTGGCCGCCGACCTGCGGACACCTTCCGGCGAGGCGGAGGCTGCTGCCGGGCCGGAACTGGTGCGATCGCGGCTCGATTTTCCCGCCTATGCCCGCCGCATCCTGGAGCTTGCACTGCCCGGACTGCCTGACGCCGCCACCCCGGCATCGGGCCGGTAGCACGCCTGCAGCCCGGCAGATCTGGCCGGAATGCAGAGGCGCGCGGCGGGGCATTATGATGGCCCGATTCGCCCTGCCCGAAATTCCGTGAAACGAACCCACTACGATGTGCTGGAAGTCAGCCCCAGGGCCAGCCCGGAAGCGATCAAGGGCGCATACAAGTTCCTGCTCCAGAAATGGCATCCGGACAAGAACCCGGGGCAGCAGGCACAAGCAGAGCAGATCGCCCGCGAGCTCAACGACGCCTACGAGGTGCTGTCCGATCCCGAGCGGCGGCGGGCTTACGACGCGATTCTGGCGGTACGCGCGGGGCAGGAGTCGGCGCGGCCCGCGGCGGTGGAGCGCGCCGCGCGGGCTTATGGCGAGACCTCCGCTCCGCCCGGCGGCGGTTACGCGGCGCGAGCGGCGCACAGCTACAAGGTGGTCCAGGATGCGGCGGAGCGCGCCCGCAGGTCGCGCGCCAAATCTTCCTCGAGCTCGACCTTCTGGACCATCGCCCTTGCGGTGGCGCTGGTGACCGCTTATTTCGCCGCCAACCCCAACTTGCTGAAGCGCTATCTTGGCGGCCGCAGCCCGCCTGCCGTCACGCGCCAGCACGACGCCGGGCGCGACCCCTACGCGGAGTACTGGGTGGAGCTGGAAGCCGTGCGCCGCGCGCATCCCGAACTCGATCCGGCTTCCACCTATTACGACATGTCCCGGGCACAGGGCTTCATGGCCCGCATCGGGCAGTACATGGATCGCGGCATGTCGCCGACCGATGCGCTGCATGCAGCGGTCAAGGATACGTATTGAGCATGTGGCTATGAGCGAGACCTGCGAGAGCCCCGAAGCGCTGCAGTGCCGGCTCGGCGCCTGCAACGCGCGCGATGTAGACGCGCTCCTCTAGTGTGGTGAGTTGGAAATCCGTTTATTAAGTTGGGACTGTCGTCCCCGCGGAGGCGGGGACCCAGTTCTGCTTTGGAGCTTCGTGCAAAATCGAAAACTGGATTCCCGCCTGCGCGGGAATGACGAAGAAATTTAG
>JARLJS010000145.1 GCA_031291075.1 Nevskia sp. | reverse complement strand
GGTGCCGTCGAAGTTGGCCAGCAGCAGCACCGGGCCGCGATGCTTCACCAGCGAGGGGGCCAGGTGGTGGGAGTACTGCCAGGCGGTCAGCAGCACGATCACCGGGGATTCGGGATCGATGTGCTCAAAAAGGTCGCTGCCCTCGCGCTGGCTGCTGATGAAGCCGTGGCCGCGGTCCTTCCAGACCGGATGGGCGCGGACCATCTTCACGCCGAAGCGCTCGCGCAGGACGGTATCGAGCTTGCGTTCGAACTTCTCCTGGACCGGCCAGCATTCGACATTGGCCGGCTCACGCAGGTCCGCGTTGGTCACCAGCAGCACTTCCTGCTTGCCGGCAGACACGAGCGGACCAGGAGCGGTCAGGGAGAGGTTGAGCATGTGAAACCCTTCGTCACTGAGAAACGCGGGGAGGTGTGCGGCACCCCCCGCAGGCGGCCAGCCGATCGCGCGGGGCAGATCCCGCCGCTGGTGGGGCAGAGCCCATCACGCACGGCCTGATAACTGCGTTCCTCGCGCCGACTAAGCTTTGTTGCACCGAACCACAGGGTGGACACCCGGGGGGACGCAACGGGGCGCCGCAACCCGAGCGGTTCCGACCCTAGCGCAGCGCGAGCCGCGCAACAATTGACGCAAATCAAATTGGTTGGGCACGGTAGCGCACCCATCGGCCGCCCGGCCAAAAGGCATGTTTAAATCGCATTTTCCTTCGCTGTAGCGCTGCCCAGTGCATGAGGCCCCGGCGATCGGCGCTTTGACAAGTTCGGGAGCGGCTGGATACTTCCCGCCATGGAACCGCCCGGACCCGATTCCCGCTCGCGGGTGCTGATTGCCGGCGCAGGACCCGTCGGGCTGGCGGCCGCCCTGCGGTTGGCGCAGCTGGGCGTGCCTGCCCTGGTGCTGGAGCGGCGCATGCAGCTCTCCCGGGCGCTCAAGGCCTGCGCCTGGCTGCCGCCGACGCTGGAGCTGTTCGAGCGCCTCGGTGTGCTGGAAGGCCTGCTGACGACCGGGCTGGCGGTGCAACGCATCACCTACGCCCATGCCGGCGCGGCCGAGGCGCTCGCCAGTTTCGATCTCGGCGTGCTGGCCGACGAGACGCGCTTTCCCTTCCGGCTGCATCTCGACCACGGCGGGGTCGCCGCGGCGCTGGCCGCCCGGCTGGCTGCATACCCCCATGTGCAGTTCGCCTTCGACGCCGAAATCGTCGGGGTGGAGGAAGCGGCGGACAGCGTGGCGGTGCGGGTGCAGTCCGCCACCGGCGAGCGCATCGAGCGCGGTGCCTGGCTGCTGGCCGCCGACGGGGCGGACAGCGTGGTGCGGACGCGGGTGGGCCTGGCGCTGACCGCCGCCGCCCCGGCCGGGCGGATGCTGGAGGTGCTGACGCCGGCGGATCTCTCCGAATTTCTGCCCGGAGCGGCCTGGGTGGGTTGGGTCGGTGCGACCGCCGGCTGGTGCAGCCTGCTGCGCATGCCCGATGTCTGGCACGTCGCCATGCCGCTGGCCGACGAGGAGGACGCCCAGGCGGCGCTGGAGGAGCCGGCGCTGCGGGCGCGTCTGGCGCGCTTCCTGCCGTTCGGCGCCTCCGTGCTGCCCTTGGTGGGGCACAGCGTGCTTTCGCTCCGCCGCGAGGTGGCCGAGCGTTTCGCCGCCGGGCGCGTCCTGCTGGCCGGCGATGCCGCCCATCTGGTCCAAACCCGGGTGGGTCTGAACATGAACTGCGGCCTGCACGATGCGCTGGCCGCGGCGGAAACCCTGGCGCTGGCGCTCGCCCGGCCGGAGCGCGCCGAGGCGCTGGTGGACGAGTACGCCCAGACCCGGCGCCGCATCGCGCTGGAGCACCTGCTGCCGTCCGCCGCACAAACGCTGCCGGATGGGCCGGCGTGGGAAGCCCAAATCCGCGCGATCGCGGCCGATCCGCAACGGGCGCGGGCGTGGCTGCGAGCGGCTTCGATGTTCGACTGGCAGGACCCGCCGCCCGCCTGACGGCGAGATTGCCTCGCTGTCATTTGTGCAATGCGGGGCGGCCTGTGTATGCCGACGCCAGAAGCTCCACGAAAGGGAGAGGCCCCTCGATGCGATATGGCAATATGTTGGCCGGCGTGGCGTTGCTGGCGGCGGTCGCGGCGGTGCCGGCAACGGCCGGGGCCCGCGATCTGATGGTGGTGGGTTTCGGCGGCGGGTTCCAGGACAACGCTCGCAACGACCTGTTCGGCGCCTACGCCAAGGCGACCGCCCAGACCGTGCGCGACGACGTCTACAACGGCGAACTTGCCCGTGTCACCGCCATGGTGCAGGCCCACGACGTCACCTGGGACGTGGTGATGGTCGAGGCGCCCGAGCTGGTGCGGGGCTGCGAGGACGGCACCTTCGCGCGCATCGATTTCTCCGTGGTCAAGCGCGACAAATTCGTCCCCGGCGGCACCACCGCCTGCGGCGCCGGCGCGGTCGGCTGGGGGGTGGCGCTGTTCTACGACCAGGCGCGCATTCCCAACGGCCCCAAGACCTACGCCGAGATGTGGGACACCCAGAAGTGGCCGGGCAAGCGCCTGCTGCGCAGCGGGCCGAAGATGAACCTGG
>JARLJS010000144.1 GCA_031291075.1 Nevskia sp. | reverse complement strand
GGCCCTGGAAACGGCGATTCGCCACTACCTGGAGACCTACAACAAAAATCCGCGACCGTTTGCTTGGACAAAGTCCGCCGACGACATCCTGGCTTCAATCAAACGCTTTTGTCAACGAACTTCTAACTCAGGACACTAGCTGAGCTTTTCCTTGATGCGGGCGGCCTTGCCGGCCAGACCGCGCAGGTAGTAGAGCTTGGCGCGGGCGACGTCGCCGCGACGCTTCACCACCACCTCGGCCACCTGCGGGCTGTAGGTCTGGAACACGCGCTCCACACCCTCGCCGTGGCTGATCTTGCGCACGGTGAAGGCGGAATTGAGACCGCGCGAACGCTTGGCGATGACCACGCCTTCGAAGGCCTGCAGGCGCTCGCGGTCGCCTTCCTTCACCTTGACCTTCACTTCGACCGTGTCACCGGCGCGGAATTCCGGGACTTGCTTGGACTGCATCTGTTCCGCTTCAAGCTGTTGAATGATGTTGTTCATGTTCCACCTCACGTTGAACATCCTGTTCAAGCACCGGCCATCCATGGCCGGACTGTTGAATAAAGCTCTCTTTGACCTACCTTTTCAGCCTTGCTGCTCGGCGATGAACTCCCGCAGCAGCCCGGCCTGTATCTCGTTCAACTCCAACCCGGCGAGCAGATCCGGCCGCTTCAGCCAGGTCGCGCCGAGCGCCTGCTTCAACCGCCACCGCGCCACCTTGGCGTGGTCGCCGGACAGCAGCACCTCCGGCACCGCCTGACCGCGCCAGTGCTCAGGCCGCGTGTAGTGCGGATGGTCCAGCAGGCCCGCCACGAACGAATCGTTCTGCGCCGACTGCTCATGCCCCAACGCACCGGGCAGCCAGCGCGACACCGCATCCACCAGGGCCATCGCCGGCAGCTCGCCACCGGAGAGCACGAAATCGCCCAGCGACAACTCCAGGTCCACCGCGCCCATGGCGCGCTCGTCCGGCCCCTCGTAGCGGCCGCACAGCAGGATCAGCGCCGGCTCCTGCGCCAGCCGCCGCACCCACTGCTGGGTCAGCGGCTCGCCCTGCGGGCTCAGCGCGACCACCAGTGCCCGCGCCTCGCCGACGGCCTGCTTCGCCGCCGCGATCGCCGCGGCCAGCGGCTCGGCCTCCATCACCATGCCGGGCCCGCCGCCGTAAGGCCGGTCGTCCACCCGGCGGTCGCGGTCGCTGCTGTAGTCGCGGATGTCGCGCGCCTTCAACTGCAGCACCCCGGCCTCCACCGCCTTGCGGGGGATGCCGAACCGCACCACCTGTTCCACCAGCTCCGGGAACAGGGTCAAGATCTCGATCTTCACCGCCGTCTCAGTAGTCCGGCTCCCAGTCGGCGACGATCCGCTGCTGCTGCAGATCAACCGACCGGATGATCGGTCCGGGCACAAACGGGATCAGTCGTTCGGTCCCGCCGTCGTCCACCACCAGCACATCCTGGGCGCCGTTGTCCATCATCCCGGCGACCCGTCCCAGCGGTTGCCCGCCGGCGGAAACCACTTCCAGGCCGATCAACTCCGACCAGTAATACCGGCCTGGTTCGGGCCTTGGCATGGCGGCGCGATCCACCTGGATGTCGCTGCCGATCAGAGCCGCGGCGATGTCGCGATCCTCGATCGGCTGCCCGGCGGCATCGCTCAGCCACGCCACCAGCCCGCCACCCTGCCTGCGTCCTTCGATCAGCCGCGCCGCATAGGGCTGTTGCAGCCCTGCCAGCCACCATTCCGGGTAGTCCAGCAGGTTTTCCGCCGGCCGGGTGTAGGACTGCACCTTCACCCAGCCGCGTACACCGAGCACACCGGCGACGCGCCCGAGCGTCACCCGGGATGCGGTCACTTTAGGCCGCTTGCTCCGCCGCCACGGCGCCCTTCACCAGGAACGCCACGCGCTCGGAAATCTGCGCGCCCTGACCCTTCCAGTAATCGACGCGGGCCTGGTCCACCACCAGCCGCTGCTCGCCGCCCTTGGCGTTGGGGTTGTAATAACCCAGGCGCTCGATGAAACGGCCATCGCGCGAAGACCGGCTCTCGGTCGCCACGACGTGGTAGAACGGACGCTTCTTGGCGCCGGCACGGGCCAGCCGAATCTTCACCATAATTGCAAGCTCTCGAATGGATTCGCGACCGCATCGCGAAAGCGCGCGATTTTAAAGGAATTTGGCAGGGAAAGGAAGGGTGAGGTCGGGCGCTGCGCGCCCTTTTGGTGAGGGGTGAGGGGTGAGGGGTGAGGGGTGAGGGGTGAGGGGTGAGGGGTGAGGGGTGAGGGGTGTTGG
>JARLJS010000143.1 GCA_031291075.1 Nevskia sp. | reverse complement strand
CTGGCCAACCAGCCCGGCTATCCCATCACCAACCAGCTCACCCTCAGCAGCGACACCACCCAGGACTACGCCAACTTCGTCGCCGCCTGGCAGAACCTGCCGCAGCCGGCGAACGTGACGCAGAACGACCTGCTGACCTATCCCACCGGCGGCAACGGCCACCCTGGCGGCCAGATGTGGGCTCCCGGCGGCACGGCGTACACCGCCATGGAAACCGTGCTGAACGACTGGGCCGCCGATACCGCGGCGGGTTCCAGCTCCTCTTCCTCCTCCTCTTCTTCCGGCGGCACCGGCAGCAGCTCCTCCGGGTCCTCCAGCAGCAGCTCCAGCTCTTCCGGCGGCACCGGCTGCGGCTCCAGCAGCAGTGGCTCATCCTCCAGTGGTAGCAGCAGCGGCGGCAGCTTCCCGCTGCTCGGCTCCGCCCATGGCGGCCATGTATGGAACACGTTCTGCGCCAACCAGCCGGATTCCACGCCCCTGCCGGCGGATCCGCGCACGCTGGTGGTGCCCGGCGTCAACCAGAACAAGGCGGTGAACTTCAACGCCTACTGGAAGAGTTGCGGCAATCCCAGCCCCGCGCCCACCACCTGCGGCCAGCTGCGGCAGAAGCAAGCCGCCGGCCTCTTGATCGGCGAAGGTCAGGGCCAGGCGGGCTCGGCCACCATGTTCGGCGGCAGCAGCACCGATACGCTGTTCGCCATTCCGGCGAGCGTCTACAACAACGCCTGGAAATCCTGGGGCATGAAGGCGCGGCCGGCGCAGTTCGACCAGTTGCTGGCGGAGCGCTTCGGCTCGCCCCTGAGCCCGGGCAGCAATCCCTATCCGCTGCCGGGTGAGGACCCCAACCAGACCAGCGGCGGGTCCGGTCAGCTACCTCTGGTCTTCACCCAGTTGCGCAACGCGGACGGCAGCTGGACCGGCAAGATCGGCGTCAAGTTCTGCGCCATGTGCCACAACGGCCAGCTCGGCACGGCGGCGGACGGCCCCGGCATGGGACCGCAGTATGGCGGCGCCGGCAGCATCAGCGACTTCGAGGTGGCATTCCGCGACCTGGCCGGCGCCGGCATGGTGCCGTTCGCGCCGCTCAGTATTCTCAACATCGCCAACGGCCGCGGCGCCGGTGCCATCGATCAGTTCCAGCTTGGCTTCATTCTGTTCGGGCTGGACAAGCCGGCCACGCTGGCCAATCCCAAGATCCTGTTCAGCCAGGCCATCGGCACCATCAAGAGCCCGGCGTGGTGGAACATGGGCCACCGCCCGCAGAAGTTCCACGGCGCCATCCTGCCGATGGACGCCTCCCGCATCGACATGGCGGCGTACTACCCGCTGCAGTACTTCCTGCAAAAGAAGCAGCCGATCGACTGGGTCGACGCCAACGACACCAACTTCCAATCCTGGGCCGAATCGCTCAACTCGCCGCAATGGCCCTACGGCTACTGCTCAAACGCCGACGGCAGTCCCGCGGCCGGCGACAACCCGGCCTGCATCAACACGCCGCTGGCGGAGCAGGGCGCCATCCTGTTCCACAGCAAGAACCTGTGGGATGCTTCCCTCAACAACCCGGTGCCGGCGCCGCCCACCGGCAACGGCTCCTGCGCGAGCTGTCACGGCGCCTACTCGCCGCAGTTCGTCAATAATCCGGACTTCCTCGACACGCCGGCGCTGGAGGGCGTCGCCGCCTACTTCGTGCCGAGCAAGGTGATCGCTACCGATCCCATCTACGCCAGCAGCATGCAGAGCCTGAAGAACGCCAACGGCACGGTGTCGCCGGTGATCCTGGAGAACGATTTCCTCTACTGCGGCCTGGGCGACCAGGGCAGCAGCAGGGATCCGGGCATGCTGGCGCCGCCGCTGTACGGCGTATGGGCCGCGGCGCCTTACCTGCACAACGGCTCGGTGCCGAACGTGTGGGGCGTGCTCAAGCCCACCGACCGTCCGAAGATCTGGGAGCGGGTGTCCACCCCGGCGCCGGCGGGCCTGGAAGGCAAGGTGGTGATGGGCTACGACACCAACCTGCAGCGCGCCTACGACACCACCAAGCTGGGCTGGGACTACAGCACGCTGAGCTGCGGCCAGGCCGGAACCCAGCCTTACATCGTCTGCAGTCCCTCCAATCCGCAGTCGCCGGCGGTACTGCAGCAGGTGCTGGGCGATCTCTACAAGGAGATCGCGCTACTGTGGAATCTCCCGCTGCCGCAGAACCTGCTGTACGGCAACGAGCAGATCGAGCGGCGCAAGATCTACAACACCTACGAATACAGCCAGGGCAACCAGGGGCATGAATTCACCTCGGTGCTCACCGACCAGGAGCGCGCCGCACTGATCGAGTATCTGAAGACGCTTTAGGAAGATCTGATCAATCGTCACCCCGGCGAAAGCCGGGGTCCAGGGGCGCACAGCGCAGCGCCGAATTCCCTGGATTCCGGGTTCGCCGGAATGACGATCGCGAATTGATCGGAATTTCCCTGGATACGATCGCGGACAAGGTCCCGCGACGGATACGGCCCTGGTTTCAGCGAGGGCCGGACGACCAGGTGGCCGCGGAAGATCGGCACCATCGGAGGAGGCTGAACATGAAGGCCAGGATCGAGATCACCGTCCTGCTGGCGGCGGGCGCCTGTCTGCTGACGGCTTGCGGCGGCAATTACTCGGGCGCCGCGCAGAGCGTGGCGGAAGCCGCCCCCGCCGGCGGCAGCTCCGGCGGCGGCAGCAGCAGCGGTGCTTCCAGCTCCGGCGGTTCGTCCGGCGGAAGCTATCCCCTGCTCGGCAGCGCGCACGGCGGCCACCTGTGGGGGACCTTCTGCGCCAATCAGCCCGACAGCACGCCGCTGCCGCCCGATCCGCGCTCGCTGGTGCAGCCCGGCGTCAACGCCGGCAAGGCGGTGTACTTCAACGCCTACTGGAAGAACTGCCATGTCGACCCGGCGCTGGTGCAGGAATCGCCGCCGCCGGCGACCTGCGGCGACTGGCGCGCCAGCGTGGCGCGTGGCGATACCCTGATGCGTGGCAACAGCGCGGTCGGCGCCGGTACCTTCTTCGACGCCGACTCCGCCTACGACGCCACCCACGGCAACGGTGTGATGACCATTTCCGTCGCCTCGTACAACAGCCTGTGGAAGATCTGGGGCCTGTCCGCGCGCCCGGACAACTTCGACCAGCTGGTGGCGGAGCGTTACGGTTCGCCGCTCAGCCCGGTGCGCAACCCGTATCCGCTGCCGGGCGAGGACCCCAACCAGGCCAACGGCGGCAGCGGCCAGCTCCCCATCGCCATCAACCAGCTCCGCAAGCCCGACGGGAGCTGGACCGGCGTCATCGGCCTCAACTGCAACGGCTGCCACAGTAGCGGCATCGGCGATGCGTCAGCCGGTACCGGGCCCGGCGTGCTCTACGGCAGCGGCAACAGCCTGGTCGACACCGGGCTAGACGGCCGCGATTTCGGCGAGGCCGGGCCTTCGCTGATCGGCCTGTTCAGCCTGTTCGGCAAGAGCCGCGGCACCAACAACGCCAGCGACGTCAATGCTTTTTACCTGGTCAACCAGGAGGGAGGCCTGCGCCTCGACCAGTACACCCTGGGCCTGCTGGCATCCGGCTCCACCGCCTCCGACGATACCCCGGCGTGGTGGAACGTTGGCCACCGGCCGGCGAAATTCCAGGACGGCATCTACGCCGCCGACGCGGTGCGCGTCGACCTGATCTTCTACATGCCGTTCTCGGGCCTGCTCGGCAAGGGTTCACCCGAAGCGCTGAACTGGGTGCGCACGCACGACCAGGACGCCGACCACTGGATCACTTCGCTGCAGTCGCCGCCCTGGCCCTACGGCACCTGCTCCAACGCCGATGGCAGCCCGGCGCCGGGCGACAACCCGGCCTGCATCAACACGCCGCTGGCGCAGCAGGGCGCGATCCTGTTCCATAGCAAGAACCTGTGGGACCCGGCGCTGAAGAATGCGGTACCCAGGCCGGCTGGCGGCAACGGCTCCTGCGCCGGTTGCCACGGCGCCTACTCGCCGCAGTTCGTCAACAACCCGGCCTATCTCGACACGCCGGCGTTGGAAGGCATCGCCGCCTACATCGTGCCGAAGAACATCATCGGCACCGACCCGGTGCGGGTGGATACCAACAACCAGGCGGTGCAGCAGTACGGTACCACCAGTTTCCTCAACTACCCGGAGACGGTCGGCACCGCGCAGGACTGCGCCACCCAGAACCGCGACTCCATCGACGGCTCGCGTCCGGCCGGCTACCTGGCGCCGCCGCTGTACGGCATCTGGGCCACCGCGCCGTACTTCCACAACGGCTCGGTGCCGGACGTGTGGGGCGTGCTCAAGCCCTCCGACCGGCCGCCGATCTGGCAGCGCGTGTCGGCGCCAGCCCGCAGCGACCAGCAGGGCCAGGTGGTGATGGGCTTCGACACCGACATGCCGCGCGCCTACGACACGACCCGGCTCGGCTGGAACTACACCACGCCGGCCTGCGGCAGCGGCAGCGAGGTGGTGCCGTACCTGCAGTGCAACCCGGCCAACCCGAACGCCGAGCCGCTGGCGCAGCTGCTGCTGTCGATCGTCTACGGCAACCTCATCGCCGCCTGGAACATCGGTAACCTCGGTACCTGGAGCGCGGTGACACCCGGCCAGATCGACCAGCGCAAGACCTACAACACGCACTTGTACAGCCAGGGCAACCAGGGCCATCAATTCACCTCGGTGCTGACCGACGCCGAGCGCAAGGCGCTGATCGAGTACCTCAAAACGCTGTAGCAGTCGATCGCGGCAAGACCGCTCCCCACCTCGTGATTTTCCATCCGGCCATCGGCAGCACCGATGGCCGCAACGGGAGGATTTGCACCGATGAAAACCCGTCTCATCCTGCTGTACGCCGCGCTCGCCGTCCCCGCCACCGCCGTTGGCAGCCCGGACGCGGCGGCGTCCTCCGCCACCTTCCCCCTGCTCGGCAGCGCGCACGGCGGGCACGTCTGGACGAGCTTCTGTGCCAATCAGCCGGACAGCGCCGCCCTGCCGCCCGATCCGCGTTCGCTGGTGCAGCCCGGCGTCAACCAGAACAAGGCGGTGTACTTCAACGCCTACTGGAAGAACTGCCACGCCGACCCCGCCCTGATCGGCGAGCAGCCGGAGCCCGCCACTTGCGGCGAGTGGCGACAGAGCGTGGCGCGCGGCGATACCTTGCTGCGCGGTAACGGCGCGGTCGGAGCGCTGTCGTTCTTCGGCGCCACCAACGCCGTCAGCTTCATGACCATCCCTGCCGTGTCCTACAACAGGGTATGGAAGGAATGGGGGCTCAACTCCCGTCCCGACAACTTCGATGCCCTGGTCGGCGAACGCTATGGCTTTCCGCTCGGCAGCGTGCGCAATCCCTATCCGCAGCCGGGTGAGGACCCCAACAAGACCAGCGGCGGCAGCGGCCAGCTGCCGATCGGGCTCACCCAGACCCACAACGCCGACGGCAGCTGGAGCGGCAATGTCAGCCTCACCTGCAACGCCTGCCACAGCACCGTCCTCGGCAATCCGGCGGATGGCACCGGCCCGGGTGCGCTGTACGGCAGCGGCAATACCCTGGACGACATCGCGTTGTTCGCGCGCGACATCGCCGAGGCAGGTACCCAGGCACCGTATGCCTACGTCGTCGGCACCGCGCTGGCAAGGAACCGCGGCACCAACAGCCCCAGCGATCTCAATCTCTTCTACACCCTGTCCAACTTCTTCCCGGTCAACGGCGGCGGCCTTATCGACCAGTACACGCTGGGCCTGCTGACCTCGGGCTCGGTCGCCTCGAACGATGCGCCGGCCTGGTGGAACGCAGGCCACCGCCCGGTGAAGTTCCAGGACGGTATCCTGCCCGGGGATTCGGACCGCACCGACCTGGTCTTCGGCATCACCTTCGCCAACCTCATTGCCGCTTCGTCGGGCAGCCAGGCCGCGCAGGTCTGGCTCAAGGCGCACGACCAGGACGCGGGACACTTCATCATGTCGCTGCAGTCGCCGTCCTGGCCTTACGGCTACTGCTCGAATGCCGACGGCACCCCCGCCGCGGGCGACAACCCGGCCTGCATCAACACGCCGTTGGCGGAGCAGGGCGCCATCCTGTTCCACAGCAAGAACCTGTGGGATCCCTCCCTCGAAAACCCGGTGCCGAAGCCCGACGGTGGCAATGGTTCCTGCGCCAGCTGCCACGGCGCCTACTCGCCGCAGTTCGTCAACGATCCGAGCTATCTCGACACCCCGGCGCTGGAAGGCATTGCCTCCTACGTCGTGCCGAAGGCCGTGATCGGCACCGACCCGGCGCGCGTCGACACCAACAACAAGGCGGTACAGGGCGCGGGTGCCGGGAATTTCCTCAATTACCCGGAAACCGCCGGCACCGCACAGAGTTGCGCTGCGCTGGGTGGCTCGTACCCGCCGGGCTACCTGGCGCCGCCGCTGTACGGCGTGTGGGCGACCGCGCCGTACTTCCACAACGGCTCGGTGCCCACGGTCTGGGACGTGCTCAAGCCCTCCGACCGGCCGCCGATCTGGCAGCGCGTGTCGGCGCCGGCGCGCGCGGACCAGCAGGGCCAGGTGGTGATGGGCTTCGACACCGACATGCCGCGCGCTTACGACATGGCCAGACTCGGCTGGCAATACACCACGCCCGCCTGCGGCAGCGGCAGCCAGGTGATCCCGTACCTGCAGTGCAATCCCACCAATCCGAACACCGAGCCCCTGGCGCAGGCGCTGCTGTCGCTGCTGGACGGCAACCTGGTCGGCGTGTGGAACCTCGGCAACTTCGCGGTATGGAGCGCCACCACGCCGGCGCAGATCGACCAGCGCAAGACCTACAACACGCACCTGTACAGCCAGGGCAACGAAGGGCATGCGTTTACCTCGGTACTCACCGACGGTGAGCGCAAGGCGCTGATCGAGTATTTAAAGACGTTATAGCCTGCGGAAACGGCGATTACCGCCGCTTTCCGAAATTCACAAGCGCTTGTCCCCGGCGCGCATTCAGCGCCGGGGATTGCGCTCGTATGCTGCAAAGCACAAAGTCGCCTATCACTAGACTGCGAGGAGTTATCACGATGGTCCCCAGAACCCTGTTCGGTCCCGAGCACGAAGAATTCCGCAAGAACGTGCGGCGCTTCTTCGCCGAGGAGATCATGCCGCACCATGACCGCTGGGAGGAGCAGCAGCACATCGACCGCAAGGTGTGGAACCGCGCCGGCGAACTCGGCTTCCTGTGCCTGACCATCCCGGAGGAGTACGGCGGCATGGGCGCGGACCGGCTCTATAGCACGGTGCTGATGGAGGAGCAGACTTTTGCCGGTGCTTCCGGCGTGGGCTTCTCGGTGCATTCGGACATCATCGCCAACTACATCTTCAATTTCGGCACCGAGGCGCAGAAAAAGCACTGGCTGCCGAAGATGGCCAGCGGCGAAGCCGTCGGCGCGGTGGCGATGACCGAGCCGGGGACCGGCTCGGACCTGCAGGCGATCAAGGCGCGCGCGGTGAAGGATGGTGACGATTACGTCATCAACGGCTCGAAAATCTTCATTACCAATGGCTACCTCGCCGACATCGTGGTGGTGGCAGTGAAGACGGGCGAGAGTGGCGAGGGGGCCAAGGACGTATCGCTGATCCTGGTGGAAGCTGATCGTCCCGGTTTCTCCAAGGCCAAGCCATTGAAGAAAGTGGGCATGAAGGCGCAGGATACCTGCGAGCTGTTCTTCGAGAACGTACGCGTGCCGCAATCCAATCTGCTCGGCACCAAGGAGGGTATGGGCTTTGTCATGCTGATGAAGGAGCTCGCCTGGGAACGCCTGATCATCGCCATCCTGTCCATCGCCGGTGCCGATGCCGCGCTGAAGACGACGCTGGAATACACCCGTAACCGCAAGGTGTTCGGCAAGCCGGTCGCCAGCTACCAGAACTCGCGCTTCAAGCTGGCGGAGATGAAGGCGGAGATCGCCATCGGCCAGGTCTTCGTCGACCGCTGCCTGGAGCTCCAGCTCAAGAACAAGCTGGGCGCCGACGCCGCGGCGGCGGCGAAGTACTGGACCTCGGACCTGCTGTGCAAGGTGGTGGACGAGTGTGTGCAGCTGCACGGCGGCTACGGCTATATGCTGGAGTACCCGATCGCGCGCGCGTACATCGATTCCCGCGCCAGCCGGATTTACGGCGGCACCAACGAGATCATGAAGGAACTGATCGCGCGCACCATGTGAGGTCCGCGCCCGGCGCCGGCAACTGGTCAAGTTTCTTGACGGAACCGGTGCGCGGGGCGATGATCGGACCGGGCCGGCAGGCCGCGCGGCGCGCCGTGCCGCACCGGCGGTACGCCGCCAACGGCGCGGCCCTGCCCGCCGGACAAATTGAGAGCTTATTCAATCTACTGTGAGGAGCACCCAGAGATGTCAGAAGGATTGCGCTACGACGGTAAGGTCGTCATCGTCACCGGCGCCGGCAACGGCCTGGGGCGGTCCCACGCGCTGCTGTTCGGTGCGCGCGGCGCCAAGGTGGTGGTCAACGACCTGGGCGGCAACATCCACGGCGGCGGCAAGTCCTCCGCCGCGGCCGACAAGGTGGTCGAGGAGATCAAGGCCCTGGGCGGCGATGCCGTCGCCAACTACGACTCGGTGGAGGACGGCGCCAAGATCGTGCAGACCGCGCTCGACGCTTTCGGCACCGTGGACGTGGTCATCAACAACGCCGGCATCCTGCGCGACATGAGCTTCCACAAGATGTCGCCCGAGGACTGGGACCTGATCCAGCGCGTCCACCTGAAGGGCTCCTTCGCGGTGTCCCACGCGGCGTGGCCGGTGATGCGCGACAAGGGCTACGGCCGCATCGTCATGACCACCTCGGCCGCCGGCATCTACGGCAACTTCGGCCAGGCCAACTATTCGGCGGCCAAGCTCGGCATCCTCGGCCTGGGCAACACCCTGGCGATCGAGGGCCGCAGCAAGAACGTGCACGTCAACACCATCGCCCCCATCGCCGGCTCGCGCCTGACCGAGACGGTGCTGCCGCCGGAGCTGATCGCCGCGCTGAAGCCGGAGTTCGTGTCGCCGCTGGTCGGCTGGCTGTGCCATGAGGACTGCAAGGAAACCGGCGGCCTGTTCGAGGTCGGCGCCGGCTACATCGCCAAGCTGCGCTGGGAGCGCACGCGCGGCCACTGCTTCAAGCTCGGCCGCGCCTTCGGCCCGGACGAGGTCGAGGCACAGTGGAGCAAGATCACCGACTTCAAGAACGCCGAGCACCCCGCCGACATCAACGAGTCGATGGCCCCGGTGCTGTCGAACATGAACTCGAAGAGCCTGGGCGGCAACCAGTACATCGACCTCGACCAGGCGATGAACGCCGAGGCCACCATCGAGTCGTCCTACAACGAGCGCGATATTTCGCTCTACGCCCTGGGCGTGGGCGCCGCCGCCAACCCGCTCGACAAGAAGGAACTGTCGCTGGTGTACGAGATGAGCAGCGGCGGCTTCCACGTGCTGCCGACCTACGCCGTGATGCCGGCCATGAACGCCATGCTGTCGCTGGCCAAGGAAGGCAAGGCGCTGCTGCCGGGCATGAACTACGGCTTCGACCGCGTGCTGCACGGCGAGCAGTACACCGAGATCAAGCGGCCGCTGCCGGCGAAAGCCAGGCTCAAGCACACCTTCCGGGTCAAGGCCGCCTACGACAAGGCGCCCAACGCGGTGGTGGTGCTGGGCGTGACGACCACCGACGAGAGCGGCGAGGAGCTGGCCTACAACGAGCTCACCACCTTCGTGCGCGGTGCCGGCGGCTGGGGCGGCGATCGCGGCCCCTCCGGCGACGCCAACGTGCCGCCGCAGCGCGAGCCCGACGCGGTGGTGGAGGAGAAGACCGACGTCAACCAGGCGCTGCTGTACCGCCTGTCCGGCGACTGGAACCCGCTGCACGCCGATCCGGACTTCGCCAAGGCCTTCGGCTTCGACAAGCCGATCCTGCACGGCCTGTGCACCTACGGCTACGTCGGCCGCCATATCGTCAAGGCCTTCCTCGACGGCGACCCGCGCCGCTTCAAGAGCATCAAGGTGCGCTTCGCCGACAGCGTGTTCCCGGGCGAGACCCTGGTGACGCGGATGTGGAAGGAGTCGCCGACGCGGGTGGTGTTCGAGACCAAGGTGAAGGAGCGCGACGCGGTGGTGATCAAGTTCGCCGCGGCCGAGTTCTACGAGCAGATCCCGCAGGTCAAGGCCAAGGCGCCGGCCAAGGCCGCCGTAGCCGCTGCCGGCCAGCCGGCCGAGCTGGTGTCGGCCGACGTGTTCGCCGCCATCGGCAAGCACCTGGCGGCCACCAAGGGCCTGGGCGACCAGACCAAGACGGTGTTCCAGTTCCTGCTCAAGGAGCCGGACAGCGCCTGGGTGCTGGACATGAAAGCGGGCGACGGTGCGGTCCGCACCGGCACCGACGAGAAGCCGGACGTGACGCTGGAGCTGGCCGATGCCGACTTCGTCGCCATGTCCACCGGCAAGGCCGACCCCAACAAGCTGTACTTCGGCGGCAAGATGAAGGTCGGCGGCAACGTCATGGCCTCGCAGAAGCTCGCCTTCCTGCAGAAGATGGACCCGAAGCTG
>JARLJS010000016.1 GCA_031291075.1 Nevskia sp. | reverse complement strand
TGCTGACCGTCACGCCGCTGCCGCTCTGGTTGTTGATGCCCTTGCCGCCGCTGCTGGTGACCGTGTTGCCGGAGCAGACCGAGGCGGTGGCGGAACCGAGATAGATGCCGTCGCTGTGGCTGGTGGTGACGCTGTTGCCCATGATGGCGACGTTGCTGATGCCGTTGCTGCCGCGGGTCATGATGCCGTAGCCGCCGAACTCATAGGAGGAGGTGGTGTTGCTGATGGTGTTGTTCAGGATCCGCACCGGGCCCTTGCCGTCCTGCGCCTCGATCCCGTAGTTGCCGTTGTTGTTCACAGTGTTGAAGGCGTAGGTCATGTTGGTGAAGGTGGCGTTGTCGCCGGTGTCGTCGGGGCCGGACTGGATGCCGCCACCGGAGTTGCCGGAGAACACGTTGTGGAAGATCAGGAAATTGTTGGGGGCCTGGTCGTTGATGGGTTCGCAGTCGATGCCGTTCATGGGGTTGCCGGTCACCTGGTTGGAGAAGGTGCAGTCGCGCACGACCAGGCCGTCGCAGCCGTCCGGGCTCATGCCGTTGCGGCCGTTGTTGGTGATGGTCGCGCCGTAGATCAGCACGTTGGAGACCGGAGCGCCGACACCGGCGCTGGCGGGGTAGCCGTTGAGGTAGATGCCGTCGCCCGGGCTGTTCTGGATGGTGACGCCGGCGATGACCGCGCCGGTGGTGTCCCACATGGTCACCAGCTCGATGCTTTCGTTGGTGCCGATGGCGCCGCGGTTGCCGTCGATGGTGCCGCTGCCGATGATGCCGCAGTTGTTGGCGCCGCAGATCATGATCATGTTGGAGGTGCCGGAGACGCTCTGCAGCTTGAGGGTGGCGCCGCTGTCGATCTGGAGGAAGACGTTGGAGGCGAGCCGGATGCCGCCGTTGTCGTTGGCGGCGATCATGTAGGTTCCGGCGGGCACTTCGACGACCCCGCCGCCTGCGCCGCTGGCCGCGTCGATGGCGTTCTGGATGGCGGCGGTGTCGTTGCTGGTGCCGTTGCCGGTGGCGGCGTAGCTGGTCTTGACATTGAAGATCTTGGTGGGGTTGACCAGGGTGTAGGCGGTGCTGTTCACGGCCAGGGTGCTGGAGGCGCTCTTGGCGGCGTCGGCGGAGCTGGTGGCGGTGATGGTGTGGCTGCCGGTGGCCGGCGGCGCGAGGTAGAGGGCCGCGTTGCCGCTGCCGCCGGTGATGGTGCCCACGGTGGCGTTGCCGTTGGTGACGCCGTCCACCGACCAGGTGACCGCGGTGTTGGAGGATCCGGTGACGGTGGCGGTGAACAGGACCGATCCGGAGGTGTTCACCGAAGGCCCGGAGCTGGCCAGGGAGACGACCGCGGTGCCGGAGGAGGCCTGGACGGTGATGGCGGTGCTGGCGCTGCTGGCGGCATTGGCGGCGCTGGTGGCGGTGACGGTGTGGCTGCCGGATGCGGCGGGGGCGGTGTAGGTGACGGTGTTGCCGGTGCCGGTGAGGGTGCCGACGGTGGTGTTGCCGTTGGCGACGCCGTCCACCTTCCAGGATACGGCGGTGTTGCTGGAGCCGGACACCGAGGCGGTGATGGCGAGGACGCCGCCCGGGTTGAGGGTGGCCGAGGCCGGGTTGTCGGTGACCACCACGGCGGGGGCCAGGACGGCGACGGAAGCGGTGGCGCTCTTGCTGCCGTCGGCGGAGCTGGTGGCCTTGACGGCGTGGCTGCCGGCGGCGGCGGGGGCGGTGTAGGTGACGGTGTTGCCGGTGCCGGTGAGGGTGCCCAGGGAGGCGCTGCCGTTGGCGACG
>JARLJS010000142.1 GCA_031291075.1 Nevskia sp. | reverse complement strand
TGGATCAACGGCGGTTCCGTCACCATCCAGACCGACATGGTCAGCAATGAGGTGAGCGACGTAACCAACACCGGCGGCAGCCACACCCTGACCGCCGAGGACAAGACCCAATCGATCATCCTGGACTCGGGCAGCGTCATCGACCTGTCCTCCGGCGGCTATGTCACCACCAAGGGGGTGCTGCAGACCGCCTCCGACGGCCTGCCGAAGGGCGACGGCGGTTCGCTGTCGTTGACCACCTACGCCGCCTCCGGCAAGGTCACCGCCTTCCAAAGCCAGACCTCCACCGATGGCAGCTATCAGCAAAACGCGGTGGCGCCGGACTCGCTGACCGCTTCGGTGACCCTGGACGGCACCATCTATGCCGCCGGGTTGAATGAGGGCGGCACCTTCACCCTCGCGGTGCCGGCAGTGACCATCAGCGGCAGCGCCGCCTCCGTCGCCACCGACACCACCACCGGCGCTGTGACCCTGCCCACCAGCTTCTTCACCCAGGGCTTCTCGGCCTACAAGCTGACCAGCACCTATGGCGACATCACCGTCGCCGCCGGCACTACGCTGAGCTTGAAACAGCAGACCTATCAGCTTTCCAGCACCAGCACTCTGCCGGTCACCGGCGCTTTGGTCCGCGATTTCGCCAGCCTGGGCTATGCTCTTGACGGCCTGCGCCAGGCGGTCGACCTGACCCTGACCCAGCAGGCCTATGGCGGCTTTTCCTATTCCACCGATCCCGACCATCCGGCCGGCATCACCATCGGCGCCGGGGCCTCGATCGTCGCCGACCCGGGAGCCGCCATCACGCTCGCCGCCGCCGGTCCGGTCACCGTGCTGGGATCCATCGTCGCGCCCGGTGGTTCCATCACGATCAGCAGCGACGATAGCTCGCTGACCCACAGCGCCAACTATGCGGCGGCCCAGGATGTGTGGATCGGCGCCGATGCCGTCCTCGATGTCTCCGGCGTCTATGTGCCCGATCCGCTGGTCACCGCCTATACCACCGGCAGCGTCCTCGACGGCGGCAGCATCACCATCTCCAGTGACGGCGACATCGTCGCCCTGGCGGGTTCGACCTTCGATCTGCAGGGCGCCAGCGCCACCATCGAGGAACCCTCCGGCGGCACCAGCCTGCGCACGGCCGGTATCGTCACCACGCCGATCTGGAGCGACGGCGGCACGCTAACCCTCTATGGCGGCGGCAGTAGCAGCAGCCTTTATTTCGCCGGCACTATCGACGCTGCCGGCGGCTCGTCCTCCGCCTCAGGCGGTACCTTCAATATCGGCACCCTGATCACCACCACCACCACGTCGTCCACCAGCTATGCCCTTCACAGTTACACCACCCTCCTGATCGCCCAGAGCGGCGATGTCGCCTCGGCTCTGTCCTCGGCCAGCGCCCCGACCACGGCCAGCTCGCTCACCGCCCTCGGCCTGACCAGCGGCACCGCCTTCCTCACCGCCGACACCATCAACGGCGCCAGCCTCGATTCCGTCTCGCTGACCGGCGGCACCATCGCCTTCGCCGGCGACGTCACGCTCAAGGTGCCGGATGCCCTTTATCTCAACGGCAATATCGCCCTGCTGCCGGCCGGGGCGACCGGTATCGCCGCCGCCAAGGCGAGCGTCGCCAGCACGGTGACGCTGGCGGCCGGCTATATCCGCTGGCTGTCGGGCACTGAAGTGGTTCCCACCGCCGGCGGCGGCACGCTCAACCTCGACGCCAGCGCCCAGATCGACCTGGCCGGGGTGGTCAGCGCCTCCTACGCCGACAGCGTCAACCTCACGGTCAGCGGCGGCGACATCCGTTTCCTGCCCACCAGCGATACCGATGTCTACGGCTATATGGTGACCCTCAACACCTATGCCGGCAGTGATTATTCCCTGACCTTCACCGGCGGCAGCGTCTCGTCCAACGAGGCGCTGCTGGTCCCCGGCGACCTGACGCTGACGGCGCGCGAGGTCTATCCCGCCACCAGCACCAGCTTCCTGCTGGCCTCGCTGGGGCTCGGCGGCACCATCACCATCGCCTCCAACGGCCAGACCCCTTATGTCCCGGAATCGGCCGACGGCGCCCTTCTGGTCGATGCCGCCACCATCGTCCAGGCCGGGGCGATCGAGGTGCCCCTGGGCTCCATCATTCTCGGCCTGACCGCCGGGCAGAGTTTCGGCGCCGCCACCACCGTCGCCACCAACAGCGTCACCTTGGCCGCCGGCAGCCTGACCTCGACCTCGGCCGATGGCGTCACCATCCCTTATGGCACCACGACCGACGGCACCGACTGGACCGTGACCATCGGCGACACCAACAGCAGTACCAGTACCATCCTGTCCGCTCCGCCCTCCAAGCTGGTCGTATTGGCCGGCTTATCGGTGACCACCGCGGCCGGCGCCACCGTCGACGAGAGCGGTGGCGGCGACATCTATGCCACCGAATTCGTCGGCGGTACCGGCGGCACCCGCAATCTGCTGTCCACCAGCAACACCTACGCCCTGGTGCCGTCCTACGAGGCCAAGGTGGCCGCTTATGACACCACCAGCGGCACCACGGTCAGCCTGGGCAGCGCGGTGACGCTGACCGGCGGCAACGGTATCGCGGCGGGTACCTATGTCCTGCTGCCGGCCAGTTACGCCACCCTGCCCGGGGCCTATCGCGTCGTCGTGGTTTCCACCAACACCGGCCGCGCCGCCACCATCGACACGGTGACCGCCGACGGCTCCATCTACATGACCGGGACGATCGCCAACGCCATCACCGGCGCCAAATCCTCGGCCACCGCGCTGTTCGAGTTGCAGTCCGACTCGGTGTGGACCAAATACTCCAAGATCGACGTCACCTATGGCGACGCCTATTTCGCCGCCCTGGCCGCCGCCGCCGGCACCGCCACGCCGCGTCTGGCCGAAGACGCCGGGCAGATGATCATCGCTGCCGCCAGCAAACTGACCCTGGATGCCACCAACGATTTCACCGCCGCCAGCGGCGGGCGTGGCGGCGAGATCGACATCACCGGTAGCAATATTCTGGTGCTGGCCTCCGACCAGAGCGAATCGACCGCCGATGCCGCCGCCAATACCATCGTGCTGTCGGCCGACCAGGTCAGCACTCTCGGCGTCGAAAGCGTGCTGCTGGGCGGCTACCGCACCACCACCACCGGCGGCGTACTGATCACCGCCACCGCCGAAAATGTCGAGGTGAAGACCGACGCCGCCGATCCCCTGAGCGGGCCCGAACTGCTGCTGGTGACCAAGGCCGGCGGCTCCGGCATCACGGTGGATGCGGGCAGCGTCATCGCGGCCAAGGGCAGCGTCTCCGCGGCCTCCTCCGACGCGCTGATCATCGGCGCCACCTCCGCCTCCGGCGACGGGGCGCTGTTGCGCGTCTCCAATGGCGGGGTGGTCACGGTGACGCGTAACGACCTTCCCGCCAGCCCCACCGGCACTCTCACCATCAAGACCGGGGCGCTGCTGTCGGGGACCAGCCTGACGCTGGATTCCTCCGGCACCGCCACCGGCACCGGCACCACGGTGGCCGACGGCGCCACGCTGTCGGCCAGCAATTACGACCTGGCCGGCGGCGTCATCAATATCGGCGGCGGCTCCTCCGGTTTGGTGCTGACCGACGCCCTGATCGCCGACTTCGCCGGGGCGGAAACGGTGACCTTGCGCAGCGCCTCCGTGTTCAATTTCTACGGCAGTGTGGCGCTCGGTACGGCGGCCGATCCCATCGGCACCCTGACGCTGGATGGCGCCGGACTTTATGGCGCCGGCACCGGGACCACCAACGCCACCGTTACCGCCAGCAACATCATCCTCAAGGACAGCCAGAGCAGCGCCAATACCGGCAACGGCGTCAGCGGTTCGGGTGACTCGCTGGCTTTCAACGCCACGGATGTCCTGACCTTCGGGGCCGGCGCCAAGACCTCCTCGGGCTTTTCCACCATCGCCGCCAGCGCCGGCAGCGAGATACTGTTCAGCGGCAGCGGCAGCCTCGCAGCACCGCAGGCAAACGTCATCCTGACCGCGCCGTTCCTGGTCGCAGACGACGGGTCCAGCCAGTCGCTGACAACGACCACGACGAGTGGTACGGGCTATCAGGGGGCGATCACCATCCTGCCCGGCGCCGGGGGAACGCTGTCTCTGTCGTCCAGCGTCATCGGCGGCAGCCTGACGCTTACCGCCGGCTCGATCGCCGATAGCGGCACCATCATCGCCCAGAGCGGCACGGTAACGCTGGAGGCTACCACCCGCGACATCGTCTTGTCTGGAAACGCGACCATCAGCGCCGCCGGCACGGCGATCCTGCTCAGCGATGAGTTGGAAGACACCCCCGGCGGTACGGTGAAATTGATCGCCGATGCCGGCAATATCACCCTGGGCTCGGGTACCGCCATCGACGTTTCCGCCGCCGGATCGGGTTATGCCGGAAGCCTGGGTATCGAGGCCACCAGCGGCACCGTGACCCTGGACGGCACACTGACCGGCTCCGGTTCTTCCAATGCGCTGGGTGGTACGTTCGCCCTGTCCGCCAACGCCTTGTCCGGCAGCCTGCCGATCAGCTCCGGCTTCACCACGGAGTTCGAGGTGGGGCTTTCCACCGGCGACATCACCGTCCCCTTGGGCCAGACCCTGACCTCAGCCACGGTGTTGCTGCAGGCCGACGGCGGCTGGGTCATCGTCAACGGGACCATCGACGCCAGTGGCTCGTCGGGTGGCACCATCGCTCTTTACGGCACCTCCGGCGTGGACATAGAGGGCAGCCTGAAGGCCATGGCCACCACCGACGGCAACAGTGGGGGCACGGTGGAAATCGGCACCTCGGGAACAGCGGCCACCGAGACCATCGGCACCACCGTCTACACCTTGTTAAATCCCACCTATGGCTATGAGGAGGTCGCCACCTCCGGCCAGATCAAAATCGGCTCCTCGGCCGTCATCAATGTCTCCGGCCTCGACAGCTCCGGCAATGCCACCGACACCGGCACCGTGCTGATTCGCGCCCCACTGCTGGAGGATGGCTCTGTCAACGTCTCCGTCGCTTCCGGCACCATCACCGGTGCCAAGGCCAAGGACCTCGAAGCCTATGTGGTGTGGAGCACAGCCGACGCCACCACCTCCGGCTCGACCGACGTCTATGATAGCAGCGGCAAAAACGTCATTGAAGTTGTCGCCTCCCAGCATTTCGACGGCATCGTCGATCCCGCCGGCTGGTACACCAGCAGCGGAGTCCTGGAACCCGGTACTTTCGCGAACGCCAGCGGCACCACCGTCGCCTATTGGAACGGTAGCGAGTTGTGCACGGACAGCACCTGCGCCACCCTCGCCAGCAACACCCTCAGCTATTATCTGACCAACGATTACTTCACGCCGTCGACTTACAATACCGATCACGAGACGTTCTACGCCTACAGCAACAGCTCGACCCAGACCGCCGGCACCCTGATGGGCTTCGTGCAGAACCCACTCAACGGTGCCACTGCCACCACCACCGCAGCGACCACCGCGAGCGATGCGGGCCTTACGCTAGCGCTGGGCATCGAACTCGACAATCCGTCTTCCACAATCAACTCCGGCAACATCTCGGTGCTGACCAATTGGAACCTGGGGGCGGAGAATTCCGTCGGCACCCTGGTCTACCGCACCACTGCCACGGGTCAGGCGCCCATCCTCACCCTGCGGGCCAAAAACGACGTCAATATCGATGCCAGCATTACCGATGGGTTTACCGAGAACACAGCGGTGGGGACGATCTCGACGGTGACGATACCGGGCGATAGCTATACAGGCGCGGACGGTACCTATTCCTCTGTTACGAGTACATACACAGCGGATCTCACCGCGATTAAGGCGACGACGGGTATTTATGCGATCGACCCAACTTTCTCAGGTGTCCTGGATGAGCCTGTAGTTGAAACGTCTCTTAACAGCAACTATACATCTTCTTCTTTGGATTATTATTATTCTCTCTATGACACGTATGCAGGCTATTATGGGACTTACTTATACAGAGTGTACGTATATAGAAATTACTTTAAGAGTACGGGGATAACACTTTTAACAACGACGGCAGCAAATACGACTTCTGCAATCTATACCTACGCGCAAGCCGCGCTGTCGTATCTTTCTGCCGCTACTACCGCTTATAAGGAAATAAGTTCAAGCAATAGCGCCTACGAAAATTTAATATATTACAGCCAATATTTGGCAGAGTACACTCAATATGCCTCAAATTACTATAATTGGGCAAAAACCACACAAGTGTATAAGACGTATGGAATTGCGGAGGCCCAGGTTGCACCGCTGAGTTTTTCGTCAAATTCCGCACATGTCACCGCGTCGGTCGCCGCCGGGACAACCACGGTGTCAACGGCGGCCATCGACAACAGCCCATCGCCGACCACGAAGTCGTCCAATTATTCGCCGATTTCCTCGATGGATCTGGCGTCCGAGGCTTCCAGCGCGTCCTACCGCATCGTTGCCGGCGCCGATTTCACCAGCGCCGATCCGCTGGCGGTGGACAGAGGTTCCGGCGCCAATGTGGTGATCGACGACCATATCTCCTACACCGATCCGGAAATTACCAGCGCGACCATCAGCATCGGCAATGTGGTGCGCACCGGCACCGGCTTCATCGACATCGCCGCCTCGGGCGATTTCATCCTCGCCGACACCACCGCCCCCGGCGCCGTCTATACCGCCGGCACCGCCACCACCACGCCGTCCGACTTCACCGCCCCCAGTGTGCCATCGGCCTACAGCAGCAATCCCAACGGTTTGGTCAGCACGCCGACCTGGGCCACGGACGGCGGCGCGGTCACCATCACCGTCGGCGGTGATATCGAGGGAGTGGAGAGCAGCAGCCTGGATGGCGCCACCGAGTGGAGCACCTGGTATTACCACGCCTTCGCGACCAACGGCACCAGCACGCCGTTCGTGTCCTCCAGTACCGTGACGACGCAGCAGACGGCGGCCTGGGTCAATTACGCCACCTATGCCGACGGCATCGGCGCCCTGGGCGGCGGCAATGTGACCCTGCGCGCCGGCGGCACCCTCAAGGACATCATCGTTTCTCTGCCGGAGACCATTCTGGTGGCCGGCGGCACCAGCGCCACGCCGACCGAGACCGAATATACCTATGGCGGCGGCAATCTGTCGGTGACGGCGGCGAACATCGTCGGCAGCGCCTTCCTGGTCGGCGACGGCAGCGGGACCATCCGGGTGGCTGGGTCAATCACTGAAGATTCCTCCGGCAATGGCTTGGACCTGGCGGTGCAGAACGGCTTCATCACCGTGATCGCCAATGGCTCCGTTACCCTCGGTGGCCTCTATGACCCAGCCGAACTGGCGAATTACACATCCAGAACGGGCGCGACAGCCTACACCTTGGACAGTGCCCTGCCCGGGACGACGACGCTGGGCAATATCAATTCCGGCTATTTCACCAGCTACAGTGATGACAGCGGGGTGTCGCTGACCAGCGTCTCCGGCGACGTCACCATCGTGACCGCAGCCCTGGGCAACAAGCTTCTGCCGTCCAGCCTGGAAGGAAGCAGCTATTCATCGATCCTGGCGCCAGCGAGCTTGATCATCGACGCCATCGGCGGCGACATCACCCTCAGCGGCGGTTTCGATTCCATCGCCAATGCCCCCGCCAGCGGGATCGACCTCGTCCCGTCCGCCTCCGGCACCCTGACCCTGATCGCCGGCGGTTCCATCGACTTGTCCTCCGGCGTCAACTACGCCATCACTATGCTCGACGGCACCTCGTCCTATTACGTCGATCCTCTGGGGACGCCGGCGCCCACGGTGCTGTCGGCGGCCCTGCATGCCGACGACGACGGCTCGGTGCTGATTTACGCGGGCGACGATCTCTACGGCACCTACAGCCTGATCAAGCAGGCCGAGGTGTATGCCGGTCAGGACATCATCAATGTTGTCTTCACCGGCCAGAACAACCGGGCCACCGATGTCACCAGCATCATCGCCGGCCGCGACATCACGACCGAGTCGGAGGGCACCGGCACTTCCACGCTGGCCCTCTACGGCCCCGGCGATTTCCTGGTGGCGGCCGGCCGCAATCTGGGGCCTTTCAATAGCGGCTCCGGCGGCGGTATCTTCACCTATGGCGACGGCAGCGGCACCGGCGACACGACCCTGGTCAAATCCTATCTGCCGGTGGCCGGGGCCAATCTCACCGCTCTGTTCGGCGTCGGCGACGGCATCGATTATACGGCGGCCATCGACGCCTATGTGCTGACCAGCACCGACGGCATCAGCTTCCTCTCCTCCATCACCAGCCAGTTGGAAAGCACGCTGGACACCCTGGCCACCCAGGGCAAGAGCAATGCCTCGGCGGCCGGGCAGCTGGAAAGTCTGCTGGCGGCCTGGGGCCTGTCGTCGCTGGCGCCGACACTGACCTCCGGCGGTCTTGTGCCCTCGGGCTTCTCTGCGTCGATCCCGGTGTCATCGGCGCAGACCTTGTCGATCTTCCAGAGCGATCTCAGCACCGCCAAGCAGCATCTGCTGGTCGACCATGCCCTGGTGGATTTCCTGAAGGAAGTGTCCACCGACTATAGCAACAGCGCCAGCGCCTATTACAAGCAATACGCCCGGGCCTATCAGGCCATCGCCACCCTGTTCCCCGCCGCTTACGGCTATACCGACAACAACACCGGCGGGTCCAACGGCGCCTCTTCCACCGTCCAGACCGGCAATCTCTACATGGGCTTTTCCCGCATCGAGACGCAGACCGGCGGCGACATCACCATCCTGGGG
>JARLJS010000141.1 GCA_031291075.1 Nevskia sp. | reverse complement strand
GGTGGGGAAATAGACGTGGCGCAAGGCGTCCCCGGATTCGTACAGGACCTTGCCCAGGGGCAGCGGCTCCAGCTCGAGATGCGGGAACAGGCGATCCTGGACTTCGGGCGACAAGGCGGCCAGAAGATGGTTCTGCCGCGGTGTGGGAGTCTGGGACATGTCGATTACCGTTCGAGCGAGATCGACGGATTGAAACAAAGCGAAGCAAGGCTTGCGAAGCTGCGTCAACATCGTCTACGTCCCTGTAGAAATCAGTATAGCGAAGTTCGGGGGGGGGGACAATGTACGCAAGGGCGCATAGTTCGCCGAACGATGCGACTACATCTGCCGCAAACTCTGTCCGGGAAACAAGCTCGTCGAGGTGCCAGGGATATACGTCGATGATCGCCGCGGAGAAGTACGGCGCGAGCGCGATCAATTACGGCCTGGTGCCGGAACGGAGCCTGCTCACGCAGAAGCGTGTCGACGAAGGGCGGCTATCCGGCAATCAACGTTTCATCTATACGGCAACTGGAGAGCATGCGCCGTCTTCGCGGCGCAGCCTCGCTACAGGCTTGGGGAAGGTCTGATCAATCGTCACCCTGGCGAGTTCCGGACGCAGTGTCGGGGTCGGTGTTCGCCGGGATGACGATCGCGAATTGATCAGTACTTCCCGAATTGATCAGTACTTCCTTAGCGCTTGATGCGCGTCACCTTGGTGCCTTCGATGCTCAAGCTCGCCATCAGCCCCTGCTGATCGAAGATGAAGGCGTACGCGTCGTCCTTCAGCGTGGAGCTCGACAGGTTCTTGGCGACGCCCTCGTTCACCACCACCACCGTGGGGCCCACCCCAAGTTCCCAGCCATCCGACTTGTTGAGATAGTCGAGCGCCTTGTTGCTCATGAGAAATACCACATAGCCGTACGACTGGGCACCCGCCTGCAGGCCCCAGGACGCGGATACCGAGTTGTAGTAGCCCGAGGCGGACGAGCCCTTGAACAGGACGCCTTCGCCGTAAGCTCCGCCGAACACCAGCCCGGCTTTGACGATGTTGGGGAAGACCAGCGTGGCCCTGGCCTTCTTCGAAATATCCAGGGCGACGGGATTGCTCTTGTAGAGGTTCTGCAGCGCCTGCTCCGCGTCCTTGTTCAGTTCCTCCGCGGTCGAGGCGGCGTAGGCAGCCCCGCCGAACAAGCTGAGGCAGAGCACTGCGGCGGCGAGGATTGAGGTGCGGGCAGCAAGGTGGAAGTTTTTCATCGTGTTCTCCATTGGATCGATCAATTCGGGATGCAGCCGTGCCTGCGATGCAGGTCGAGGCCGGCGTGGGGCGGGGCACATGGTTCGAAGGTCAAGGGCTCTGCGTGCGCTTCCGCACAGAGCGGATCCGCCGACCCGCCTAATCTGTCGGGGCGCAGAGTCCTGCGTCGCGGCAACCGGAGACATTCCATGCTTGAAACCGTTGCGGTAGTGTTACTGGTCCTGTGGGCCCTTGGCTTGTTTACCTCGTACTCCATGGGTGGATTCATCCACATTCTCCTGGTGGCGGCGATCATCATCGTGCTGATCCGGGTGATCCAGGGCAGGAGGATCTGAGCGGTACCCTTATCATTGGACTGCGTTCTGGATGATCAGTTCGACGCGGCGGTTGGCCTGCCGGCCCGCCTGGGTGCTGTTGTCGGCAACCGGCGACGCGTAGCCTTCGCCGAACGAGGTGACGCGATTGCCGGCAATGCCGCGGCTGGTCAGATAGAACGCTACGGAGTCCGCGCGCTTCTGCGATAGGGCCTGATTCATGCCTTGCCCGCCGGTGTCGTCGGTATAGCCCTCGATCCTGACGCTGCGGTCCGGCGCCTGCGCGAGGAAGCTGACCAGCCGGTCCAGGCTGGCGACGCCGCCCGGCTTGAGGTCGGAGCGGCCGCTGGAGAACAGCACGTCGCCCAGCGTCAGCACCATGCCACGGTCGGTCTTCTTCGCCTGCAAGGCTTCAAGCTGCGCCTGCAAGTCGTCGTTCCTGCGGTTGGCCGAATCGGTCTGGGCCTGCAGTGCGCCGTTCTTTTGCTTGGCCAGGTCAGCCTCGCGGGTCCGCGCATCCAGCTGGATCTGCCCGTTCTGCTCGCTCAGCGCCTTGCGCTGATCCTCGTCGTACCTGGCCTGGGCCTGCGCGCTGGCGATCTGCACCTTGCGGTCCGCGATGTAGGCCAGATGCGTCGCGACACCCTGATCGGTTTGCGGCTGCTCGGCCTCGCTCACCGCGGTCTCAGCGTCGTGGATGGCGACCGGGGCGCGGCTCGCCAGCTTGGGGTTGGACTCCAGGTCGGTCAAAGCCGCGCGGGCCCTGGAGGCGCCGGGATCCCTGAAGGTATCCGCGGCGCAGGCGGCGAGAAGTAGACAGGCTCCGCCGGCGGCCGCGCCGGCAAAAGTGGTTCGGATCATGTTGCTGATCTTGTTCATGTCTCAACCTCCCGGACTGCGTTGTGTTTCCTGGCGCAAGGTATTGTTGTTCTTCTGCAGCTCCTGGTTCACCGCGTCCGCCTTGGCGAGATGCGCCTTGGCCGATGCCAGCTCGGCATCCACACGCGCTTCGTCCGCCAGCTGCCGCGATTGCATCACGCGCTGATCGTCCGGCTGCTCCGCGTCGGCGCGGGCGGCGGCGAGCTTCTCGCGCGCAGTACGCATCTCCAGCGGGGCGTAGTCGGCGGCATGGTCGCTCTCCGCGGTGGCGATCGCCGTGTCGGCGGCCTGCAGGGCGGCGGTGGGAGGCTGCGGCACCGAAGCGCAGGCCGCCAGGGCAAGCGCTCCGCCGGCACCGAGGGCGCGAACTGAACCCATTATTGCTTTCATGAGGTGTTCCTTGAGGTGAGGCGAAAGCGTCGGGCGCGGAATCCGCCCATGGACGCAGCGGCTATCGAATCCGGATCGGGAAGAACAGGTTGATGCCCGGCGAGGGCTCCGGTGGGTAGTACACCGGCGGGGGCGCATACACCGGATAGGGCTCGTACACCGGCCCGCCGCGCCAGTCGCGGCCGCCGCGCCAGTGCCCGCGGTCGCCGTGCCAGTGCCCGCGGTCGCCGCCCCGGTGCCCGTGATTGTCGGCAAACACCGGGGAGAAGGTGATGCCGGCGAATATCGAGGCGATTGTTGCCACCGCGACGAAGCCGCGGACCGAGGCGCGCAAGCTGCCGCGTCGTGCTGTTGAGTGGCTCATAGCGATTCATCCATGCTGGAAGCGATACCACGTCACCCGGCTGGGTGACGCGTGCTGGGGTGGTCCAAGGTCCGTTCAGCCGACCTTGTCGGACTTGTGCTTCATCGCGCTGTGGCTACGGGCGCGGAAGATGACGTCGGCGTTCCTTTTCTGGTCATCCGACATGCTGTCGTAAAGCGCACCGAACACCGGCGCGAACTTCTGGATCCCGTCCGCATGCGCCTGGGCGATCTCGGCGTAGGACTTGAGGTCGTCGACGGCTGTCATGGTTGCGGCATTTGCGGACCTGGCCTGGGTGAGCGCGGCCATGGTATTGGCGTTGTCGCGCATCGCCTGGGCGACCTTGCTCCAGGAGTCTTCCTGTGCGGCAGTGATGCCGAGCCGGGTATGGAGATCGCTGATGCGCGCTTCGACCCGCTCGTCGGCGCGGGCCATGTGGTGCTCGGTCGCTTTGGCCTGCTCCGCCGGCGTGGGCGCCGCGCCTGTCGCAGCGAGGATGACGTGAAGCCGCGGAGTGGCATCGGCGGCGTACGCCGGAATGGCTGCGCCGATGCCGGCGAGGAACATCGCAGTGACGACCGCGCCTGCGGCCGGGAATAGGGGACGACGGGATTTTACTTGCATGACCTTGCTCCGGGTTGAGAGAGTGACGTGCGCACTCTGCGCGCGGCGCCGCTGTTCCACATAACGATCGTTTCGCTGGGGCGGCCCGCCGTTTGACCCGCTCAAGATAGCCGTCCGGTGAAGGGCTGTCGGTGCGCCGTCAAACATAAGGGGTAACGGGAGGGCGTGGAGTTGTTCAGAGGCTCCCTAGGTGTGGCACCGCACCGAACAAGCGCATGCCTGCGTCTATGCTCCATCCGCTGGTGTGATCCCGAGTCCCGTGGCCAAGCCCGGGCTCGCATCGCCCTGGACATCGGCTTCCGGCAATTTCGCCGGACGCCAACTGGAGATACACCATGATATTCACCTCACCTCAACAGCGGCGGCTTGCGAACCGCCGCCTGGCGCCCGGCCTGATCAGCGCCGCCGTGCTTGCGCTGTCGGCCTGCGGCGGCAACAACAGCACTCCGCCCGGCGCCGGCAACGTCGCCCTGGCAAACGGCACCTCGGATTCCAACGGCATGACCGCCGCCGTCAGCAACATCCCCACCGTCGGCCCGATCTCATTCGATTCCGCCAGCGGGCTCAACGTCGTTCCCGAAGGCAGCTACAAGGTGCAGCTCACCACCGGCAACGGCAGCGGCGGTTCCCAGACCTTCACCGTCAACAACGTCAGCATCGATCACAACAACACGACCACGGTGTTCAGTTACGGCACGGTTGCCGGCAAGACGATCAATGGCTTCCCCGCCGAGATATCGGTCAATGCCCCGGCCAACGGGCAGTTCACCGTGCAGACAGTGCATGCGGCGTATGCGGGTTCTCTGGTTTCGCCGAGCATCAACTTCTACTTCGTGAAACCGGGCGCCGGCATCAGCGGGACGCCTGCGGCAGTATCGTTCGGCACCTCGCCGCCCTCGTTCGCGCTTCCCAGCGGCACATACGAAATCATTGTGACGGCGGACCTCGTCAAGGTCTACGACAGCGGGCCCAAGGGCGTCATCCTGCCGCCGAACAACACCAACGTGGTGCAGATCGCTGCGCTTGATGCCCCCGGCGCGCCGAACGGCTCGCCCATCTCCCTGCTGATGCTCGACAACGACGGTGGCAATACACCGCTTTTGAACGGCGCCCATTAGCTGGATGCAGAAGTTGAATGCCAGGACTCCGGGTGGTGCAGCGCCCGGGGTCGCGGTACCGGAAAGCGGGTGTTCATGCGGCGTCATTGCCAACGAGGTATGCCCGATGCCAATTCCGCTGGTCAGTTCGCCGATTGTGCCGCGCCTGCGTCGGCGCTCGTCCTGAGCAGCCATGATCGCGCGGGCCATTTGCATGTTTCGCGCAACCGGCTCCATCCGCGCTGCAGGAGGCTAGAATGTCGCCCGCTGCCCCCGTCGTCACAGTGGTCAATCGGCTGCTCGGTGTGCTGCCGCAAAAGTCCCGGCAAAGCATGCTGCTACGCTGCGAGCGAGTCAATCTCGCTTTCGGCGCGGTGCTTTGCGAGCCCGGCGAGCGTATCCGGCATGCCTACTTCCCGATCGACAGCTTCATCGCCCTGATTGCGTCACTGGACGGCGATGCGTGCCTGGGGATCGGCCTGATCGGCAACGAAGGCATGTTCGGAGTCTCGCTTACACTCGGCATCGACACCTCGGCGGTGCGTGCCCTGGTGCAGGGACCGGGCAGCGCATTGCGCGTGCCGGCCGCCGCTCTGCGCGGCGAACTGGAGCGCAGCGCTGCGCTGCGGCTCGGCCTTGGGCGCTATGTCTACGTACGGTTGGCCCAGGTCTCCAATGCCGCCGCTTGCACCTGCTTCCATCTCCTCGACGCCCGCCTGGCGCGCTGGCTGCTGATGGCGCACGATCGTGCGCACGTGGACCACTTCTACCTGACGCACGCTCTGCTCGCACAGATGCTGGGTGTGCGCCGCAGCGGGGTCACCCGCGCCGCGGGCCCGCTGCAAAGTGCAGGACTCATCCGCTACAGCCGGGGCCATGTCACGGTGCTCGACCGCAGGGGCCTGGAAGAGGCATCGTGCGCCTGCTATGGGGCGGTTACGGCGGACTACGACCGCTGCATCGGTTAGAGCGCGTGGCCTGTTGCGGAGGGACGACCGGTGTGCGGTGCGCTAGCGCACGGAACCCGCGGTCTTCGGCGTGTAACCTGCAGGATGAATCGACAAAAAATTCCGGCCCACGCATCCCCCATTGAGTGTTTGGTTCTGCTGTTCCGGAATCCCAGCTCAGCGTGGTTTGGACCTTCGCCCGTTCGCAGGGACATCTCCTCGGCGAGCGGGCCTTTTTTCGATCCCGAACAAGGGACGCAGGGTCCTCTGCCGAGCAGCCTGGCACCCCCGATCCCGGTAGCGCCGCTTGGTGCGACACCGTACCGACATCGTGCCCGCCGGCGCCCATAGTGGAAATGGACCCTACCGGACGTTTCCGGCAGCTAAGAGGCTACCCTCCAACGGGGGAATGGCGACATGATCCGATATCACGATGCACAGGATTTTCTTTCAGCCGAAGTAACGCCGATGCATATGCACAGCGCGGCGGGCACGACGGCAATACCGCATACGGCGGCATTATCGGCTTATACAACTGTTCAAAACAGCCATGGCGATTACGGCGCCGCCTCATATCCGTTCGTGGTCTATGCAGCCGCGCTGCCGGTCCTGGTCCTGTTCGTAGTGGTGGTGATCGCGCTGTTGTCGTCCTTGTCGGGACGCAAGGGAGCGGTCGAGCCGCGCCGCGCACCCGGTGCATATGGAGATCCCGCCGGAGTGTCGTCTCGCCGACGTCCCTTGCCGGCGGTCGTGGCGGCGGGAAGGCTGCCGGTTCATCGGGCGAACCGCAGGACCTGAGGTTTCCAACGCCGATGCCATCGCTTACGGTCTTCTTCAGGCCGCGTTAAATCCAATTGATTCAGGTCAATGCAATAGTGCAGCGCGCACGGCGAAACTCCCGAGGCTGGATAAGCAAATGGAGTCAGGTACGTCGGCATTGAAGGGATTGCGTATGCGTACAGACGAAAGTGCAGGCCCCAGATGGAGCTCGTCCAGCGCCGCTGAGCGCGGTCTGCGCGCAGCAACCTCGGTCCGAACGATCCATCCATTTTGCGGCTACAAGGACTGGGGCGCGGGGGCGCCTCACCTGCTCCGCACCCGGCGCCGTAAGCGTAATGCAAGCTCTTCCAGGGAATGTATCGAGCGGGTGTCGCACCCGCCGCAGCGGCAACCGCCATGAACGCCTCATTCGCGCCGCAGGGTTGCGCGGCGGCGGCGGTCAAGTATCCGGCGCCGGGCGTGGGCAAGCTAGGCGCGGCGCAGCGCGAACCGTTCTGCGCGCTGCTGGCCGGGCTGGAAGCCACTCGGTTCGATCCGAAGACGCTGGGCGAGCAGAAACCGGACTTGACGGCGCGGATGAGCGCGCTGTGCGCCAGCGACGAGGACCAGGGGCGCATGCTGCTGCAGCTGGACGACTGGGTGCGCTGGGAACGGCTGCGCGGTTACTACCTGGCGAACCTGTTTCAAGCGGCGATGCAGGCACGCCACGAGATGATGTTCGTGCCGGCCTGCCTGCTCTACGCCGACGCGCAGAACCACCTGGCGGAGGATCTGTCGCTCAATTCGCTGGAGAACGCCTATACCGCCTGGAACAGCGTCTGCGACGCACTCGGTGCGCAAGCGGCCGCGAACCCGGCGCTGGCAAAAATCAGCGACGAACTGTTCCGCCGGCTGCGCATGACTTACGGCTATTACCGCCGGCTCTACTCGCCGGAATCCTACGAGCACACCAATCCGCTGGCCGAGAACCTGTATTTCTACAAGGCCTGGATCGATCTGCGGCTGGCTTTCCCGGAGCTCGCCGGCTCGTTCGCCAAGGCGACGCCGGCTGCGCTGCAAAGCGTGATCGAACGCTGCGCGCCGGAGGATATATATTGCCGTGTGGTGGCACGGCGCAGCCTGGGCCTGGTGCACAGCGCTGCCGGTGACCTGGCCGCCGCCGCGGCTGCTTACCGGCAGGCGCTGGACGAGGCGCAGCAGTCCAGGCTCGACTCCGAGATCGGCCACCTGCATCGCCTGCTCGGCTGGAGCCTGATGAAGCTGGGTCACATCGACGATGCGGAGAAGGAACAGATCGCGGCGCTGGGCCACGAGCAGAACCTGCGCTTCGGCTACTGGCAGGCGCTGTCGCTGGCCGAGCTGGGCGACGTGCGGATGCGCCGTCTGGGCCACTCGTTCGATCCGGCCAAGGCGCCGCCGGCACTGGCCGGCGTGTCGGAGGCGTATGCCGGCTCCATTCATACCTTCGAGCGTGTGGTGGCCATGCAGGTGCTGCCGGTGGCGCGGGCGGTGAAGCAGCAACTGATGCGCTCCTATGCCGACAACGCGCTGGAAGTCGCAGCGCTGCGGCCCGGAGACCTGGTGGCGGCGATCGAGGCTTTCGGTCCGCGCTATGCCAACGACCTGGTGGCCGAAGCGCGTGTGGCGGCGGCACTGGACGCGCCGGCGTATGCCCGCTT
Organism: Nevskia sp.; assembly: GCA_031291075.1. Taxonomy (GTDB): domain Bacteria; phylum Pseudomonadota; class Gammaproteobacteria; order Nevskiales; family Nevskiaceae; genus Nevskia. Next base: position 10,154 of record JARLJS010000141.1, on the reverse strand, counting down.
CCGCCAGGCGCGTGCGCTGGTGCACAAGGACCTGGCGGTGCTGAGCATGGGCGCCGACCCGAACGAGGAACTGGAACGTTATCTGACGAATGTCGTCGCCAATCGCTCTGAGCGGCGGCACTACCTGGAGTTTCGCAATACACATACGGTACCGATTGCCGCGTCGCAGATGGTGCAACATGTGGTGCAGCGCATGCAGGCGCTGCGCATTCCCGACACCTTGCTGCTGTTGGTCAGTGTCGAACGCACGCGTACGCAGCTGGTGCTGGTCGACGCTACGGCCGGACAGCCGGTGCCGCCGATATGTCTGCCGATCGCGGCCCGAAGCTGGGAGCAGGCGCACGACACCTACGATGCCGCGGTACGCGCCGCGAGCCGGGAGGACCCCCGCAATCCGGATCGGGCAGCGATGGAGCGGGCGCTGGATGGGCTGATCGGCTTCTACAGCGAGAGCTTTGCGCCGGTGCTGGAACCGCTGGCTCCGGTACTTAAGGGCCGGCACCTGAAGTTCTTTCCGCGCGGGCGCATGAACCAGGCGCCGCTGCACGCCATGAAGGTCGGCGGGCAGCGGCTGATCGAGCTGTGCGACCTGAGCTATGCGCCCTCGCTGACGCTGTTCCTGCAGCTGCACCAGCCGCGCGCCGAGGTGCCGGCGACGCTGTCCTTCCTGCATGACGCACGGGGAGCGCCATTGTATCCCGGCACACTGCAGGCCCTGCAGGCGCAGGCTCCGGCTGCGGTCAAAGTGGCCCCCCCTACGTGGCCGGAGTTGCGCGCCCAGCTGGAGCGACAGCCGGCGACGGACCTGTTCTTCGGCTGCCATGGCGAGTTCAACAGCGACGCTCCCGACCACAGCCGCTTGCTGTTCAGCCGGCGCGAGCGGGTGGAGTTCGCGCAGATGTTCGCCGAGCTGGATCTGCGCGGCTGCCGTTCGGTGCTGATGGGCGCCTGCGAGAGCGGCCTGGGCCGCACCCTGGTCGCGGCCGAATACATCGGCCTTCCGCTGGCCTTCTTCGCCGCAGGCGTGCCGTATGTGATCGGTACTTTGTGGCGAGTACCGCAGGCGCCGGCGGCGATCCTGGTGGCCGAACACTACGCCCTGCTGCTCGCCGGCAAAGGCTCGGTGACGCAGTGCCTGAACCAGGCGCTGCGCCGATTGCAGACGATGGACCAGGGCGAGGTTCTGGACTGGGTGCTGCGCTTCGTGCCGGAGCGGCTCCAGGAGGTGGAGCGTGGTATCCAGGCGCTCGGCGAGCGGCCCTTTGCGCATCCGTATTATTGGGCCGGCTTCTACGCCTCCGGCGACGCCTGAGGCTGGTGCTCGATGTTGCTTTCACCGAAGGAGATGTGACCATGGTGACTACACAGCAGGCACACGCGTTCGTCAGTGGGGCCGACCTGAGAGGCCTGCCCGACTACCACTCGGCCTTGGCGGTTCTCGGCGCGCCGGGCTTCGAGCCGGACACGGACAAGACCCAGTCGGTGCTGGTGGGCTCGACCATCAACTCTTTCGTCAAGGGCGTGACGGCCGAGCGGCGCAATGCCATCAACGATTCCTCGCTGTTCGCCCAGCTGGTCGCCAACAAGAAGGTACCGAAGCAGTCGGACGTGATCGCTTGGTACGACGCCTACTTCGAGGCCTTGACCAACGTCGGTTGGACGCTGCAGAGCCGCTCCTTCGCCACCTACGAGGCCGGCAGCCAGGATGCCGACGTGCACGAGGCGATCCTCACCGTTGCCTCCGGCCTGCTCGGCGGCACCGCCAGCGCCGGCTACGCCTTGATCAAGCTGACGCTGGACGCGCTCAAGAAGCTCTCCGACAGCAGCCCATGGATCACCATGTTCAGCCGCGAAAGCCAGCACGAGAAGGCGGCGCGTTTCCAGGTGTCACTGGTGAACCAAGATGCCAATCAGGACTTCCTGGTGTCGCTGATGGCTTTCACGCTGGAGGCTTCGCAGACGGTGGAGCAGGTGCTGTTCTTCAAATTCAAGTCGATGACCGCCACGCTGCGACAGTTCTCCGGCGACGTCACGATTAACGACCGCGTGCTGAACCATGTGGCGCCGCTCATCGCGCAGAAGGTGGACGCGTTCTACGACGGCTACGTGCTAGGAGTGGATCTGCGCTAAGCCGATCCGGTACGGCGCGGTTGCAGCCGGTCGCAAGCCGTTTGGCTTCCAAGTTCGCCCACTGAGGGAGGTGATTGATTCGCCACGATTTTGGCCGAATCCGATGATTTATAGTGACTCTAAGATATTAAAATACTAAGAAATTCCGGCCTGACTCGTCGCGCCAGGGGTGCGGCCGTCGCGTCCCTTCAGGTCGCGTGCATCATGATCCAATCGTGTTCCCTGGCGATGGTGCGGAAATCGAAGCCCCGCTCCAGCTTGGCGCCGATATCGCAGCCGCTGACGCGTACCACCTTGCCGACAACCCGGCAGAATTCGCCGCCCTGCTGGAACCTGATCGTGGCCAGGAACTCCTGGCCCACCGCGGCGGGTTCCTGTCCCAGCGCGACGAAGCGGATACCGTTCTCCGAGATGTCGAGCACCTGCAGCTGCTGTGCGCCGACGTTCAGGGTCGGGCTCAACTCGGGCGGATAGTGCAGACGGTATTCGACCCGGCGTTCGCGGGTGGCGCTGCGTATGCGAGTCTGCTTGAGGGTATCCATGTCAGTGCCTCACTGGCCTTGTGCGCCACCTTGCAGCGCTTGTCCCGCGAATCCACCTGTCCGTATTAGACACCAAAAACAGCCGGCCGTCAGGCCGCCGCGGGTTTCGCCCGCGCCGCCTCGCCGAACTCCTCGAAGGCCGCCAGGGCGTCCGCCGAGTACATCAGCGACGGTCCGCCGCCCATGTACACGGCCATCGCCAGCGCCTCCTCGACCTCGGCGCGGCTGGCGCCCAGGCGCACCAGGGCCTGGGCGTGGAAGCCGATGCAGGCGTCACAACGGGCCGCCACGCCCAGGGCGAGCGCGATCAGTTCCTTGGTTTTGCCGTCCAGGGCGCCGCTGCGGGTGGCGGCCCGGGCGAGCGCGCCGAATCCGTTGGTGACGTCCGGAATACCCGCCCGCAGCTTGGCCAGCGAGGCCGACGCCGAGCGGGTGATCTCCTGGTAGTTCTTGCTCATCTTGCCGAACCCTTCCTCCGGGTTGAACGACGGGCCTGGATGCTCCGTCCAGCGCAGAATGCCCCGGTGGCGGCGTGCGCCGAATTGACCTGGGTCAACCGTCGAGGTGAGCGGCGTGTCCGGACCGCCGGACGGACGGGTGAAGGAAGGCGGATCGCTGTAACCCGGGGTGGAGGCGATGTGCGGGCGCCTCCAGGTCGGGAATCCCCGGTACGCCGTCTTCGCTTACACTCATACCCCGTTTTGCATGAGGCGACCACGCCATGGTTCAACAAATCAAGTTGGTGGGCTGGGTCGATCCGCAACGTCCCGCAGTGCAGAAGGATGCGGGGCTGCATGAATTCCGCATGAAATTGTCCGAGATTCCCCAGACGCAGTGGAAGAAGGTATTTTCCGAACTGAACCGGGATCAAATGCCGCGCACCACCATCGAGCAGGACGTGATGGTGCTGAGCTGTGAATTGACGGAGATCGAACAGGCGCTCGGCAGGATCAAACAGCGGCTCGCCCAGGTCAACGAGACGATCAACCGCCAGGAACGCGCGACCGACGAGCGGGTCGCGCGGCAGATGGTGGAGAGCGAGGCCCTGCGGGCCAAGATCCTGGCTGCGGTGAAAAATATCCGCTTCGACGATTAAGCGGTCGCTGCCGCCCCAAGCACGGCCGGCGGATTTAGCGCATGCTGGCAGACGCCGTTTCTGGCGTGCCCCAGGCACAATCCGATGGTCAGTCGACAAGCTGCTGTATCCCTTGCCTATATCCGCGCATCGAGGCTGAAGCCTGTAGCCGCGGCTCCAGCGGAGGCGCGCGCGATTTCGCGCGGTGGCCGGCTTTGAACGCGCAGAGTGCCGCCGGTAAGAAAATAAAATCCGCTGCGATAACCGACGCTGTGACCGGGCTGTTGTCCGCGGATGAACCGCTGGCCGTGGCGGTCGAGCAACCGCAGGGCACTTCCGAGTTCCTGCTGGCCTGCGACCATGCCAGTAGCCGCATCCCGCGTTCGCTGGGCACGCTGGGTCTGTCGGACCGGGAGTTGTCCAGTCACGTCGCCTGGGATATCGGCACGGCCGGCGTCGCCAGGCTGCTCGCGGAGCGGCTGGACGCAACCCTGGTGATGCAGAACTACTCGCGGCTGGTGATCGACTGCAACCGGCCGCTCGCTTCAGCCGAGTCCATCCCGAGCCGCAGTGAGTGGGTGCAGATCGCGGCCAACGAACACCTCGCCCCGGCCGAGGTTGCGGCGCGCACGGCGGAGATCTTCACGCCCTACCACGAAGAGCTGCGCACCATCCTGGACCGGCGGCTGCGCGACCGCCGGCCGACCGTGCTGGTGTCGGTGCACAGCTTCACGCCGACCTACCGCGGTGTCTCCCGGCCCTGGCATATCGGCCTGATGTATCGCCACGATGCGCGCCTGGGTGCCGCGCTGCTCAAGCTGCTGCGCCGGGACGAGCGCCTGCAGGTGGGCGACAACGAGCCGTACGCGATTGCCGACGACAGCGATTACACCATTCCCACCCATGGCGAGTCCCGCCACATCGCGCACGTCGGCCTGGAAATCCGCCAGGACCTGATCGCCGACGAAGCCGGGCAGAAAACCTGGGCCGGACGGCTCGCCAGCCTGCTCAAGCAGGCGGCGGGGATGTTGGGCGAAGCTTAGGGCAGCCGCTGGCCCGCTGCGCGATCCGCACCAGCTGCCCGCGATCCTCGTCCCACAGGCAATAGCCCGAACTCCGGAGCGAACGGCGCAGACTCAGCGTGGTGGTGGCTGCGGCAAGCGCGGCGCAGGCGTCGTGGCATTCGGCGAGGCGATAGTTGGGCACGCGCGGATCGAGATGATGGGCGTGGTGAAAGCCGATGTTGCCGGTGAACCAGCGCAGGATTCGCGGCAGGCGCAGATAGGAGCTGCCGCGCAGCGAGGCATCGGTCGCATTCCAGTCGTCCTGGCGCGCCCACCATGAACCCTCGAAGCGGTGCTGCACCGAGAACAGCCAGACGCCGATGGTCGAGGCGACGACGGTGATCGGCATCTGCACCAGCAGGACGTTGCGCCATCCCAGGGCGGTGACCAGGCCGGCGAACACGGCCAGGAGGGCGAGGTCCGTCGCATATACGCCCAGGCGTTCGTGCTGCCAGGATCGCGGCGTGTCGAACGGCACGCGATACAGCAGCACGAAAATCACCGGTGGCAACAGCAGGTTGGAAACCACGGGATGCCGCGTCGCGCGATAGGCGAAGCGTCCCCAGGCGGACAGGCGGCCGTATTCCGCCACCGTCAGGCAGGTCGAGTAGATGTCGCTGCCGCTCTGCCGGTGATCGAGGTTGTTCCAATGCGCGTGGTGCCCGGCGTGCTGGCGCCGCCACATGCTGTACGGCGTCAGGGTGACCAGGCTGCATGCCGCGCCGGACCAGTAGTTGGCCAACGGCGAGCGGAAGAACGAACCGTGCCCGCAATCGTGCTGGATGATGAAGATGCGGACCACGAAGCCCGCCGCGACCACTGAAAGTGCCAATGCCGGCCAGCAGCCGAGCGCAAGGCTGACGTGCATCACGGCATATAGCGCCAGGAATGGAAGGAACGAGCTGGCCAGCTGCCCCAGGCTGGTCGCCACGCTCGGCGCGCGGAAGGGCGCTGTTGCCGCGCGGACCGCCTTCCAGTCCGACCTGCCGTGCAAAAGCGCCATTGCGCACCGCCCACCCGTTTGCGAGTTTGTGAATCCATTATGGCTGATCGCGGCGCGGTCAGGCACGAATCATCAAGCCAGGTGCATCATGACCCAGTCGTGTTCCTGGGCAATGGTGCGGAAGTCGAAACCCTGCTCCAGTCTCGCCGCGATGTCGCCGCCGGCGATACGCACCACCTTGCCGGCGATCGGGTGCTCGCCGCCGCGGTGAAAACGCACGGTCGCCACGAGTTGCCCGTCGACACTGGCGAGGTCCTGCTCTGATGCGGCGAAGCGGACGCCGTTCTCGGAGATATCGAGCACTTGCAGTTTTTGCGTGCCGATAGTCAGCGCGGGACTGAGCTCGGGCGGATAGTGCAGGCGATATTCGACGCGGCGCTCGCGGCCCGCGTTCTCCACCGCAACCTGTTTGACCGTCTTCATGACAGTGCCTCACTGTGTTGCGCGCCGCAGCACAGCGCTCAATCCATGGGTGCTTCAACGCCTATTAGACACCTTCGGAGGGTGGAAGTGCAGGCCTGCCGGGCGCCAGCACTTCGGCGGCCGGGGATTAATAGAACGGGTCCCGGCGCCGGGCGTGATGTACGGCCGTTCCGGCTCCGGGAACCGCTCGGCGGCTGGTAGCAGCATCGTGCCCGCAACAAGTCAATCACTGCCGGCGCGCCCACTTTTTGGGGCGCTTTGCGGCATCACCAGCAAGCGGCAGGCGCGCGTGATCCGGCTGGTTACTTCAATGTGCTGGTGGGTACCAAGGGCAGCACCACGCTCGACGGGTGCTGCGGATCGTTGTAGATGGTGCTGACGCCGCCATTGGCGCGGACCTGGTCGGGGGTGCTCCAGATGGCCTCGGCCTGGTTGCTGGCGCTGATGGAGATGCGCAGCTTGTGGCCGCGGCGGATCAGGGCGGCGGTGGGGAAGATTTCCACCGGCACCAGCATCGGCTGGCCGGGCACCACCGGCAACTCGGAGGCGGTGGTGTAGGCATGCCAGGGCTGGATCATCACGCCGTCGATGTAGCGCGAGCGGGTGGTATCCACGGCGCGGTAGCTCGCGGACATCAGGCCGTTGGTGAGGGGCACGGCGGTGCCGTCGGGCTCGACGTCGTCCACGCGCACCGAAAGGGCGGCCGCGGTGACGGTGGAGGACATCCACACGTCGGCCTCGAGCGGGCCGTTGACGTAAAGGTCGGCGGCGAGCGCGGGGGTTTCGTAGTTCAGCGCCTTCTGCGCCTGCTCGACGGTGTCGTCGTTGTGGTAGCAAGGCTTGCCGAGCAGGGCCGCGGCGCCGAGCGTCCACTGCACGAAGCTGATGGAGCAGCCACTGTCGTCGTGCAGGGTGACGTCGGCCAGCAGATACTTGCCGCTGTCGGCGGTGGAGATCGCGACCTTGGCGGCTGCGGGCTCGGCGACGGTATGCGTCGCCTCGCCCTTCACCGGTGCCTGCGCCGACAGGCTCATGTCGCCGTGCAGGTACAGGCGCTCGGGCGAGGCCAGCGGATGCGGCCAGTCGGTGGTGCTGGCGAAGCGGTAGCCGCCGCCGCTGGCACCGTAGCCGCTGACGTACTGGGTGATGGTGGGCAGCGTGGCTGCGCCGGTGTCCATGCCCTTCAGGTACTGGTCGAACCACTGCAGCATCAGCACCACGGAGCTGGGCGCGCCCTCGGCGGCGGCGCTGTCGGCGTCGATCACACTGTCGACCGCGGCTTCGATGTGGGCGCCGGGGACGATCAGCAGCTTGACGTTGACGTTGCGCTTGAGCTGTTCGTAGAGCAGGGGCTCGTCGCGCTGGAAGGCGTCGTGGAAGCCGCCGATGATGAAGGTGGGCACCTGGATCTTCGCGGCGTTCTCCAGCGGCGAGCGCTGAGCCCAGAAGTCGCCGTCGTCGGTGGCGTAGCCGGAGGCGCCGCCCAGGGCGTTGTCGACCAGCGGCAGGAGGAAATCGCTCACTGCGGCGATGTGTTGCCGCGTGGCCACGGCGATCTGCTGGGCGTCCTGCGGGTATTCCTTCTCGGCGATGCCGTTGCTGACGGTCAGCGCTTCCGTCGCCGGCAGCCAGAGGCTGACGCTCATCGCGTTCAACAGTCCACCGATGCCGACGACGCTGCGGTAAGGGTCGCCTCCCGGTACCTGGGCAAAGACTGCCTTGACCGCGGGGTTCTGCTGCTCGGCGGTGAGCAGGGACGTGATGCCGAGGTAGGAGGTGCCGGCCACGCCGATGGTGCCGTTGCTCCAGGGTTGCTGCAGGATCCAATTGACGGTTTCGCCGTAAGTCTCCTGCTCGTCCGCGCTCCAAAGCTCCATCTCGCCGTCGGACATGCCGGTACCGATCACGTCCGTCGTCACCGAGATGTAGCCGCGGCGGATCATGAAGCGGTCCGCGCCGCCGGCCTGTGTGGCGTCGAACGGCAGCAGGGCACCCAGCAGGTTGGCGAGATCGATGCGGTAGGCGGTCTGCGTCAGGATCGCCGGGAAAGTGCCGGACACGGCCTTGCCGGCGGCGTCCGCCGGCACCGAGACGAGCACGGCGATCTTCTTGCCCGACTTCAGGGTGATGAACTGCAGCGGCAGCGTGGTGTACTTGGGATAGTCCAGCGGGCGCGCATAGTTTTCCCAGGCGCCGCCGGCATTGGCGGTGATCGCCGGGTTGGGCTGGCTCGCCGCGGTACGGGTGCCCAGCGTGGTGGTGGCGGGAGGCGAGGCCAGAGCCGCGCCGGCCGACAGCAGTGCAGCGGCGAAGGCGGCGAACGCGCGCACGCCGCAGCGGTTGTACGGGATGCTCATTGATTTCTCCTCCCAGAGAAAGATCTGTTTTTCTGAATTATTTCGAACGCGCGGTCGGGCCGGATGCCGCGCCGCACGCCGGACGGAGCGTGACGATTCGTCGCCGATGAGTATGGCGGAAGCAGATGTTTGCCATGGGGATCGAGTGGGCCAAATTGCTACCCGATTGGGCCAATCGGGCGTTTCCGGAGCGTGCGTCCTCACCCCGCGCCTGGGCACCCGATCAGGTTGCGGCCGGGAGCCGGGGATCGCTTGCACGCCGGGCCGTTGCCGCCGGACCGGTCTGCCGCTGCCTGGTCTGGGTCGGAGTGAATCCGGTCCATCTGCGGTACGCGCGCGTGAATGCCGCCGGGTTCTGGTAGCCCAAGGCCGAGGCGATCTGCTGGATGCTCTTCGCGGAATGTTCCACTAGCCGCTGTGCCCTGCGCCGACGCTCTTCCTCGCTCAGCGCATGGAAGCTGGTGCCGTGCTGCCGCAGGCGCCGTTTCAAGGTCCGGGTGGAAAGGTGCAGCCGCGCCGCGACGGTCGGCAGGTCCGGAAAATCTTCATGGGAGCGCATTATCTCCGCGCGCACCCGGTCCGCCACGCTGACCGGCGCGCTGCCGCAGAGCGCCAATTCGCGCTCGCAATGCTCCACCGCGCGCTGCGCGGCGCAGGGGTCCGCCAGCACCGGCTGGCGCTGCAGCAGGCTCGCCGGGAATCGCAGTGCCACCGCCGGCATCGAGAAGCGCACCCTGGGCAGGTGCTCCCGGTAGGCGGCGTAGTAGGGCGGCTCCGGCCAGTCGAATTCGATTTCGCAGCGCAGCTCCGGCAGGGGCACTCCGAGCACCAGGCTGATGGTGCGTGCCAGGCAGACCAGCAGGGCTTCCAGGAAACAGGTGCGCAACTCGCCGAGCTTCAGCACTTCGCGGATTTCGATCACGGCTTCGGCGCCTGCCACGGCCAGTTGCTGGCCGACGGCGCGCTGGCGCAGGTGAAAGAAACGGGTGTTGGCTTCCAGCGACTCGCGCAGCGTGCCGCAGCTGAGCATGACGTAGCCCAGGTAGCCATGCGTGGTCGGCTTGGTCTGCAGGCCCAGTGCGAAGCCGAGCCCGCCGTCGCCGGTGAGGCGAATCGCGTTGAGCATCGCCTGGCCGCAGTCGGCGGCGCCGGCGCGCGCATCCGGCGCCGCCAGGTCGGCGCCACGGAGGGCGGTGCCTTCCAGGATCCGCTCCGGCGCCACGCCGCGCTGCGACACCAGCTGCATCAGGTCGCGCAGGTAGGCGGCAGCCAGAGTGTTCGGTGGACGCCGCCCGCTCCGCGGCTTTTTTTGCGCAGACGGCCGCCCCCGTTCGCCGCGGCGTATCCGCTTCAAGTCGCCTCTCGTCATGGCTAAGTCCCGCCGACTGTCGATGCGGCTCATTTAAAACGAGTTTTTGTTCTAGTGTGGTGAGTTAGAAATTCGTTAACTAAATTTCTTCGTCATTCCCGCGCAGGCGGGAATCCAGTTTTCGATTTTGCACGAAGCTCCAAAGCAGAACTGGGTCCCCGCCTCCGCGGGGACGACAGTCCCAACTTAAT
>JARLJS010000140.1 GCA_031291075.1 Nevskia sp. | reverse complement strand
CGCCGAGCGCGCCTCGCGCACGAACGGCGCCTGCGCGGCCTCGATCAGAGCCGAACGCAGATGGCGCACGATCACAGGGAAGGCCGCGAAGGCCAGCACAACCCCGGGCAGCAGCATCTTGCGCAAGATCTCCGCGGCGGAGGCGTCCTTCAGAAACACAGTCTCCGTGCGCAGCCAGCCGCACCTCGACGCGACCAGCAGCAGCAGCGTGCCGAATAGAATCTCGGGCAGCGCCAGCGCCGTCGCGGTCAGGGCCTGCACGCATCGGTCGACCCAACTTCCGCGCCGCACCGCCGCCAGAAAACCGAAGGGAATCGCAATCAGCCACGCCGCCAGCATCGACAACCCGCCCAGTAGCAGCGTGTTCTTGAGGCGCGGTTTCAGGACTTCGGAAGCCGGCATTCCGTACGCCATCGAGACGCCGAATTCGCCCTTCCAGGCCGAGCGGCACCACGTCGAATAGCGCTCCACGAAGCCCCGGTCCAGTCCGTACTGGGCACGCAGGCTCGCGGCCATTCGCTCGGTCATCTGCGGGCTCAAACGCATGTCGTCGAAGAAGTTGCCCGGGGCCACGGAGATCAGCGCGAAGCTCAGCGCGGACACCGCCACCAGTGTCAGCGCCGTCGCCGCCAATCTGCGCAAAACAAAGTCCAGGAACCTCATCCGCGGCCCTTCCGGGCGGGCAGCGCGGCCCGCCATTCCCGCCACGCAGCCGAGTCCGGCGCCGCGATCTTCCCGTTCTCCATCAGCAGAACTCGCGCTCCCGAGTCCTCCAGCAGACCCACGTCGTGTGCGATGAACAGGCAGGCGAGGTTCGCCAGCTCGCTCAGCGTCAGCAGAATCTGCTCCTGAAGTTCGAGGTCGAGGGCGACCAGCGACTCGTCAAGGATCAGCACCGCCGGTTCTACCGTGAGCGCCCGCGCAATCGCGGCGCGCGCCTTCTGCCCGCCGCTCAGCTCCGGGATCCGGCGGTCCAGCAGCGACTCGTCGAACTCGGCCTGCTCCGCCGCCTCGAACACTCTCTCTTCCGGCAGTTTCCGGATCTCGACCGG
>JARLJS010000139.1 GCA_031291075.1 Nevskia sp. | reverse complement strand
GTGGCTCCCCCTGCCAAGTCCTTGATCCGCGCCGATGTCATACAAACGTCGTCGCGCGTCGCAGGGGGTGTATGACGCGCAAACGCGCTGGCGGCGCGGGTTTGGGGCGCACACGTAGTTGCATCAGGTGTGAGCGGTAACCTTCAGTACGCCGCCCGGGGGCGGCGCTTTCGTGACCGCCCCCAACATCGCGTCCAAAGTCACCTATCTGGGATCACCCAATGGCGACGGGGCCTGGCTGATCCTCAACGCCGCCGACGGCTCGACCATGGAATATGGCGCCACTACGGCGTCGGGTTTTGTGATCGCCTTTCCGCCCGTGGCGTACATTTCGCCGACTGGCGTAAAGACCCTCATCAACACCACGTCGTCAGGTTTAGGCCAAACAACCGCCTATACCGACGCCCTCGGCAACACCTTGACCGACTCTACGGACGGACTCGGCAGCGAGACCATCACCACCCCCGGCCAGCACACCTACAAGCAGAGCACCAACAGCACGACCGGCGTCACGACGGTCACGTATCCGGATAAATCTACTCTCAGTTATTCCAAGAACGGCGTCGTCGACGAAAACGGCAACCAGTACGTCCAGTGGGGTTATACCGGCAATCAGGTGACGTCCATTCAGTCCGGCGTCACCAACGGAACCGCGATTGCAAGCTACTCGCTGCAATATTCCAACGGCAGCGTGCTGATCAAGGATCCGCTCGGGACGCAAATCGCGCAGAATGGCAACTGCTTGCAGGGGGAGGGGGACAATGTGCGCCGTCCCCATCTTCATTTTGTCGCCGGGGATTCGCCATTCGGCTTTGTCCAGATCAAATTCGCTCCATTCGGCGTGCCTCAACTCACCAGGGCGCACAAACAGGTACCCCCGGATGCAATTGGATTCAAGCGGACCGATGTGGACGTGAACCCAATAAAAAACCCCTTTTTTACAAGGGGTTATGGACACTTTCAGACTTCTTTGGACACTTGTTTGGTGGAGGTGGCGGGAATTGAACCCGCGTCCGACAACCTTCCGTCCTTCGATCTACATGCGTAGCCCGATCTTTATTTTTCGACGGACGTTCCCGGATGGGCACGGAACGCGGCCGCTTATCTACTTTAAGGGTTTAGCGGATTGGCCAGTAGCCTTCCTCACCGCGAGTTGATGAGAGTCGACACCTGATTCGGGGGCATCAACACCGACCGGTCAGATGCTCGCCGGGATTAAGCGGCGAGGGCGTAGTTCGCGTCGTTCGCAACTAGCTTGTTTGCGGAAGAGTTTTACGAGGGCCACCGCACCTCGGCATGCACGTCGGATTTCCAGTCACCGTCGAGCCCTGGTCACCCCCGTACGTCATCAGTATAAGGCAAGCGTCGACGGAACGCGTTTCCGGCCGTCACCTGCTTGCCTTGTATTTGGGGGTGGTTCCGGCGGCTTCAAGCCCGCTGCGCGCGCAGCATCAGCCCTTGCGCACGATTGCGCCAACCGCTTGGCGCAGGAAGTGGAAGAGCGGCTCAAGCGACGGCCGCTGCAGGAGCAGGGGCTGCGCGTAGACCTCGGCAAACGCTTCCGGATCCGTTTCCAGGCGCTTCACCGCTGCCAGGAACCGGCCGGTTTCCAGATAGTCCTGGTAATTCAGCTGCGCGGCGGAGTTGAAGTCGTGGTGGAGCAGGCGGTCGCCGCTGTAGAGAGGGATACACCCGCCATACCAGGCATCGACCAGCTTTTCCGTGTGGTAGCCGGGGTATATCCCGTTCTCCGGGCAGAGGCAGAAACGGAAGTCGGGCAGCACCTCGAACTTGGACCGATGCAGGGGCTTGCCGAACATCGGGCCGTAGCCCGTCACTTCGCCCAGGCTTTGCAGCGCAAGGAACAGGTTGCAGCGCAAAGGTTCGGGATTGGACGCGATCAGCGCGCAAAACCCGGGGCGCCGTAGCGGAGCGGGCGGCCGCGGCCGCAACAGGGCGTCGATGGGGATCAGTTCCTCGTAGCCGTGAGGGTGGCTGCCGGCGGGCGCGGGCCGCTGGCGGCGGCGCGCGCCGTATCCCGGCCAGTCCAGGCGCCACCACCAGAGCGGCAGCCGGAAGTTTCTGCCGCCGTAGGTGTCGTGGTCGAAGGAGAGGGTGAACCGGTAGCGGGCCAGGTTGGGCCGCAGGTTCTCGCCGATGTACTGGATCGTTTTCTCGGGCGGTGTCGGCGTGCGGCCGAACACCGAGGAGATGACGACGTCGGCGGCGGCGACGTCTTCGGTGATCTCCAGGCCGCCGAACGCCTCGGTGAATACGTAGGGGAGAAACCCGGTGTCGTTGGCCGCGCTGAACGCCCCGTCCCAGAAATTAACGAAGCAGATGCGCAGTGCCATGGGGCCCAGGTCCCTAGGAGCGCAGCAGCCGCCCCTGTTCCCGCTTCCAGTCTTTTTCCTTGGAATCCGCCCGCTTGTCGTGCTGCTTCTTGCCCTTGGCCAGGCCGATCTGCACCTTGGCGCGGCCGCGGGTCCAGTGCAGGTCCAGCGGCACGATGGTGTAGCCGGCGCGCTCGACCTTGCCGATCAGCTCGGCAATCTGGCGCTGCTGCAGCAGCAGCTTGCGGGTGCGGGTGGGGTCGGGATGGATGTGGGTGGACGCCTGGCCCAGCGGGGTGATGTGGGCGCCGAGCAGCCAGGCTTCCTCGTCCTTGATGATGACGTAGGCCTCGGTGACCTGGGCCTTGCCGGCACGCATGCTCTTGACCTCCCAGCCCTCCAGGACCAGGCCCGCCTCGAAGGTCTGTTCGATGAAATAATCGAAGCGGGCGCGTCGGTTGACCGCGATCTGCTTGGGCGCCTCGTCTTTGGTTTCGGACCGGTTCATTGATGGATTATAAGAAAGCATGCACGGCACAGCCCTGATCGAGGTCGAGGTGGCCTATGCGGCCGGACCATCCCGCCAGTCGGTGGTGCGCCTCACCGTGCCGCGCGGCTGCACCCTGCGGGAGGCGATCGGCCATGCCGGGCTGCTGCGCGAATTCCCCGAAATCGACCTGGACCGCTGCAAGATGGGGGTGTTCGGCCGCCTGCGCAAGCCCGACGAGCCGCTGGAGGCGGGCGACCGCGTCGAAATCTACCGCCCGCTGCTGGCGGATCCCAAGCAGGCCCGCCGCGAACGAAGCAAAAAAACCTAGCCCCAGCCGTCGCTTGTTTCAACAGTCCGGGCCAGGGATGGCCCGGTTTTGTCCGGGATGGACCTCACGGCGTGGGGATGGCTACGCCCGTATCCTTGTCCCGCCGGGTCCGCGTTTTTTCCACCTGGTCCTTTTTGACCTGGGCGGCGATGGCATCCAGGTCCGGTGTGTCGACGTTCTTGGCCTCGTTGCTGGCGAGCTGCACGCCTTCCATGCGGGCCAGCTTGCTGTCGCTGAAGTACAGGCTCACGGTGCGGCTGCTGACCTTGCCGCGCGGGCTCTTGTAGTAGCCGAAGTAGTCCCAGCGCTCGTCCCGGAAGGGGTCGGAGGCGATGGGCGTGCCCAGCAGGAACTTGACCTGGTCCTTGCTCATGCCGAGCTGGAGCTGGTCGAGCTGCTTCTGCTCGATCACGTTGCCCTGGCGGGTGGGCAGCTTGTAGATGATGGAGCAGCCGGCAATGCCGAGCCCCAGCATGGCGACCAGGGACAGGCGGATCAGGGTGGAGAACGTGGGCATGAAGGTTGTGGGGAAAAAATACGGTGCGATAATAACCCATCGTCCTCGCCATGGCCCCCTGGTGGAATCGCAAGACCTCAGAAACGCCGGCCTCAAGGTCACGCTGCCGCGCCTCAAGATCCTGGAGATGCTGGAGCACAGCCCCACCCGGCACCTGTCGGCGGAGGAGATTTACCGCAGGCTGATGGAGACGGGCGAGGACATCGGCCTGGCCACCGTGTACCGGGTGCTGACCCAGTTCGAGACCGCCGGCCTGGTCACCCGCCACCACTTCGAGGGCGGGCACGCGGTGTTCGAGCTCGAGCGCGGGCATCACCACGACCACATGGTGTGCATCAAATGCGGCCATGTCGACGAGTTCGAGGACGAGACCATCGAGAAGCGACAGCGCGAAAAGGCGGAATCCCTCGGTTACCGCCTGATCGAGCACAGCCTGATCATGTACGGCGAGTGCCAGCGCAAGAGCTGCCCCCATCTCAAGACCGCACAGGCGCGCAGACCATGAAAGCCGGAAAATTGCTGTCGACGTCGCTGCTGCTGGGGCTGGCTGCGGTTTGCACCGCACGGGCCGGCGATGCGCCTGCCTCGGACAGCCCGGGCCAGGACCTCAAGTCGGCCGGTCACAACATCGGCGAGGGCTTCAAGGAGGGTGGTCGCGCGGTCGGGCATGCCAGCCGCGACGTCGGCCACGCCGTGGCCGGTACGGCGAAGACGGTTGGCCACGGCATCGCCAAGGGCGCCAAAACGGTCGGGCACACCGCCCGCGACGCCGGCAAGACGGTGGGCCATGGGGCGCGCCAGGTTGGTCACGACGTGGGCGACACCGCGCACAACGCGGTGCAGGACGTGAAGGGCAAGTAACCGGCCAGCGCCTAAAGCATCTTCAGTTCAGATGCATACATGTTGTTCCCCTCTCCCGCGTGCGGGAGAGGGGTAGGGGAGAGGGGCTTTTAGCCGGACGCAAAGCCCCTCTCCCGTGGACAGGACCCCAGGCTAGGCGTCCCTGCCCATCGAGCGCAGGTAGTAGACCGCCTGCAGCAGGCCAAAGATCTCGAACGCCATGTAGGTCCAGATCACCACGCCCGGCTGGCCGTCGGCGATGAAGCTGGCGATGCGGCCGAGTTCCAGCCCACCCACCACCAGGGCGAAGATCAGCAGGGCGGGGCGCGCCAGCCTGGGGTCGCGCGCGCCCATCACCATGAACGCCCCCATCGCCAGGGTGACGCCGCCGGAGCCGCGTATCTGGTTGAGACTGTTGATGTTATCCAGGTGCATCGCGATGCGGCCAGCGGCGCCGGCGGGATCGACCAGGCAATAGACGCCGATGCCGGCGCAGATCAGGCCGGTGAAGAACAGAAACAGGCTGCTCATGTTGCTCCTCCAGGGTTTCTTTTTGTGTCAACGATAGTCCGGTAACCCTAAGTACCGGCCCGGGGCGCGTCATTGGCCGGCGCGACAGAGCAGGTCTTCCGCCAGCGCCTGGGTTGCGGGCGTGAGCTCCTGGCCGCCCAGCATGCGGGCCAGTTCGCCGACACGGCCGCCGGCGTCGAGATCGCGCACGCGGGTGTAGGTGGCGCCGCCCTTGATCTCCTTGCGGATGCCGAAGTGGTGCTGGCCCTGGGCCGCCACCGGGGCCAGGTGGGTGACGCACAGCACCTGGCGTCTGGCGCCCAGCGCGCGCAACTGCCGGCCGACGACCTCGGCGGTGGCGCCGCCGATACCGGCGTCCACCTCGTCGAAGATCATGGTGGCGGCGCCTTCGCCCTGGCGCAGGCTGACCTGGATGGCCAGGCTGACGCGCGACAGCTCGCCGCCGGAGGCCACCTTGGCCAGGGCGCGGGGCGGCTGGCCGGGATTGGCGGAGAAATCGAAGCGCACCAGGTCTTCGCCATGGGCGCTCGGCCTGGCGCGCCCGGCGGGCTCCAGCGCCACCACGAAACTGGCATTGGGCATGCCCAGCTCCCGCACCCGGGCGGTGACATCCTTGGCCAGCGACTTCCCGGCGACCGTACGGGCCCGGGTCAGCGCCTCGGCTGCCTTGGCGTAGACCGCCAGCGCCGCCTGGCGCTCCTGCTCCAGCACCTGCAGGCGCTCGGCGGCGTGCTCCAGGGCGTCCAGCTCCGCTTTAAGCCCGGCGTGCCGCGCCGGCAGCTCGTCGGCGCGGACGCGGTGCTTGCGCGCCAGCTCATGGATCGCGCCCAGGCGGCGTTCGGTCTCGGCCAGGCGCTGCGGGTCCAGGTCCAGCCGGTCGAGCAGGCGGCGCAGGGCGTCGGCGGCCTCGCGCAGCTGTGCCTGGGCCGCGGTCGCCAGGGCTTCCACTTCGCCGAAGTCGGCGTGCAGCGGCACCAGCCCGCGCACGGCGTTGAGCGCGGCGGATACCTGGTCGTAGGCACATTGTTCGCCGCCATAGAGCAGTTGCTGCGCTTCGCCGCCGTCCTGCAGCAGGCGGCCGGCGTTGGCGAGGGTCTTGTGCTCGGCATCCAGCGCCGCCAGCTCGCCTTCGCCCAGGTCCAGCGCCTCCAGCTCCTGCAGCTGGAAGCGCAGGTAGTCGATCTGCGCCGGGTCGCGGTTCTGCGCCGCGCGCAGGGCCTCGATCTGCGCCTCGCTGCGCTGGACCGCGGCGGCGCCGTCCGCGGTGGCGCGCAGGGTGTCCGGGTGCTGGCCGTAGTCGTCCAGCAGGTTGCGCTGGGTGTCGGCGCGCAGCAGGGTCTGGCTCTCGTTCTGGCCGAACACCTCGACCAGGGATTCGCCCAGGGCGCGCAGGTCGGCGGCGGTGACCAGGCTGCCGTTGACGAAGGCGCGGGTGCGCCCTTCCGCCTGCACCACCCGGCGAATGGTGCAGCCGTCGCCGTCGGCCAGCTCGCGCTCGCCCAGCCAGGCCGCCGCCGCCGGGCAGTCCTCCAAGGTGAACTCGGCCGCCACCTCGGCCTTGTCGCAGCCGGCGCGCACCAGCGTGGACTCGGCGCGGGTGCCGATGATCAGGCCCAGGGCGTCGATCAGGATCGACTTGCCGGCGCCGGTTTCGCCGGTGAGCACGGAAAAGCCCGCACCGAAGTCGAGGCTCAGCTCGTCGATGATGGCCAGGTTGCGGATGTGGAGGTGGCGCAGCATTGGCTAGGAGAGTGAGGAGTGAGGGGTGAGGTCGCTCGCTTGCGCTCGCTGTGAGGGGATAAGCAAAAAAAGTGGGTACAGCACCCGGCTGCCGCCGCTGCTTGCCTCCTCACTCCTCACGTCTTCACATCCGTTCCAGGGTGGCGCCCGGTCCCCGGCCCCAGTGCAGCTTGCTGCGCAGCAGGTCGAAGAAGCTGTAGTTGCGCGGGTGGATCAGGCGCAGCGGGTAGGGCGCGCTGGACACCTCCACGGTGTCGCCGGCGTCGAGGGTGACGCTCACCTGGCCGTCGCAGGTCAGGTTGGCGCCGGCCACGTCGCCGCGCAGGGCGATACGGATGGTGCCGCCGGCGGGGATCACGATGGGGCGGTCGGACAGCGTGTGCGGGCAGATCGGCACCAGCGCCACCGCCGACAGCGAGGGGTGCACCACCGGGCCGCCCCCGGACAGGGCATACGCGGTGGAGCCGGTCGGCGTGGCGACGATGAAGCCGTCGGCGCGGTGCTGGCTGATGAATTCGTTGTCCAGCCAGGTCTCGAACTCGAGCATGCGGATCAGGGCCTGGTTGCGCACCACCACATCGTTGACCGCCAGCAGCGGCGGCGTCTCGCTGGCGTCGCGGCGGCGCAGGCGGGCTTCCAGCATCAGCCGCTGCTCCACCTCCAGCTCGCCGCGCAGCAGGGCCTCCACCGTTTCGCCGAAATCCTCCGGGCGCACGTCCACCATGAAGCCGAGCCGGCCCTGGTTCACGCCCAGGATCGGCACGCCGTGGGGGGCGAGCATGCGTCCGGCGCCAAGCAGGGTGCCGTCGCCGCCGACCACGATGGCCAGGTGGCTGCGCGCGGTGAGTTCGGCCATGGCCACGAACTGCAGGTCCAGGCCGGGGAGCTGCGGCCGGGCGTCCTCGGCCGCCAGCACCGCGTCGAGCTGGCCGGCCTTTTGCTTCCCGATCAGGCACGCGGCCACGGCCTGCAGCGTGGCGGCCGCGTTCGGGTCGCCGCGCTTGCCGATGATCGCGATGGTCGAGAAGTGGTTCATGCTTGATTTTTCGTTCCCGGCGCAAATTATCATGAAAGGATGGGAGAAAGGGGTGGTATCCCATGCTTTGCCGCCTTGACCGTTGCGGCCGGCATTCGTTAGCGTCCCCCTGTGTTCCGAAGTGCCCCGGATTATGTCGTCGCCACAGTTGAATGCCAGAGCCGCTGAACTGCTGAAGCTGCTGATCGAGCGCTACGTGCACGACGGCCAGCCGGTGGGTTCGCGCACGCTGGCGCGCGCCTTCAGCGTCGAGCTCAGCCCGGCCACGATCCGCAATGTCATGGCGGACCTGGAGGAATTCGGCTTCGTCAGCTCGCCGCACACCTCCGCCGGCCGGGTGCCGACCGCGCGCGGCTACCGCTATTTCGTAGACAGCCTGTTGGCCCCGGAGCCGATCACCGAGGTGGAGCGGGCGCGCATCGTCGACGAGCTGGTGCCGGGCAGCAGGTCGCCGGCCGACCTGCTGCATGCCGCTTCCAACCTGCTGTCGCGCCTCTCGGCCATGGCTGGGGTGGTGACGGTGCCGCGCCGCAACGTGGCGGTGCTGCGGCGGATCGAGTTCCTGCCCTTGTCCGGCGGGCGGGTGCTGGCGATCCTGGTGGTGAACCAGCGCGAGGTGCAGAACCGGGTGCTCGACATGGGCCGCGACTACACCGCGGCCGAGCTGGAACGCTATTCCAACATGATCAACGAGACCTATGCCGGCCGCGACTTGGTGAGCCTGCGGCGGACCCTGGTGGACGAGCTGGCGGATGCGCAGAAGAGCGTCAACCAGGCCCTGAGCGACGCGGCGGTGCTGGCCGAGCGGGCCCTGAGCGATCGGCAGGAGGCCGAGGACTACGTCCTGGCCGGAGGCACCAACCTGCTGGCGTTCCAGGAACTGGGCGACGTCGGCCGCCTGCGCGGCCTGTTCGAGGCGCTGGACCGCAAGCGCGACCTGCTGGACCTGTTCGACCAGTGCCTGACGGCGTCCGGTGTGCAGCTGTTCATCGGCGGCGAGTCCGGTTACCAGGTGCTGGACGAGTGCAGCGTGGTAACCGCCCCCTACCTGGTCGAGGGGCAGGTGGCCGGGGTGCTGGCGGTGATCGGTCCCACGCGGATGGCGTATCCGCGTATCATTCCGCTCGTCGCCGAGACCGCCCGCGCGCTCAGCGCGGGCTTGAAAGCCGAAGGCTGAGACCCAAGTAGTCGGAAGTGCTCGCCACGGCGGGCGGATAGTGTCTGTCCCACAAGAAACCCAGGATTTTCGGAAACGATGACGGAAAACACCGAGAACGCGGCCGAGACCGCCGATCCCGCGGCCGAGATCGCCGCCCTGCAGGCCCGGCTGGCCGAGACCGAGCAGCGCCTGTCGGCGCTCAAGGAGCAGGGCCTGCGTGCCGCGGCCGAGGCCGAGAACGTGCGCAAGCGCAGCGAGCGCGAGCTCGCCACCAGCCTCAAATATGCCGCCGAGCGCGTCCTCGCCGACCTGTTGGCCATCACCGACAGCCTCGAGCTGGGCCTCAAGGCCGCCGAGGCCCCGCAAGCCAGCACCAGCACCATCCGCGAAGGGGTGGCCCTCACCCACAAGCAGCTCCATGCCTTCTTCGAGAAGCATGGCGTCAAGGTGCTGGACCCGGCCGGCGAACCGTTCAACCCCGAGCTGCACGAGGCCGTGTCCATGCTGGAGTCCCCGGACGTGGCGCCGAACCATGTGCTGTCGGTGATGCAGAAGGGCTACCGCCTGCACGAGCGGCTGTTGCGCCCGGCCATGGTGGTGGTGGCGCGGGCGCCCAACAACAGGCCGGATCCGGCCGCGGCGTCTTGAACCTCATCCACTTATCCACAGATTAAAGTCCGCAACGCAACCAATTCAGTCAGGACACAGGAAAGCAACAATGGGCAAGATCATCGGCATCGACCTGGGCACCACCAACTCGTGCGTCGCCATCATGGAAGGCGGCAACGCCAAAGTCATCGAGAACAGCGAGGGCGAGCGCACCACCCCGTCCATCGTCGCCTATACCGATGACGGTCAGGTCGTCGTCGGCCGCCCGGCCAAGCGGCAGGCGGTGACCAATCCCGCCAACACCCTGTACGCGGTGAAGCGCCTGATCGGCCGCCGCTACGACGACGGCGTGGTGCAGAAAGACATCGCCATGGTGCCGTACAAGATCGTCAAGGCCGGCAACGGCGACGCCTGGGTCGAGGTCAAGGGCAAGAAGATGGCCCCGCCGGAGGTGTCGGCGCAGGTGCTGGTGAAGATGAAGAAGACCGCCGAGGACTACCTCGGCGAGAAGGTCACCGAGGCGGTGATCACCGTGCCGGCCTATTTCAACGACTCGCAGCGCCAGGCGACGAAGGACGCCGGCCGCATCGCCGGCCTGGACGTCAAGCGCATCATCAACGAGCCCACCGCCGCGGCGTTGGCCTTCGGCATGGACAAGGTCAAGGGCGACCGCAAGATCGCGGTGTACGACCTGGGCGGCGGCACCTTCGATATCTCCATCATCGAGATCGCCGAGGTCGAGGGCGAGCACCAGTTCGAGGTGCTGTCCACCAACGGCGACACCTTCCTCGGCGGCGAAGACTTCGACATGCGGGTGATCGACTTCATCGCCACCGAGTTCCAGAAGGAGCAGGGCATCGACCTGAAGAAGGATCCGTTGGCGCTGCAGCGCCTGAAGGAAGCCGCCGAGAAAGCCAAGATCGAGCTGTCGTCTACCACCCAGACCGACGTCAACCTGCCGTACATCACGGCCGACGCTTCCGGGCCCAAGCATCTCAACATCAAGCTGACGCGCGCCAAGCTTGAGTCGCTGGTCGACGAACTGATCGAGAAGACGCTGGAACCCTGCCGCACGGCGCTGAAGGACGCGGGCCTCAAGGCCGGCGACATCCAGGAGGTGATCCTGGTGGGCGGCCAGACCCGCATGCCCAAGGTGCAGGACGTGGTGAAGAACCTGTTCGGCCGCGAGCCGCGCCGCGACGTCAACCCGGACGAGGCGGTGGCGGTGGGCGCGGCGATCCAGGGCGCGGTGCTGACCGGCGAGGTCAAGGACGTGCTGCTGCTCGACGTCACCCCGCTGTCGCTGGGCATCGAGACCCTCGGCGGCAAGATGACCAAGCTGATCGAGAAGAACACCACCATCCCGACCCGCAAGACCGAGACCTTCACCACGGCCGACGACAACCAGACCGCGGTGACGGTGCACGTGCTGCAGGGCGAGCGCGAAATCGCCAGCGCCAACAAGTCGCTGGGCAAGTTCGACCTGGCGGACATCCCACCGGCGCCGCGCGGCATGCCGCAGGTGGAGGTGACCTTCGACATCGACGCCAACGGCATCCTCAACGTCAGTGCCAAGGACAAGGCCACCGGCAAGTCGCAGTCCATCGTGGTCAAGGCCAACTCCGGCCTGACGGACGACGAGATCAAGCGCATGGTGAAGGACGCCGAAGCGCATGCCGATGAGGACCGCAAGTTCAACGAGTTGATCGGCGCCCGCAACCAGGGCGACCAGATGGTGCACGCGGTGGAGAAGTCGCTGAAGGATCTGGCCGCCGAGGTGCAGCCGGACGAGAAGAAGCAGATCGAGGACGCTATCGCCGGCCTGCGCGAAGCGCTCAAGGGCGACGACAAGGACGCCATCACCGCCAAGACCGAGGCGCTGGCGCAGGCCTCCGCCAAGCTGGCCGAGCGCGCCTACGCCAAGTCGGCGCCGCAGGGCGAGGCAGGTGCGGCGGCGGGTGGGTCGGCGAAGAAGGACGACGTGGTCGACGCCGAGTTCACGGAAGTGAAGGACAAGAAGTGAGGTCGGCGGCTGCGCCGCCTGTAAGGAGTGAGGTCGCAAAGCGGGGCTAAAGCCCCGCTTTGCTGTGAGGGGACAGATGAAGCGGAAGCATCACGAGCTTCGGGTATGGCAGGACGGCATCGCGCTCGTGAAGCTCGTTTATAGCGTCACCGCTTCTTTCCCGAAAGAAGAACTCTTTGGGCTGACTTCGCAGATGCGACGAGCTGCCGTGAGCGTCCCCGCCAATGTTGCAGAAGGCGCTGCCCGGTCCACGGGAAGAGAGTTCGCTCAATATCTGACTATCGCGCGCGGATCCTTGTCGGAGCTTGAAACACTAGTGGTGATTTCCAATGAATTGGGCTTTCTCGCGAATGGCACGGAACTTGAGGGTGCAGTCCAGAAATTGTTTGGCGGTCTTGGTGCACTGATCAAAATCGAGCGTGGAGGCTAGGACGTAATGTTTTTCCCCTCACAGCGCCTGAAGGGCGCGACCTCACTCCTCACCCCTCACTCATGAGCAAGCGCGATTACTACGAAGTCCTGGGCGTATCCAAGGACGCCGGCGACGACGAACTGAAGAAGTCGTACCGCAAGCTCGCCATGAAGTACCACCCGGACCGCAATCCGGACGACCACACGGCGGAGGAGAAATTCAAGGAGGTCAACGAGGCCTACGAGGTTCTCACCGATCCGCAGAAGCGCGAGATCTACAACCGCTACGGCCACGAAGGGCTGCAGCGGGGTGGCGGCGGGGCGGGTGCCGGCTTCGGCGGCGGCTTCGCCGACATCTTCGGCGACGTCTTCGCCGATATTTTCGGTGGCGGGCGGGGCGGTCCGCGGCGCGGCGCCGACCTGCGCTACACCATCGAGCTGTCGCTGGAGCAGGCGGTGTTCGGCACCACTGAGACGGTGCGCATCCCCACCGTGACGGACTGCGAGCCCTGTCACGGCCACGGCACCGCCGACGGCAAGCCGGCCCGCGAATGCCCCACCTGCCGCGGCGCCGGGCAGGTGCGCGTGCAGCAGGGCTTCTTCGTGTTGCAACAGACCTGTCCGGCCTGCCGCGGCCGCGGCACGGCGGTGACCGACCCCTGCAAGCACTGCCGTGGCGCGGGCAAGGTGCGCAGCGAGAAGACGCTGGAAGTGAAGATTCCCGCGGGCGTCGACACCGGCGATCGCATCCGCCTGACCGGCGAGGGCGAGCGCGGCGAGCGCAATGCGCCGCCCGGTGACCTGTACGTGCAGGTGCAGGTGCGGCCGCACGAGATGTTCGAACGCGACGGCAACGATCTCTACTGCACGGTGCCGGTGAGCTTCGTTACCGCTGCGCTGGGCGGCGAGCTGGAGGTGCCGACGCTGTCCGGCAAGTCCACCCTCAAGATCGCCGAATCCACCCAGAGCGGCAAGGTATTCCGTCTGCGCGGGCTGGGGGTCAAGCCGGTGCGCGGAGGCGCCACCGGCGACCTGCTGTGCAGCGTGGTGGTGGAAACGCCGGTGCACCTGACCAAGCGGCAGAAAGAGCTGCTGCGCGAGCTGGGCGAATCGCTGGGCGAGAAGAAGCACAGTCCGCAGACCGCATCCTGGCTGGACAAGGCCAAGCAGTTCTTCGACTCGCATATAAAGCCGTGAGGTCGCCCGCTGCGCGGGCTGCGCCCACGCTGTGAGGTCGCAACGCTGAGGCGTTGCTGTGAGGAGACAAGCAAAGCCCAGCTTTTCTCCTCACAGCGCCCGTAGGGCGCGACCTCACCCCTCACAGCCCGCGCAGCGGGCGACCTCACTGTTAAAATGGCGGCATGAACCAGCCCGTCAAGATCGCCATCCTGGGCGCCGCCGGTCGTATGGGCCGCGCGCTGATCCAATCCTTTCCTGCCGCGCCGGAGGCTCGTTTCGCGGCCGCGCTGGACCGGGCCGGCTGCCCCGAGCTGGGGCAGGACGCGGCCCAGCTCGCCGGACTGCCCGCCGCCGGCGTGCCGCTCGGCGCGGACCTGGCCGCGGCGGTGGCCGCGGTCGACGTGGTGGTCGACTTCACCCGGCCCGAGGGCACCATGGCGGCGCTCGATGCCTGCCTGCGCGCGGGCAAGGCGCTGGTGGTCGGCACTACCGGCCTCACCGCGGAGCAGAAAGACCGCATCGTGGCGGCGGCGCGCAGCATTCCGGTGTGCCAGTCGGCCAACTACAGTGTGGGCGTCAACCTGTGCCTGCAATTGTTGGAAATCACGGCGCGAACCCTCGGCGAGGGCTACGACGTGGAGATCGTGGAGGCGCACCACCGCGCCAAGGTGGATGCGCCGTCCGGCACGGCGCTGCGCATGGGCGAGGCGGTGGCGCAGGCGCTCGGGCGCCGCCTGGAGGACTGCGCGGTATACGGGCGCGAGGGCGTGACCGGGACGCGCGATGACCGCACCATCGGCTTCGCCACTGTGCGCGGCGGCGACGTGGTGGGCGACCACACGGTGATGTTCCTGGGCGAGGGCGAGCGGGTGGAGATCACCCACAAGGCCAGCAGCCGCAGCAACTTCGCCCGCGGTGCGCTGCGGGCGGCGGTGTGGCTGGCCTCGCGTCCGGCCGGCCTGTACGACATGCGGGACGTGCTGGGATTCAATAAGTGAGACGTGAGAGGTGAGACGTGAGAGGTGAGACGTGAGACGTGAAAAGCACAAGCACCGCCGCATGCGTCTCACGTCTCACGTCTCACGTCTCACCACCAACGCTCCGCGGCATGACTGAAAACAAAAATCGCAACACGCTGGG